>CAZCVP010000244.1:0-10722 GCA_964501915.1 uncultured Enterobacterales bacterium
CGACGTCGCCGCCACCGCCGTCTCCGCCGCCGCCACCGCCACCACCGCCACCACCGCCGCCCACCGCCGCCACCGCCACCGCCGTCCCCCCACGAACCGGCGTCGGCCTGGTTCCAGTAGGCGAGGATGGTGACGTCGACACTGGCCGTGCCCGTGCCTCCGTTGACGTCCACCGCGTCGGGGTAGACGCCGATCGGGTCCGTCGAGCCCATCACCCGGTCGCCGTGGTAGTCGAGCTGGGCGCCGACCCGGACCTCGTCGACCGCCGCCGAGAAGCTCAGTCGGTAGGGGTCGCCGGCGATGGAGGGACTCAGGATGGACTGGTTGGCGTAGTACACCTCCTCGCCGGAGAGCTCGTCCGTGTCGAAGGCATAGACCCAGATGGCACCGAACGGGAAGACGCCGTCCCACACCGACCAGTCCTTGTAGATGTACTCGTCGTCGTCGTCGATGGCGTAGAGCTGGACGTAGACCATCCCGGTGATGGTCCCGCGGAAGACGCTGCTCGGAAGCCCCGTGTCGTCCAGCTCGGTCAGGCCGGTGTCCCCACCCCCGGAGTCGGGGGTGAGCTCGCTCAGGTCCTGACACTCCAGGCCGACGGTCGCGAACGCGGTCAGGGCGAGAATCGGGAGCAACGAAGAGGTACGCATCGGGGCCTCCAGCGCGAGCCGATCAGACGGCCAGCGGACGAGCGTCTCCCAGGTAGGCGGCTTCGGCGGCCCGGATCGAGAGGGGTGATCCGCGGGAAGTCGTCAGTCGTCCAGCGTGCTCGCGCTCGTGAGCTGCATCTCGATGCGGATGCCGGGGATGTCCTCGTCCTCGACGCGGATCGGGCTCGGCGTGGCGACGCCGAAGGGATCGCCCGGGGTGGGACCGTCCGCGTCGAGATCCACGTAGGCCTCCAGCTCCAGGTCGCCGACACCCTCCGGGGCCTTGAAGCGGAAGGTCCCGGCCTCCAGCTTGAGCTTGCCGAGGAAGGTCCGGCCGGCCTCGGACCCGGCGTCCTGCCCGAACACGTCGAGGTCGATCTGGGAAGACCCGATGGCGTCCGCGACCCCCTCTCCGAGCACGATCTCCCCCGTCAGGGTCACCGGCGAGCTGCCCAGGTCGCTGAAGACGGTCCCGCCCCCCGAAGGGGGTGCAGGCTGACCAGGGACCCCACCTCCACCACCGGACGGCTGCCCCCGGGCACCGACCACCAGCGCCAGGTCGACGGTGAGGGTCGCGGTGTCACCGACCTTCACGGTCGCGGTGGCGAAGGGATCGCTGGAGCTGGGCCCGTCGCCCGCGGTGTCCTGGAACACCTCGAGGATCAGCGTGCCCACGCCCCGAGGGACCTTCAGCGACCAGCTCGTGCCGGCGTCCACGTAGGTCTTGCCGATCTGGCGGTTTCCGCCCTGGGCCTCTGGATCGGGGACCCGTACGTCGACGGCGAGCTGTCCCTCGGCGGCCCCCGTGAGGGACCCGGACAGGGTCGTCCAGGGCCCTGCGTGGTCTCCGAAGAGGGCCGGCTCCCGGGGCTGGTCGTCGTGCTCCACGCCACCGTCGTGGCCCATCTGGGCCGCCAGGGCCTCCTTGCCCCCCACGACCGCCTCGATCGAGAGCCCGGAGACGTCGCTGGTCCCGACCACCAGCTCGACGAAGCCGAACGGGTCGTCGTCCGTGGGTCCGTCGCCGGTCTGGTCCTGGAAGGCCTGGATGGAGAGGCCGCCGAGCTCGGCCGGGACCTCGAAGGAGAAGTCCCCCGGCCGCTCCAGGGGGACCTTGCCCCCGTAGACGTTGCCCCCCGGTGCCTCGGGATCCACCAGCCGGAGGTCCAGGTCCAGCGGGATGGCGTCCGAAGCGGTCACGGTGCCCGAGAGGACGACGCGGGGTCCCTCGTGGTCGGGGAAGAGCTTCCGGTCCGGTGGCTGGGTGTCCCCCTCCCCCTCACCGGCGGGATCGCCGGCCGGCTGCTCGCTGTGTCCCAGCTCGGCCGCCAGCTCCAGCTTGCGGCCCACCTCCAGGGTGAGCAGGATGTCGGTCAGGTCGGCCCCGGCCACGTCGATGTCGGTCCAGTCGAAGGGGTCTCCGTCGGTCGGTCCGTCGTCGTCGAGGTCCTGGAAGGCCTGGAGACGGAGGGGGCCGTAGCCGGAGGGAGCCTCGAAGCTGAGCTCGCCGGGCTGCTGGAGCATCAGCTTGCCCAGCGCCTGGCCGGTCACGCCATGCCGCAGGTCGAGGTCGATGGGGAGGGACCGGTCGGACTGGGCCTGGACCGTGACGCTCACCCACTCGCCCGCGTGGTCCTTCCAGGCCAGGCCTCCTCTCGAGGAGGCGAGCTCCTCGCGGGCGGTCACGAGCCCGCCGGCGACCAGCAGCACCTCGAGGTCGGTCACCGCCGACTGGCCCACCGTCACCTGGACCCACCCGTAGGGATCCTCCTCGCTGGGTCCATCGCCTGCGAGGTCCTGAAAGACCTCGATCAGCAGCTCCCCGAGCCCCGCTGGAGGCTCCACCTGGAACTCCCCCGGCTCGGGCAGCGCCAGCTTGCCGAGGTTGCGACGGCCTCCGGGGGCGTCCTCGTCGCGGACCCGGAAGTCCAGGTCGACCTGGGCCCGGACCTCGGACACCACCGTCCCCGACAGCACCACGGTGGGTCCCTCGAGCCCGGCGAAGGGCGTCGTGTCGCCGCCCCCGGAGCCCCCGTCCAGCCCCCCCTCCGGCGCCCCCGAGGTGAAGCGCTCGTCCAGCGGCACCGACGTCCCGCTGACCGGCTCCAGGCACCCGGAGGACAGCAGGCAGGCGGCCACCAGCAGGGTTGGCCTCCTCACAGACCCGTCTCCAGGACCCACTCGACGGTGCGCTGCAGCCCCTCCGCCAGGTCCACCCGGGCCTCCCAGCCGAAGCGCTCACGGGCCCGCGACACGTCGAGGCACTTGCGGGGCTGACCGTCGGGCCTGGTGGTGTCCCAACGGATCTCGCCCCGGTAGTCACAGGCCCCGGCCACGGTCTCCACGAGCTCCCGCACGCTGGTCTCCACCCCGGTGCCGAGGTTGATCGGCTCCGGGTCGTCGACCCGCTCGGCCATCAACACGACGGCATCCGCGCAGTCCTCCACGTAGAGCAGCTCGCGGGTCGCCTTGCCCGTGCCCCAGGCCACGACGTGGTCCAGCCCCTGCTCCCGGGCCTCCAGGCACTTCCGGATCAGCGCCGGCACCACGTGGGAGCGGCTGGGCTCGAAGTCGTCCCGGGGACCGTAGAGGTTCACCGGCATCGGGAAGCAGCAGCGGAAGCCGTACTGCTGGGCATAGGCCTTGCCCTGCTCCACCATCATGCGCTTCGACAGGCCATAGGTCGCGTTGGTGGGCTCGGGGTAGCCGGTCCAGACGTCCTGCTCGCGCATCGGCACGGGGGCGTCCCGCGGGTAGACGCAGACCGAGGACACCCCACAGAAGCGCTCCACGTCGGCCTCCCAGCAGGCGTGGATCAGGTGCGTGTTCATCAGCGTGTTGTTGCGGTACACGCTGGCCGGGTGCTCGCGCATGTAGCCGATGCCGCCGCCATCGACGGCGCAGTGGATGACGATCTGGGGGCGAAGGGTGGCCATCAACCGCCCGCAGGCGTCGGGGTCCCGCAGATCGTAGTCCGCCGAGCGGGGGGCCCCGACCTCGGCTCCGGCCTGCTGGAGGCGCTCGACCACGAACGACCCCAGGAAGCCCCGTCCTCCCGTCACGAGGACCCGGCGGCCACTCCAGATGGCGGGATTCGCGAGAGGCTTCACGACGGTCTCCGAGTCGACCCGATCAGACGTTGGAGAAGGGCTTGCGGACTTCGAGGAGCCTCAACCCGTTGATCAGCTCGTCGATGCCGCGGTGGATGTCGATCGAGGTGCGGTAGCCGTGGGCACCGATCTTGGCGTAGCTGACCTCGTAGTCCCGCTTGTCGGCGTCGGTGCCGACTTCGGCGAAGTGGACGTAGAACTTCAGCTTCTCCTGGAGGATGTGGACCACGTCCTCCTTGGTGTAGTTCATCGACTCGTGGCCCACGTTGTAGGTCTCGTTCTTCATCTGGGCCCAGCGGTGCATGACGAAGAGCACGCAGTCCGCCATGTCGGCGACGTGGATGAAGGTGCGACGGAAGTGCTTCTCGTAGACCAGCAGGTAGTTCTGGACGAGGGCCTGGTAGGTGAAGTCGTTGATCATCAGGTCCAGCCGCAGCCGTGGACCGAGCCCGAAGGCCGTGGCGAACCGGAACGAGAGGCTGTTGGGCCGAGCCATGGTGAGGAACTCGGACTCGGTCTTGGTCTCGCCGTAGATCGACAGCGGGTTCAGCGGCGTGTCCTCGGTGCAGATCCCGACGACCTCGCCGTAGTTGGAGCCGGTGCTGGCGTAGATGAGCCGCGTGGCCGGGTCGATCGCGTCCAGCACGTTGCGGGTCCCGCCGAGGTTCACCGCGACCGCCTCCTCGGGCATCTTCTTGCACAGCGGGTAGCCCACCAGCGCCGCGAGGTGGATCACCGTGTTCGCCCCGTCCAGCTCCCGCTTCAGCAGCTCCGCGTCCCGGACGTCTCCCCGGGTGAAGGTGAAGCGATCGCTGACGAAGAGCTCCATCAGCGGTCCGGGTCCGTACATCAGGCTGTCGATGCAGTGGACGGTGTAGCCAGCGGCCAGCAGTCGACGGAGGACGACGGAGCCGAAGAAGCCAGCACCACCGGTGACGACCACCCGGTGGCCGGCTCTGTCGGGAGAAGGGGTCATCAGAGGATCTCTCGCAGGGTGTTCTGAAGGAGGGCGGTGTGGCCTTCGTGGAAGGCATGGCTGTTGCCCACGAAGAGCCCGTGGGTGTGGACCGTGTCGGCCACCTCGAGCTCGCCGTGCACGCGGGCGTCCGGGACCCGGGCAAAGGCCGGCTGGCGGGCGAGGTTGGAGCCGGAGATCGGGCGGGTCGCGATGCGCCGCGACTCGAGGTGGGCCATCAGCGTGGCCCGATCCATCGGGGCGCCCTCGTCGAGGACGAGGGGGAAGGCGAAGGCAGCGTGGGTGGTGCCCGGGCGCTCCGGGTAGACCGTCAGGTGAGGTAGCTCCCCCAAGGCCTCGCACCAGGCCCGGTGGTTGGCCCGTCGACGCTCCACCCAGTCGTCGAGCCGCTGGAGCTGGCGCAGCCCGAAGGCGCCGGCGACCTCGGTGGGACGCAGGTTCCAGCCCGCCGCGGTGAACAGGAAGCGCTCGTCGATCTGCGGGTAGGCGGCGGCGATCGCCTCTCGACCGTCCAGCTCCCGGATCCAGCCGTGGGCCCGCAGGGCCCGGGCGGCCTCTGCCACCTCGTGGTCGTCGGTGACCACGATGCCGCCCTCGATGGTGGTGATGTGGTGGCTGAAGAAGAAGCTGAAGGTGCCGACGGCACCGAGGCTGCCACAGCGGGAGGCGCCGATCCGGGCGCCGTGGGCGGCGCAGGTGTCCTCCAGGACCACGAGGTCGAGGTCTTCGAGGGCCTTCACGTCGGCCGGCTGCCCGAGCAGGTGCACCGCCACCACGCCCCGGGTCCGGGAGCTGATGGCTTCGCTGGCGGCCTCCACGTCGAGGCAGAGGGTGTCCGGGTGCACGTCGACCAGCACCGGCACGAGCCCACACTGGGCCACCGGGAAGAGGCTCGTGGACCAGGCCACGGCGGGCACCAGGACCTCGTCGCCGGGAGAGAGGCGCCCGGCGTGGACCAGGGCCGCCAGGGCCACGAGGTTGGCCGAGGAGCCGGAGTTGACCATCACCGCGTGCCGGGTCCCCACCCAGGCGGCGAAGGCCTCCTCGAAGGCCTTGACCCGGGCACCCATGGTCACCCAGGTGGTGACCAGGGCCTCGACGGCGGCGTTGACCTCGTCGGCACCGAAGCCGATGACCTGCAGCGGCAGGCCCTGGGCCGGGTCGTGGCGCTCCACGGGGAGCCCGGCCATCTCGGCCTCGATCAGGGTACGTACCTGCGCCATGCGGTCGGACATGCCTGGAAGCCTCGCCGATCAGCGGACCCGGTGCAACTCCTAGCGGAGCGGCCTGGCCCCGGGGAGCTCGCTCAGGAGCACCTTGAGGTGGTCCTTGCCGACCGGCCAGGAGATCGCCTTGGACTCCCCGCCCGCCCGCTGGCCCTCCTCGGTGGCCAGCTCGGCGATGGGCCAGCCCCGCCGCATGGCGCGGATGCTGATCTGGTACTCGATGGGAAAGCGCTTCACCGAGGTGTCGAGGGCCAGGAGGTCCTCTCGGCGCAAGGCGCGGAACCCGTTGATGGTGTCGGTGACGTAGGCGCCCTCGTTGAACAGCGTGTTGGCGATCCAGGTGAGGGTCCGGTTGACCCAGGCCCGGGGCCGGAAGAGGCCGACGTCCTCTTCGTTGGTGGAGCCCTCGGCGAACCGGCTGGCGATCGCCACCCGGGCTCCCTGGAGCAGCAGGTCGTCGAGGCGCTCGATGTCGGCGGGGTCCTCGTTGCCGTCGGGGCTGTAGAAGATCAGGC
This sequence comes from uncultured Enterobacterales bacterium, assembly GCA_964501915.1. Lineage (GTDB taxonomy): Bacteria > Myxococcota_A > UBA796 > UBA796 > CAJQPC01 > CAYFPX01. The sequence goes on from CAZCVP010000244.1 coordinate 6,478, forward strand.
GCTCGGCGTGGCAGGCGTCGGCGGCGACGCGGAAGGCGACCCCACGACCCGGGATGGACTGGTCCAGGATCGGGATGCCCCGCTCGGCGAGGAACTCCCGGGTGCCGTCGGTCGAGCCGCCGTCGACGGCCACCGTCTCCCGGAAGCGGTCGACGGGCACGCCGTCCCAGAGCTGCCGCAGGCCGTCGATCTCGTTCAGCGTCAGCAGCACGATGGCGGCGTCGCGCACGGTGTCGGTCATCGAGGTTGGCTCCCCTTGGGCGGCAACAGCCCGGTGCCTTCGAGGAATTGGAGCACAAGCTGGGCGATGTAGTCGTTGCCCGCGGCGTTGGCGTGGCCCTTGTCGGTGCGGAAGTAGAGCTCTTCGAGCCGCGACCGCTCCTCGATCGCGGCGCTCGGATCGAAGTGCAGCAGGCCCCTGGCCTCGGCCTCGGCCCGCAGGATCTCGCGGTGGAGCCGCGTGTAGCCGACACGCTCCAGGGGGTAGCCGAAGTGGACCAGCGTCGCGCCGGTGCCTTCGATGGCGGCGCGCAGGGACCGCAGGTTGTCCATGAACTCGGTGTCGCTCACCCGGTGCACGCCCTCGTCGCCGTCCTCGGGGCGCTCCTTGGTGCGGACGGCGCTGCGGTCCCGCAGGGACTTGAGCAGCAGGTAGAGCCGCCACTTGTAGAGCACGTTGTGCTTCAGGAACTCGGAGCTGCCGGTCTGCAGGGCCTGGGAGAGGTCGGAGTACTGGGCCTTGCGGGCGTCCTGGACCACGTAGCCGAGGAGCACGACGTCGGGCTGGTAGCGGTGGGCGACGGTGTCCCAGAGCCAGCGGCCCTGGAAGGAGGTGTAGCCGGGCTGTCCGGCGTTGATCACCTCGGTGGCGCGGTAGCCATCCTGGTGGAGGCGGGCCTCCAGCCGCGCCGGGTAGCTCTCGGCGTCATCGACCCCCCAGCCGTAGGTGGTGGAGCACCCCATCGTCATGATGCGGGTGATGCCCTGGGGCTTGTCGACCAGGTGGATCGGCACCCGCAGCCCGTGCTCGTCGGTGGTGACCGTGAAGCTGCCCTGGGTCTCGCGGTGGCTGACGGCCACCTCGTCCTGGTTCGGCTCCTCGATCCAGTAGACGTCGGCGTGGGCGAACTGGGCGTCGGGGTCGCTCTCCGGCCAGCCCATGGCGCCCAGCAGGGCCTCGGCACCACCGAAGACCCCGACCAGCACCAGGGCGCTGAAGGAGACCTTGAGGAGGAGGGAGCGGAAACGTCGGGCCAAGCGGGGGAATCCGGGAGCTACTGGGCCGGGCTGATCTCGATCGCGGTGTGGTCGATGATCCCGCCCGACTGGTACCAGGTGTTGTCGTAGAAGGTGGTGTCGTTGATGCGCACGCTGATCACACCATGGGCGGGCGCCGTGTAGACCATCTGGACACCGACGGGCAGGATGGTCTCGATCCCGGTGTCGGTCGTGAACCGGGCGATGACCATGCCGGCGTAGCAGCCCTCCTGGTTGCAGGGCCAGCCCTCCAGCCCCAGGGTGAGCTGGTCAGGGTCCCCCGCCGCGTTGATCCATGGGCCGTCATCTGCGATCCGGTACTTGTCGCGCTCCGTGGCGCGGAGGTTGGCCCGGTCTCCCTCGCAGAGCGGGATCTCGAGCTCCCAGCCACCGCCGATCTCCAGGTAGTGGAAGACCGTGTAGTCGAGCGGCGTGTTGCACTCGCCCTCGGTGAGCACAGCGCTGATGCCGGAGAGCCAGCTCCGCCACTCGGAGGTGTCGCCGACGGTCGACGGCACCTCGTCGTCCTCGGAGACGCCGGCCCCCATCGCCTTGCGGCAGAAGTCGGCGTTCCGGCGGGAGACCTCCTCGATCTCGGCCGGGCGACCGAGCAGGGTGATCTCCACGTCCTCGACGACGGAGGACTTGAAGGAGATGCCGTCGTCCCGGGCGCCGCTCCACTGGCTCACCATGGCCTCCAGGGCCTCCTGGCGGGCTTCGAGGCGGGCGGTGGTCCCCTCGGTCTCGGCGAGGTGGTCGTAGTCGACGGGCATCCAGCAGGAGGCGGCCCAGCCGTCCTCGGTGACCCAGCCCACAGGTGGCGGTCCCTCCTCGACCTTCTTCTCGCCACAGGCAGCGAAGGTGAGCAGCGCGGCGGGGACGAGCAGAGCAGGCGTCAGACGCATGGGATGACCTCCTCCTGGGGGGTGGGGAGGCCTAACGCGGTGGGGGGGAGTCCCCACCCCCTCCGTCCAGGGCCCGGACGCGGCGCATGGCCTCGGCCGGGGAGACGACGTCCACCCCCGGCGCCAGGGCGTAGGAGACCTCCTGGGGAACGACGACCAGGGCGGCCGGGTCACCGAGGTCGCGGCGAGCGAAGTGGAAGCCGCGGCTCAGCTTGGGGGTGGCCGAGCCCAACAGCAGGAAGCGGGCCGGGGCTGCGGTCCTCGTCGATGAGTGAGCGCAGCGTCGGAAAGAGGTCGGGCACGCGCTGGACCTCGTCGAGCACCACCAGCTCCTGCGCGTGGGCCGAGAGGTACAGCTCGGGCTCGTCCAGCCGGACCCGGTGGGAGGGCCGCTCGAGGTCCAGGTAGTGGGCCTCCGGGTGCAGGCCGACGAGGTGCCGTGCCAGGGTCGTCTTGCCGACCTGCCGGGCGCCGAGCAGCGCCACCGCCGGGAACTCGGAGAGGAGGAGCTGCAGGGGGGAGGTGACGTGACGCGGGACCATCCCCGAAATCTCACCATCCTGGTACAGGAATTCGGGGTTGGCCCGTGGGCAGGGCCCCAGGAAGCTCGCCCAGAACCAGCGGTTCGGTACCTCGGAGAGTCGACGATCCCGTGCTGGGCGGGGGCCCGGCGCTCGTGCAGGTCTGCGCACGCATGGACGAAGCCCCTACCCGCCGTCGCGAGCTGACAGCCCTGGTCGAGGCGATGGTCGAGCTGGGATCGAGCTCGACGACCGTCGTCACCCTGACCGGGGGGAGGCGGATCGAGACGGGGGCGGGCACCGGTCCGGGTCGTCCCGGCGCGGGTGTGGTTCTTCAGGGAGGGTACCGGCCCGGCGAGAGAGACTCGCTGAGGGCCTCCCGACGGGGCGCTGGTTGACGAGGTGCCGTGTCAGACTGGTGCAGGACTTCGGGCTTGGGGGATCCGCGTGGGCGAGTCCCGATATCGGTGGACCCAGGCCGAGCCTGGGAAAGGGCCGGGAGGGGGGTGCCGAGGTGGTTCGGCCCCTGCTGTCGAGGAGTGCCTCTCGGGAGTCCCAGGAGGGAGATCCAGATCAGCGCCTCGCGTTGGGAGGGTGAAGGGATGTGCCCCGTCAAGGCGGCTGGCTGGCCAGCCCGTACTGGCCCCAGCAGGTCACGACACCCTCGACATCGACGGAGCAGGAGTTCATGGCGACGGAGGACACGTAGACGAAAGAGCCCTCTCCCGGTGCGTCCAGTACCTGCCCTTGCTCGATGTTGTTGTGAGTGGCGGTGTCCGTGACCCCCCAGCACTCGAGCGCATCTGACTCGGTGATGCCACAAGCGTGGTAGGTCCCGACCGAGATGCGCTTGAAGGCGACATCAGGGACCTCTGCCATCGGATGGTCAGGTGAGCCGTAGTAGTCCCTGCTGCAGATGACTTCGCCGTCTTCCCGCACTCCGCACGCTTGGTCGTGCATGATCCCAAGGTCAACCCAGCGCTCCCCCGAAAAGAAGTCCTCCTCCGCGTGCTCGGTCTGCCAGCAAGCGGCCTCGCCCTCTGGATCGATGGCACAGCATCCCCACTCACAGTGGACCGACTCGAACTCCCCTTCCGGTGGGACCATCGTGCCCTCACCGCTCCAACCCCAACATGAAACGGACCCGTCCTCGGCCGAGATCGCACAGGTCGTGGAGATCTTGCAGTCGAGCGACGTGGCGATCAGAGCGGTCGGAAAGCCTGTCTTCTCACCTGTGTTCACACCACCGGGATCGTGGCCCCAGCACTCCACCAGCCCGCCATCGGCGTGGATTCCACATGAGTGGTAGGCCGCTACGCAGACATGCTCAAATGCTCCGGACGGCGGAGTGCTCTGGCCATAGCGGTCATCACCCCAGCAAACAACCTCCGTCTCCGTGGTCACCGCACAGGAGTGGCCTAGGCCGATGTCCACCTGCACGTACGTCTTCAGGTCCGCCCCATCACAGTCCTCGTCCACCCCATCCCACGCCGTCTCCACAGCGCCAGGATGGACCTCCTCGTCCCCGTCGTCGCAGTCGTCTCCCCCGCTCGCCGCGTCCG
>CAZCVP010000245.1:0-10619 GCA_964501915.1 uncultured Enterobacterales bacterium
GGGAAACGAGACTCGAACTCGCGACCCTCAGCTTGGAAGGCTGATGCTCTACCAACTGAGCTATTCCCGCTCAATGAAGGGGTGGGGGATGGTGGATTTGAACCACCGTAGGCTGAGCCGGCGGGTTTACAGCCCGCTCCCTTTGACCACTCGGGCAATCCCCCGAGAAAAAAGACGGATTCGAAAAGAGCACCCGATCGTCGGCGCGGCGTCGGCAGAGCTGGCGGCGGGTCTCGAACCCACAACCTGCGGTTTACAAAACCGCTGCTCTACCGATTGAGCTACGCCAGCCGACCGGCCACCAGGGGACTGCAGACAGACCCCTGGCATGAGACCGCCGCCATATAAGGAAGCCCAGATCGGCTGTCAAGGGCTCCTCGCAGCGTGAATTCAGCCGTCCTGAGGCAGGGTGAAGAGCCCCTCCGGTACCTCGATCGAGAGGGCCACGGACGTGATCTCCAGCCGCTCGATCAGCAGGCCGTCGCGACGCACCTCGAGACGGAAGGGAACCACCAGGCCGGTGTCCGGCTCCCGGTAGTCCGACAGCGTCAGCTCGACCCGCCCTCCTTCGGTCTGGAAGTCGACCTTCAGGGGCCGTCCCGTGGCCGCGTCGAGCCAGATCCGTGAAGCCCGCTCGGGGGTCGGAGAGGTGGCGACCAGCACCCAGGTCGACCGCCCCTGGACCAGCTCCTGGCGAGCCACGCGGTAGGGCCCTGCTTCTTCGAGGCGCCCAGCGAACTGGAGCGGCCAGGCGAGCCGAGCCATCGGGGAGAGGTCCTCCATCACTTCGACGCACCGCTCGCGATCGGCCGGCGAGGTCGTGCCGCCGGTGCGGAGCCAGGCCCCATCGGGTCGCAGCACGGACACGCTGGCCACGCCGAGGCCCCCTCCCTCGGGTCGGATCTCCAGCAGACGCTGGTCCGCGGCCCCCGCCCAGCGGTGCCAGGCGACCACGGCGCCCCCCTCCGCCGTCACCTCCCGCAGGTAGGTGACCTCGACCAACGGCGCGGCCTCGAGCCGAGCGAGTCCTCCCTGGGGCCCCCCGAGGGCTCGAGCCGCTCGCTGCAGCAGCTCCTCCGCCTCGGGCATCGCCGCGGAGGGAACCACCCGCTGCCGGTCGTCCGTCTCGCCGAGGGGCACGCCCTCGCGGCCCTCCAGCCGGTAGACCGTGATGCCCACGCCGCTCTCCTCGGCGAGGGCTCGGGCCGCCTCTTCCGCGAGGGCGCGATCCTGGAAGCCCTCGACCACCACCACGAACTCCCAGCCCGTCCCGTGGCGGTACCGGCGCAGCACCCGGCCGTCCCAGCCGAGCACCTCCGCCGTCTCCAGCACGGCCTGGGCCTCCGGCCGCGCACCCATCGGCGGGGCCTCCAGGTAGAAGTCGGCCCCGAAGGCCAGTCCGAGCCACGCCAGCCAGATCACAACCACTCCAGGCCTTCGAGGATCTCGCGATTCCGGGCGTCCTGTTCGGCGGCCGCCGCGGACCCCAGGGCCTCCAGGTGCACCTCGGCCGGGCTCCTGCCGGCCCAGGCCAGCCAGGCCGCCCGCCGGACCAGGACCTCGGGGTCGGCCGCCAGGTCGACCAGGGCCTGCTCGACACCGAGCCCGGCGCGGCCGGCCAGGGTCTCCGCCACCCAGGCGCGGACCTCGGCCTCCGGGGCATCGGCGAGCGCCAGGACCGCGGCGAGCTGCCCGCGGCCCACCAGCCCGAAGCGGTCCGCGACCTCCACCCGGCAGTCCTCGGGAAGCTCCCCCCCGTCGCGCAGGGCGAGCAGCAGCTCACGCAGGGACTGGTCCGCCCGCTGCAGCCGCAGGACCTCCAGGGCGGCGAGGCAGAAGGTGAAGGCGTCCTCGCCGCCGGCCCGCGCGGCCTCGAAGAGCAGCGGCGCCCCCTCGATGCGACTCGCGATGACCAGGGCCTTGGCCGCGGACCGGCGGGCCTCGGGCGAGCCGGTGGCCAGGGTGGTGCCGAGGAAGGCGAGGTCCCGCTCGGTGAGCCGCTCGAGGTCCATGTGCGGCTCGGAGGTGTCGACGGCCTCGGTCACCGCCTCTGCGGCGTCCTCGGCCCCGGGGGTCAGGACGCGCCACACCAGCGCACCGGCTGCCAGCACCGAGACGGCGAGGATCGCCGTCACCACCAGGGGTCGCTTGCTGCCCACCCCCGGCGCCTATCCCGGGCTCGCCGCAGGGGCCGACCCCGGTTCCTCCGACACTTCCGCCGGCCCCGCGGGCAGCGAGTCCAGCTCCAGCGGAGTGGCCCGGAAGGTCAGCAGGAAGACCACGCCGGTGACCAGCGCCACCGCCAGGGCCCGCCGAGACAGCGGGGGTGCCCAGGGCACCTCCAGGCTGCGCCAGGCACCCATCACCCACAGCAGGCCGCCCCAGAAGAGCCAGCCGCCCCAGAGCAGGCCACCGCAGAGCACCAAGCCCAGCACGACCCGAGAGACCCGCGGGGCCTGTCGAGGAAACAGGGCATTGAGCACGTGCCCCCCATCGAGCTGACCGACCGGCACCAGGTTGAGGGCCGTCAGGAAGCAGCCCACCCAGCCGGCCAGGGCCAGCGGCCCGAGGGTGTCGTACCGCCCGGGCGCCTCACCGAGGATCCAGGTCCCGAGCAGGTCCATGATCGGCGGGTTGTTGAAGATCAGGACCGGCAGGTGTCCTTCGGGGACCGGGGGGGAGAGCTGGTCCAGCAGCCAGCCGATGGGCCCCCAGGAGAGCACCACGTCCAGCACCGTGATCAGGGCGGCCAGCCACCCCTCGGGCGGCGGGCCCACCTCGGGCAGCGGCGGCATGACGGGGGGACCGGCCTCGGTGGCCGGGAGGCCCACGGCCAGGCAGATCACGGCCACGACCATGCCGGCGAGCGGCCCGGCCGCCCCCATCTCCAGCAGGGCCGTGCGGTTCGTCGGCAGCGATCGCAGGCGGATGATGGCCCCGAAGGTCCCGAACCCGGCGGGAAAGGGGATGAAGTAGGGCAGCGACAGGGAGAAGCCGTGCCGCCGAGCCACGAAGAAGTGGCCGAGCTCGTGGGCCAGCAGGATCGCCATCAGCGCCCCGGCGAAGACCGCGCTCTCCCGCGCCGCCGGCCCTCCCGTCCAGAGCCCCTCCTCGCCGCTCCAGAAGACCCCATAGGTCCAGTACACCGACACCAGGGTCGCCAGGAACAACCCCACCGCCCGGCGCACCTCTCGCACCTCCACGGCCTCGACATCATCCAGCAGCGGTCGCAGGTCAGCCCTCGTCGGATCCCAGTGCGCGGTGGCTATCCCGGCAGGCAGATCCGGAGCCCCCCCCTCCGGTCACTTCGGTGGCTCGCCGACGCCACGGGAGGGGGGCCACGGCGAGCGCCATTGCACCGAGTGCCTTCAGATTGCCGCCTGGACGCCCGCCAGGCCAGCTCGGGGGCATCGGTCGACGGAATTCCAACAACTTGGCCCCCGCCGGACGCAGGTCCGCGGCGCGAGGCGGCGATCTCGGGGGACTCGGTGTGCGAGGGCGGCGAACTGGGGGGACTCGGCGTGCCCGGGCCACCGCCCCTCCACCTCGATGTCGGCCGGGCCCGGTCTGGGATCGGCTCGTGCATCGTGCTCGGGAGCTGGGCAGCGAGCAGCGGGCAGCTCCGTCAACGGAGCCGATCGACGAGCCCTCGTCCCCGCCGACCGACCCACTCCACTCCCCACCCTCTCCACCACACCACCCGACGACGACCCGAAGGAGGGAACGTCAGACCTCCCCCACCCTCTCCGCCGAGGCGCCGACCTGATCACCGCCCCGAAGCCAGCCACCCCACGCCCAGAGGTTCCCGGTGAACGCCCACACCCCCCGCCCGCTGCGGGTTGGTGCTCCCCGAACTCCACCGACGCGTCAGTTCAGTTGCTTCATGGAGACCTCGTAGAACCCCGTGTCCCCGCCGCCGCTGACGATCAGGATGTACTTCTGGCCCCCGTTCAGCGTCGCGTAGAGCAGGGCCTCTTCTCCGCCCTCGGCCGCCGTGCCGCCGGTGTTGTACAGCGTCGAGAAGCCGACGTCGTCGTCCTCGTCGCGCTCGTCGGCGTCGAAGATCTCCTCGTCCACCGGGGTCACGCCGTCCAGGGTGCCGCCGTTGAGGGCGCACTGGTAGGCGTGGATCTGGGACACGAAGTCGCCCGGCGCCGGCTCGGCGCTCTCGGCGATGCCGTCACCGTCCCAGTCGTCGTCGCACGACGGGATCACATAGAGCCCGGTGTCGGCGGTGTCGTCCTCGCCAGCCAGCTCACGCTCACCGCAGGCCGTCTCCTCGACGGGTGCGCTGACCTCGCCCTCCTCCAGGCCGGTGCTCGCGCTGAGGTAGTACTGGGTGTAGATCGAGCGGATCACCGTGTTCGGGTACTGCCAGTAGGCCGCCCCGTCGCAGGTCGCGTCGTAGTGGAAGTCGTCGACCGTGGGGGTCGGGACCACGTCCGCCGGCAAGATCGCCAGCCAGGGATCGTAGGGGCCGACGTCGCCCTCGCTGTTCTCGTACTTGCGCTCCAGCCAGACCGCGAGGCTCACGACGGCACTGGCGGGGCGATCCGTGAGGTCGAGCAGCCAGCGGTCGGTGTCCTCGACGTCCTCGATGTCGGAGCCCGAGCTGCCGTCGAGCACCTGGACGGCGTCGGCCTCGGTGATCTCGCCCAGGGCGTAGATCGAGGTGCCGTCGTCCGGGAGCGCCGGCAGCTCGACGGGGTTGGCGTCGGTGCTGCTGTAGATCTGCTCGACGGCGTAGTCCGGGCTCACCGGGTCCGGGAGGCGCACGACCGTGCCCAGCAGGGAGGACTCGCCGCCCTGGATCTCGAGGTAGGCCTCGTCGTAGGGCACGTCCACCAGCCGGCTGACGAAGCCGCTGTGACCGCCGACGGTGTAGCCGAAGTACGGGAAGCCCGGCACATAGGTCTGGAAGTCCGACCCGTCGGTGACGACGCGGCGCCCGAGGTTCTCCGTCGGCGTGGAGGTGGTGCCTCCCTCGAAGAAGGAGTTGACCCCGCGGACGTTGAAGCCGGTCTGGTAGCCGTTGGCGCCGTAGTACTGACCGGGCAGACCGTCGGTGGGCGGGGTGGTGTCGGCGGTGATGGTGGTAGCGTCGGCGAAGGGCCGGACGAAGTCGCCGGGGATCAGGGCCGCGCCGTCGTCGCCCTCCAGCCCGGTCGCGAAGAGCGCGATGTGGAAGTCGCGGGCCAGCTCGTTGAACTCGGCCGAGTCCGCGACCTTGGCGACCGCCGACTCGACACCGTCGGTGCCGGTCTCCGCGACCTCCGTGACCTTCCCGAGGATGTCCGTGCCGTAGGTGTCGACCAGCCAGCGGCCGAAGAGGTACTGGGGCCCGATGGTGTTGGTGGAGAAGAAGGCCGCATCGCCCTCGTTGGCCAGGGGCGTGAGGTTGGCGACGTTGGGCGCGTCCAGGTAGACCCAGGCGTCCTGGTGGAAGACGGCGCCGAAGCCGACGATGTCGATGCCCACCGCCCCCATCGCCTGGTTCAGCCACCGCTCCTGGGCGCTCCCCTCGTTGACGATCACCTTGTGGTTGTAGGAGATGAGCTTGTAGAGGCCGCGGGCGATCTGGCCGACCAGCTCCTGGCTGGTGTAGGCGTCGACCGAGGTGGTCTTCTGGGGGTTGTAGAAGCCGTAGGGATCGGGCGCGAAGACGTAGATGACCTCCTGCTCGTCGGAGCCCGGGTTGTCCGTGTAGTCGTAGGGCTGCAGGTCGACCTTGGGATCGGTGTAGGAGGGCACGATCGAGGCGTGGTCGTCGGTGTCGGGCGAGGATCGCGGGATCTCGTTGAGCACCGGCGTGATCAGCACCGAGATGAGACCGTTGTCGTCGATGTCTGACGTCTCTCCGAAGAGGTCCGTGAAGTTGGGCACGATGTTGGTGTCGACGATGTCGGCGACAGTGTCGAGGTCGCAGTTGTCGAAGCCATAGGCCGGGTTGTCGGCCGGCTGGTCGATCTCGCCGTCGCAGTCGTAGTCCCAGTCGATGGGGGCCCTGTCGTCGACGAAGATCGCCACGGTCTCGCCCAGGGCCCAGAGGGTGGCCGCCACGGTGTCGTAGGTCTGGTCGTTGGTGAAGTCGGAGCGCACTTCGAACTCGTCCGCGGCGACGCCGATGTCAGCCGAGCTCAGGTCCGGTGGCGGGCCCTCGCGGCTGAAGTCCGGCGGGGTCCACTTCTCGGTGGGGGCCTGCTTCGAGGTCGAGGGACCCTCGGCGTGGTGGCCGCTGCTGGAGCTCGGCGGAGGCGGACCCTCCAGGCCCGAGTCCCGCCCGCTGGAGGAGTAGCTCAGGCGGACCGTGAGCTCCTCGTCGGACGTGTTCACCACCACGGCGTAGAACTGCATGTCGCGGTTGGACTCGTCGCCCCCGGCGTCCTGGAGGGGGATGTAGTCGGACTCGTAGTCGATGACGAAGTAGTCGCCCGGGTCGTCCATCAGGCCGAGGCCGGTGTCGTCGGTGTCGGTGGTGAACCCGGAGTCCGTGTCCTTCCAGAAGGTGTCGGTGTCGCCGGTCTCCTCGGTGTCCGTGATGCCGGAGTCGTCGGCGTTGTCACAGGCGGCGTAGCCACCGCAGTCCCCCTGGAAGGGGTCCCAGAAGCGGTCGCAGCCGGCCTGGAGCAGCAGCAGCGGGGCGATGAGGCCGAGGGGGAGGAAGGCTGTCTTCATGTGTGTCTTCCTGGTCCTTGGTCGCGTGGGACGCGGTCCCGGGACGAACGGGTGCCGGTAGCCCGGCGGCAACGTCCCAGCGTTGCACACAGGATGCCCATGGTCAATCTGAAGCGCCGCGGTGGAATAGAGTCCGGCCAGCCCCGGAGATGCCATGTCCCTGCGCACTGGTGCCCTGCTCCTGACCGGTCTCGCCTGCCACTGCGGCGAGTCCACCGACGACACCGCCCCGCCGTGGCGGCCGGAGACGGTCTGCCCCGGGGACGCCGGCTGCGCCGATGCCGACGGCGCGCTCGCGGCCGGTGCCGCGGCCGTGTCCATCACCCCCACCTGCTGGGAGACCTGGGACGACCTGGACGGCAGCGCCACGTACAAGAGCACCGAGGACGTCTTCTACGACTGCGGCTGCGACCGGCTCTGCGACGGCGACGAGGGCTATCCGGGACCCGACGATGGCGAGGGGGACGGGGACTTCCAGGCCGTCTGGCTGGCCGGCTTCGGCAACGGCCGGGCCGCCCAGAGCGTGCACGACGACCTCTGGGCCCGGGCCATCGTGCTGGAGCAAGGCGCGACCCGCATCGCCATCGTGAGCCTGGACCTGGTGGGCTGGTTCTGGGACGACATCGTGACCACCCGCGAGCTGCTCGCCGACGCCGGCGTCGACCTGGACTACCTGCTGGTCTCCAGCACCCACCAGCACGAGGGCCCGGACACGATGGGCCTCTGGGGTCGCCGCATCGGCTCCACGGGCTACCAGGAGGACTACGCGGCCCAGGTCCGGCAGGCCACGGTCGACGCCGTGGTCGCGGCCATCGCCGAGCTGGAGGAGGTGACGTCGTTCACGGTCGGCGCCGTCGACGCAAGCACGACCCACGCCAAGGGCAACTACAACTTCGTCGACGACAGCCGGGACCCGGTCATCCTCGACGAGCACGTCCGCGCCGCCCACTTCGCCGGCCGCGGCGGCACGATCGCCACCCTGGTGAACTGGGGCAACCACCCCGAGGTGCTCGCCGGCGACAACCTCGCCATCACCTCGGACTTCGCCCACGACCTGCGCCTCGGCATCGAGCAGGGCGTCACCTGGAACGATGCCAGCACCGAGGGGCTCGGCGGCGTGGCGATCTACCTCCAGGGCATGGTCGGTGGCCTGATGACGCCGCTGCACACCACCGTCGAGGACCCCGACGGCAACGCCTGGGAGGACGACACCTTCGAGAAGTCCGAGGCCCTCGGCAAGCTGATCGCCGAGATGGCCCTGGACGCCCTGGAGACCGGCGACCCGGTGGACTCCCCGGCGCTGTCGCTGGCCGCCACGACCTTCGCCCTGCCGATCGACAACATCGGCTTCCAGGCGATGTTCCTCACCGGCGTGCTGGAGCGCAACGCCCACAGCTACGACCCGGACCGGGCCCTGGGCCTGGACAACATCCCCTGGACCACCACCGAGATGGCGTCGGTCCGCGTCGGCCCGCTGCACCTGCTGACGATTCCCGGCGAGCTCTTCCCCGAGGTCGCCATCGGCGGCTACGACGGCTCCCAGGTCAACGCACCCGGCGTCGACTTCATCCACCCGGACAACCCGAACCCACCCGCGGTGGACGAGGCCCCGAGCGGTCCCTACCTCGTGGAGGAGATGGACAGCGCCCACCCCTGGATCCTGGGACTGGGCATGGACGAGCTCGGCTACATGATTCCGCCCTACGACTTCGAGCTGGACGACCTGTCGCCCTACATCGGCGAGGCCCCCGGAGACCACTACGAGGAGACCAACTCCCTCGGTCCGGAGACCGTGCCCCTGGTGGTGGACCAGGCGAGACAGCTCCTGAGCTGGCAGGCCCCATGAGAGACCTCTACGACGTGCTGAGCGTCGGCAAGGACGCCGACCAGGCCGCGATCAAGAAGGCCTACAAGAAGCTGGCACGGGAGAACCACCCCGACCGGAACCCCAGCGAGCGAGCCACGGAGCGCTTCAAGGAGGTCACCGCTGCCTACGAGGTGCTCGGAGACGAGACCCGCCGCGGCCACTACGACGAGTTCGGCGAGGCGAGCCTGCAGCAGGGCTTCGATCCCGATCGGGCCCGCGCCTTCGGTGGTCGCGGCGGCTTCGGCGGCATGGGAGGCATGGACGTCGGCGACCTGTTCTCCAGCCTCTTCGGCCAGGGACGCGGCCAGGCGACCTTCTACGGCCGGGCCCACAAGGGGACCAACCTGCGGGCCAGCCTGGACCTGGACCTCTGGACGGCGATCCGCGGCGGCAAGGTCCCCCTGTCGCTGCGCAAGCCCACCTCCTGCGCGGTCTGCAACGGCCAGGGAGGCACCGGCCGCAAGCCCTGTGGACGCTGTGGCGGCAGCGGTCGCGTCCAGGCGAGCCGGTGGGGCCTCGACGCCCTGGTGAGCTGCGAGACCTGTGGCGGCGACGGCCACGTCTTCGCCACCGAGTGCGCGGTCTGTGCCGGCACGGGTCGGGGCATGACCACGCTGAAGCTCACGGTCAACATCCCCGCCGGCATCGAGGACAACAAGGTCCTGCGCGTCCGGGGCAAGGGGGGCGCGGGGCGGGACGGCGGGCCGCCGGGCGACCTGCACGTCGAGGTCCAGGTCCAGGACCACCCCCGCCTGTCGCGCGACGGAGACGACCTGGAGATCGAGCTGCCCCTGACCCTGGGCGAGGCCGTCGGCGGCGCCAAGGTCGCGGTGCCCACTCCCTGGGGCGAGGTGCGGGTGACCGTGCCCCCCGGCACCGCCAACGGCGCCCGGCTGCGGGTGAGAGGCCACGGTGTGCGACGCGGCGAGACCCGCGGCGACCTCTACCTCGTGCTCCGTCCCGTGCTGCCGACCTCCGACGACCCCGCCGTGGCCGAGCTCGCCCGGAGCCTGGACGAGCACTACGCCGAGCACCCGAGGGAGGGATTCTCGCTTCCCTGAGGATCTCCGGGTTAGTTCCAGGCCCCGCCCCCAGGAGGAGAGCATGTACAAGGCGACCTTTGCCTCGATGGCGCTGCTGATCGCGTGCAACGGAGACGACACCACCGAGGACACCGCCACCACGGTCGTGTCCGTCTTCGACGGCATCATCAACGTGACCGACCCCGCGATCGGGGACCTCACCTGCTACGCCGCTGGCGAGGCCTGGCTGGAGAACGACCTCAACGCGGCCTGCGTCACCGACATCGCCTTCACGGGCGAGGTCATCGACTTCGAGTCCGACGACGAGGTCCCCGAGGCCACGGTCGAGATCTTCTACGGCGACCAGGTCGAGGGCACCCCCGACGAGACCGTCGTGTCCGACGACAACGGACAGGTCGCCGGCACCCTGCGCACCTGCGCACCCTACTCCTACAAGACCACCACCGACAACGAGACGGCCGAGGATCCGACCAAGATCACCATCGAGGCCCACGAGACCTACGGCTACGCCGAGGGCGTCATGGAGGGCGTGGAGTTCAACTCCGTCTCCGAGGCCACCTACACGGTCATCCAGGCCCTGCTCGGCATCAGCCCCGATCCGGCCAACGGCGTCATCGCCGGTGGGCTCTACGACTGCAACGAGGACCCGATCGAAGGCGCCCAGGTCATCGTGAGCATCGACGGGGAGTACATGGACAGCCAGGAGGTCCGCTACTTCGTCGAGGAGTTCCCGCACCGCACCCAGCCGTACACCAGCGAGGACGGCCTGTGGGTCGTCATGCAGGTCCCCACCGGCCGGGCGACCGTGGAGGCCTGGATGGTCACCGAGGCGGGGGGCGCCCCGGTGCTGATGGGCTCCACGGCGCTCGACATCTTCGCCGACTCGATCAACATCTCCTCGATCTACGTGGGCCACGACGACGGCGTCCTGGTCGACGAGGAGTGCACCCTGGCCGACTGCGGCGTGAGCACCGGCACCGAGACGGACACCGACACCGACACCGACACCGACACCGACACCGACACCGACACCG
>CAZCVP010000246.1:0-10591 GCA_964501915.1 uncultured Enterobacterales bacterium
GACGAAGAAGGTCGCAATACCTGGCGGGCCATCATCGGCGACGTGGTGCAGCGCAGCCTCGTGGACCTGGCCGACCGTCGGAAGCTGGGCAAGACGGACCCGGAGGGCATGGTCTTCCTCCAGCGCCTCTGCGAGGTCGCCACGCGCGCCGAGGACGACGGCTACCACCGCGTGGCCCAGCGGGGCCTCTTCGGCGACCCGATGGGGGCCTACACCCTCCAGCTCCTCGACCGCGAGTTCGTCTGCGTCGAATACACCGCTCCGGCCGCCCACTCCCTGAGTCCTGGCGAGCAACCCACCAATCGGCTCAACGACGCCATGAAGACGCTGACGGAGCAGCTCTCGAGCGTCAACACCGACCTCGAGGAGGACGCCACCTCGAGAGAGCTGCTGGCCGTCATCTTCGACCACATCCACGAGAAGCACGGTGAGAACGCCGGCGAGGCCAACGTGGCGACGCCCGACCTGCACACCTGGGAGATGGCACGCCCGGTGGAGCTGCACTCGGCCCGCCGGGCCGCCCTGCGCAACTGGGAGGCGCGCCTGAAGCGCTCGTACCAGGAGGCGTTCGACCACGGCGATGAAGAGCGCCCGATGTACGCCTACCCCTACGTCGACCTGGTGGCGCCGGACAGCCAGCACCTCGTGCTGCTGATGGTGACTCCCCTGGACGAGAACTTCGTCGATGACAAGGTCGACCTGAACCGCCGGGTCCCCGAGATGACGGTGGGGATCTTCAGCGCCCGGAACCGACTGTACCGGGGGGGCATCGACCAGGCCCTGCCGCTGCTCAAGTACGGGTTCGCCCGCATCCTCTTCACCAACATGCTGCGGGAGACCGACCACGCCCTGGCCGAGTCCTTCGAGGAGAGGGCCGCCATCCTCCGGCACTGGGTGACCCTGGCCTCGGGCGGCATCCACGGACTGCTGGACGAGCGCAGGGCCAAGGCGCCCTTCGATGCCTTCCTCTTCTGTGACGCCGTGGTGCGCAAGGCGTTGTGCGCCCGGATCCCGAAGGTCACCCAGACCGAGGTCTACCCCTTCGACCGCGTCTTCATCTTCAAGGAGGCGGGCACCTCCAACCGCATCTCGGACGAGCCCATCGAGGTGCTGGTCCTGGAGGCCTCGATCATCAGCAAGGCCGCAGCGGACCGTGGCCGCTACCTGACCAGTCGCGAGCGCCGCATCCGGGGCACGGAGAACTACGAGTGTGACCCCGCCCAGAAGCGCCTCGGAGACGAGAACCGCTTTCGCTTCTACGTCCACCAGGGACGGAGCCGCCGGCGGGACGGGAGGAACTCTACCGAGACGCTCATCCTGTCTCGCCGGGGCGCGCTCACCCGGGGCGACAAGGAGCGGATCCTGCGCGACACCACCCGCTCCCGAGGTGAGTTCGCCGCCGAGACGTCCGGCTATCCCATCGTGGTCCCGCCCATCGACCGGATGGAAGACCTGCCCCTGTGCGCCTCCATCTACAACCTCTTCGGTCGCCTGATCGCCAGCCAGCACGTGGACAAGCACATCCCGAGCCCGGTCACCGGGAAGGAGGAGTGGCCGGTCACGACCTTCAGCGAGGCCTTCGAGCGGATGCGCCTGCAGGTGCTCAACCGTGCCTCGGAAAACGGGCTGTACTACCACCACGAACAGGGCGTCGACCTGGAGCACGACGCACCGCTGCTGCATGCCCTGCAGACGGCCTACCGCGCCTACCTGGACGATCACTTCGAACGTCAGGACCGAGCCTTCCAACGGGACAAGTACCGGCAGGAGAACATGTCCGCCCAGGACGTGGAAGCGGCCATGGAGGAGCACGAAGCGCAGCGCACCCGGGCCAAGGCGGCCAGGTCCGTCCGCGGCCCGGACGAGGACGGGAGCGCCAGGACCCTACGCTCCAAGGTGGTCTACGTCTCGTTCTCCTGGGACCTCCACGACGAGAACACCAAGCGGATGCTCGCCAGGGAGGCCGCGGGCCGGGACGACGCCGACGAGGAGGCCCGGGCGCTGCTGGGCCCCGAGTACACCTACACGATGGTCCTGGTGGCGGACCGGGACGAGCAGAAGAGCGTGGCCCGCCTGACCGCCGAGCGCGAGGACCTGCGGTTGTTCTTCCAGATGGTCATGGACCGCATCTGGATGGACCGGCGCAACGAGCACGACTATCTCGACAAGCGCAGCCGCAGCATCGCCGCCAACCTCCACCAGTTCGTGCACCGGGTCAAGTACCTGGTCGCCCCGGAGAAGCAGGGCGAGATCGATCTCTTCCACAGCCAGCTCAAGGGGCTGATGCAGGTCCGGCGGCCGCAGCTACAGACCCTCGGACTGGGGTCTTGCGAGCAGCTCTTCGCCAGGCTGACTGGCGGGTCCGACGTGCAGCGCCTGAGCGCCGAGGGCTTCGCCGGCTGGCTCGAGGAGCAGGCCGCATCGTGGGCGGACGGTCGCGGCGGCGAGTGCACCATCGAGGTGCTTCCCTCGGGTCTACCGGAGCTCCAGGTGTTGTGGGCTGACGGCGTGGTGCACGACGGCTTCACGGTGCTGGTGAAGAACGCCGTCGAGGCGGCCGTGTTCTCCGGGGCTGCTCCGGCCCGAGTCACCATCCAGGTCCAGGCCGGACCCGCCCTGCACGCGAGCTACTCGGGTGAGTGGGCCTTGGACCTGCTGGTGGTCAACACCGGTGGCCCGATCCCCAAGGGCATGCTGCGAGAGCTGAATCGGGCCGACCCCGTCGCCATCCCCAAGCAGACCAAGAAGGGCTCCACCGGCGTGGGCGTCTTCCTCACGCGCTTTCAGCTCCAGGAGGTCATCGGCGGCGGAGCCGAGCTGACGCTGTCCAACCTGGAGGGCGGCCTGGTGCAGGGGCGCCTGCGCCTCCCCGCGGGCCCTGCCATCGCCGACCAGGAACACATCCTGGTCGCTCGGGACGCGGACCCCGAGGGGGCCTACGTGCTCTACGTAGAGGACGCCAGCGAGTTCTCCACCCCGGCCCTGGAGCACCTGAGGCCCCTGGCGTCGCGGCAGGGGATCCAGGTGGTGCACCGCAGGGGGGTCTCCCAGGCCCGGCAGGATCTGCAGCGCAAGCTGCCGATCCTCCTCATGACCGACCTGAACATCGTGAACCGGGAGGACGAGGCCGCCTGCGAGGAGAAGCATGGCCTGAACCTGATCAAGGCGGCCCTGGCGGCAGCCGGGCGAGCGGGTGAACATCCCCCCATCTGGGTGATGACCCAGGAGGCCGAGTCCAGGCTGCACAAGAGGCTCGGCTCCGGGGACCTGCACGGGTATCGGTTCATCCCGAGGGCCGCGGCGTCCGTGGAGGAACTGGCGAGCCCCGGGACGATCTGCGTCTTCTCGGGTGTGAAGCGGCCCGACGAGCTCCAGCCCGGCCTGCTGGAGCGCGTCCTGAGCTCGGGCAGAGGACCGGCGGCCGGTGAGCTCCCGGGGTCCCCGCCAGCGGGCGTCGAGGCCGAGTACCTGGACCTGGAGGGGCCGGAGCTGACCGAGGGCCTGCAGGACTGGCTGGACGAGAGCGGCACCGAACCCGAGACCCTGCTGGTGGTCCGAACCAAGGGCAGCTCCCGCAAGGCCCTGGCCGACTCCCTGGCACGGTGGTTCGGCCACAACGGCATCCGCGATCGGGACGCCACGGTGGAGGAGGACCCGGAGACCTACCGGCTGACCGACCACGTCTACCACAAGCGCCTGGTGCTGGCGGCGGCACTCGGTCGCCGGCTGGCCCGACAGGTGCCGCCCCAGCTCGTGTACTGGGCGCTCTGCCGGAACGTGTGGCTCGACAGGCGGGCCCAGGCCGACCCGAAGCTGGCGGGTGTCTGGGCCTCCCTGGTCCAGGAGGAGAAGGGTCCGCTGTCCCGGCTGCGCCACGACCTGCTCAACCTGTGCAAGCAGGAGGGCCTCGCCGGCCGGTCAGCCGACATCAAGCGAGTGCTCACCGAGTGCGAGGCGATCATCTCCCTGCCCGAGAGCGCCAGCAACAAGCTCGAAGAGGCCCTGCTGCGGGGGGAGGGAGCGGCGGAGGTGATACGCGAGCTCCTCGGCGGCCCCAAGCAGGTGGAGGCCGCCCGCACAGCCGCCGAAGATGGCCTGCGGGAGGTCGACCAGATGCTCACGAGCCTCAAGGACCGTGGGGTCGGAGCCACCGGTGAGCTGGCACAGGCCCGCCTCACGGTCCACGTGCTCAGGCAATTGCTGGGGGTGGCCCCATGAGCGGTGAGAACTTCTCCCGGGCGACCGTCTTCTGGGTGGATGACCGGTTCGAAGGTGTGCCCCTGCCGGACGGGGACTGCTGGGCCCAGGTCCTGGGAGAACACACCGATCGGGTCTTCCGGTTGATGAACATGGAGATGGAGGTGGCCGCCAGTGCCGACGAGGCGCTGCGGGCCGCCGAGAAGTACGACCTGGCCGGTGACACGGGGACCTTCCTCTACTGCATCCTCGACCTGAACATCCCGCAGCGACCCGGGGAGGAACCCCGGCAGAAGGTGGGCATCCGCCTGGCCCGCGAGCTGCGACGGCGAGGCCACCACCTGGTCTTCCTGAGCGCCAACACCGACGCCTCCAGTGCGCTGGACAAGGCTGGGTTGGGACCCATCCCCTACTTCGTGAAGGACGACTCAGGGTCCGCCTGGCGCCTGCCGGACCCACTGGTTCGGGCGCTGCTGAGCGAGTGCCGTGGTCGGCTGTCCTGGTTGAGCCTGGACCTGGTCCTGGGCCTGTTGGACCCACGCTCCGAGCTGGCGATTCCCCTCAAGACCGCCGACCAGGTCCTCGACCCCGCCCGCATCGCCTTCACCCACTACCCGTTCTTCGGGCGCTACCGGGACTACGTGGAGCGCTGCGAGTTCCGGCAGCAGGCCGAGGCCAACCGCCTGCTCTCCATCCGCTCCGTGGCCGCCCACTCGACGGAATTCGTCCAGCAGAGCTTGCTGGTCTTCTTCTACCAGCTCCTGCTGGACCGCCAGGGGCAGGTGGTCTTCCGTTACGGTGAGGCCTCCGACGCCCTGTTCCTGTCCCGGCTGCCGGCCGAACACCTGCCCGAGAGCATCGACACGGTGGACGTCATTCGAGTCGTGCCTCGGAATACCTCGCCCGACCAGCTCGAGGAGCTGCTGCAGAGCCCCCGCCGCATCCGTGGCACGACGGTCTTCGTGGTTCCCAATGACGAGTCCGCCGACCGGATCGCGGAGGTCCTCCGCAGGCACCACGTGGCGACCTTGGAGGAGCTGCCCCACGACGCGATGGGCAACGCCGACGAGCGCGAGGTCCTGCTCCATCGGGCCGCGGAGCTGGTCCTGCAGGAGTGGGTCCGCGCCATGGACCAGGCCGGCCACCACATCCGCTCCAGCGGCTACCTGGATCACCCGGAGCTGCTGGTCAATCCCATCGACTGGGTCATCCTCCTGGAGGCCGAAGCGGTCGCCGAGGACCTCAGCGATCCCTACGAGATGGTCCAGGAGTTCGGCAGCGCCCTGTTCGGCATGGAGGAGAAGCAGCGAGGCGCGGTCTGCCAGGCCTTGCTGGAGGAGCGGCCCGTGGCCTGGGAACAGATGCTACGCGTCGGCCACGAGACCTTCATGCGGTCCGAGCTGAGAGACGCCTACAAGAGCTGGGTGGAGACCGCCATCAACTTCTGGCTGCATGGATCCTGGCGCTTCCCCCATGGCCTGGCGAGGGCCTTCACCGCCGGGAGCGACAAGCCCGAGTGGGGGCAGCTCAAGCACTGGGAGGACCACTGCTACGCGGTGCTGTTGGGCATGGTCCAGGAGTACCGGGACTGCCCTGGCGGGCTCCCTGGGAACCCCACGCCCGGGCAGCAGGACCTCCAGCGCATCTTCCGCTTCGTGGACTGCCTGGGGGGTCGGGACTTCCTCGACGGGACCAGCAACACCGTGGAGTGGGACGCGCTGGAGTTCCTCCGGTGGCCTCACGTGCGCTTCCCGATGCCACTTGCCATCACCCGGAGGCTGCGCGAAGAGGGGCGCTACCTCTGGATCCAGCCCGAGGGCCTGGACCTGGCCACGACGCTGCCCGTGGGGCGCTTGCGCTACCGCATGCTCCTGGACGTCGTGGACCACTACTGGTCCGTGCTCGTCTGGGCGCGCGAGATCGCCGAGGACCTGCCGACGGGCTGGGCCGAGCCGGTGCGGTACCTGGCCGACACCATCTACGACCACCGGGTCGCCTGGGCCTGGGAGCAGGATCGGGCTCGACTCTGGAGGAACCTCTGGAGCCTGCTGCGCAACGCGGCCCCCCTGTTGTTCATCTGTGACCAGACGGTCCGTGGCAAGCCTCTGACCGGGTCCAAGAAGGCCGTGGATGCCTACCTGTCGGACGTCCACGGCAGCGGGAAGATCCTGTGGAGGCTGCGCTCATCGCGGCCGTACCGCCAGGGTTCCTACCTGGCGCCCACCTGGGACACGCGCACCCACCACTACGACGTGGAGCGGCTGCGACAGATGGCCAGCTTCGTCAACGTCCTGCTGGCGCCGCGACCGGAGTCCGATCACCGACTCGACGAGGTCATCGGCTCGCTCCAGGATCTGCTGCGGGCGCTGGCCGACGCGGAGGACGCCTTCCAGGCCGACCCCGCGACCGACGGCCTGAACCCCCTGGCGCGCGTCATGGCCTGGTTCTTCGGCGACGAGGGGCTGGCGATGACCAGCGGCAAGAGCTGGTACGACCCGACGCCTGCCGAGCACTCGCCCTTCGGCGGCCTGCTGCCATCGATGCTCGGCAGCAAGGCCGACCACCTCTGGCACACCCTGGATGCCTGTACCTACCTGGCCGGTGCCACCCTGAAGTACCGCCACTTCGATGGCTACGACTTCCTCTCTGCGATCACCGATCTTCGCAACCGCTACAAGGGCTCCACCCCCGAGGTGGAGTGCTCCGTCATCGAGCACGTCCTGGACCTCTTCCTGGGCAGTCTCGAAGGTCTGATCGCCCAGCTCGCCTTCTGCGCGGCGCTGGGAGGCCAGGAAGCGCTCGCCGACCGGGTCCGACCCCGGGCGGTCCTGGTGACCCCACCCGACGACTTCCAGCCTCCCGCGCGCGAGGAGCTCGACCAGGTGATGAGGGTGGAGGTCACCGAGAAGGGCTGGGAGATCTTCACCCTCGGCCACCCTGGCGAGGGGGCCTCCGACCAGCTCTGCTACCAGGCGGGCGACAGGCTGGTGAAGATCGGAGTGGGTGTCTGAGCAATCCCCCCGGGCAGTCTCGAGCCAGGTCGACCCCTCTCCTCGATCACAGGTTCGAGCGTGCTCCTCCGTCGGGAACCCAACCTGGACCGGGCCTGGCTCGGCCTGCAGTACGGTCCCTGGCTCCGCAAGGGCTCTCGTCCCCTTCCGGGCTGCGCCCTCCAGGCCTGTCCACCCGGGACCTTGGGGACGGACCGACGCCCACATCTGCGATCGGTTTCGCACGCCAGGCCCAACCTCCTGTCAGACGTGGAGGTCTCGATGGGGTATAGGCTATCGAGATCCGAGAATGGCCGGGCTCGGTCTCCAGCCCCTCCCCGCTGGGACCCGGGGTCTGCGGGCCGAGGAACACCCTGATGACTGTCACCCGCCTCACTGTGGCCACACTGGTGCTGATCGCCGTGCTCAGCGGGGCCTGGATGACCCGAGCACACCTGCTGGTGTTCGCCTGGGAGACCCTGGGCATCGCCAAGGCTCGCTACGGGCTACGGAACGCAGGGGTCCGTGCAGCCCCCGCCCTCCAGGGCATGGTGGACCGCCTCGGCACACGCGGCAACACTGCGCTCAGGGTCGACCTGGCATCTGTGGTGGCCTCCATCCGCCGCAAGCAGGTGATCGGCGACCTGGGGCTACCCCTGTCCACGGACATCACCCACTTCGTGCACGCGGAGCAACCGCCCCTGACCCGACTTGTGGTTCAGGCCTGGCAAGACGAGCCCGGCCACGAGGAGAGGCCGAACATCCTGTCCATGATCGGGCAGACCGACCTGGGACTGCGAGGTCCGGTGCTGTGTGCGCTCCTGCCGTCGGCCCAGGGTACCGATCGCTCCGTCCTCAGTGAGTGGGTCCGGACAGCCCTGGCTCACTCCGAGAGCACCCAGGAGACAGCCCCCCGAGAGGCCGTCGCCTGTGCCCGGCCCTTCCTGGAGGATCTCTTCACGCCTTCGGCGGATTGACCACCAGTGCTGGGGTCCAGCCCGTTTGGATCGCCTCGAGGACGCCCGAGTGAGGGTAGCGTTCCAAGATGACGGTCGCCTTCTCCAGCAGATCGGGCCGGGCCTCCAGGTAGGCCTTCCACTGGGGATAGCAGAGGTCCCCGTTGGTGATCATCCCGACCGCGGACCAAGTCTCCAGGTCCTTGCGGTGGACCTCGCGCCGGAAGAGCTCAAGGATGAGCTCGCGACAGCGAAAGTAGCCGCGTGCCTCTGAGAACCTGGCCGTAGCAAAGGAGCTACCGAGGGTGGTGGCCAGCTCCAGGTCCGCCCCCCCCAAGTCGACCTCAGTGCAGCACGCATGGTGGATCTTGGACCGGGTGAGGTCCGCTTCGCACAGTCGAGCCCTGCACAGGTCGACCGATGAGAACCGCGCCCTGTGAAACTGTCCGTCTTCCAGCGACGCCTCGACCAGGGAGCAGTGCTCCCACTGGCTCCGGGTCCCGTGGACGAAGCGCAGGTCGGCACCCACCAGGCTGCACCCGTCCAGCGTGGCGCCCTCGAGCCGGGCTCCGACCAGGGAGGCTCCGTTCAGGTCAACCTGGCGCAGCAGCGCGCCCCGCAGGTCTGCCTCGTCCAAGGAGGCACCTGCCAGGCTGGCGTGCACCAGGGTGAGCCCTGCGAGGTCCACGCCCTTGAAGTCCCGTCGGCGCAGGTCCCGGCCCTCCGGACGGCGGTTGGCCACCTGCCACTCCGCCAACTCGCGGAGATCGGACGGAGGCCCAGCCTGGATCACAGAGTCTGCCACGGGGAGTCGTCCCTCATCGGGCTCAGATCTTCGGTCCGTGGAACGGTGACGGGAATCCGTAGCGTTCGTTCAGGCGGGTGGACTCCGCAGCGGCCCGTTCGCGGGCACGCTCGACATAGGGGGTCGCGTCGATGCCAAGGGCCTCCAGGCGGTCGCGGATCGCGCTGTTGTCCCAGTTCTCGTCGGGCATGTACATGCCGGCCATGCCGGAGAACTCCGCTGTGTAGCCGTAGTGCTCCAGCCAGTTGGTCCAGAAGCCCTTCTCGAAGTCATCGGCACTGGTCGTCAACGAGCCGGCCGCGGAGCTCAGGTTCTGACCAGCGATCCTCAACGCCTGACTGATCTCCTC
The DNA here is from genome assembly GCA_964501915.1 of uncultured Enterobacterales bacterium. Taxonomy (GTDB): domain Bacteria; phylum Myxococcota_A; class UBA796; order UBA796; family CAJQPC01; genus CAYFPX01. Next base: position 9,298 of record CAZCVP010000246.1, read on the forward strand.
GTGGGGATCGAAGTCCCTGCGGAAGTTCGAGTTGTTGCTCAAGATCTGCGCGTCCCAGTCGACGACGCAGTCGTGCACGCCCTTGCACTCGTCGGACACCCGCTGCTTGGCCCTCGAACCCCAGGAGGCCGGGTCCTCTGGGAAGGCCGCGAAGGGAGCCCCTCCGCCACCGCCTGGCAGCGCGGCGCTCATGCCGCTCTTGAAACCGAGCTTCGCCAGGTCCTTGACCGCGTCACTGACGAACGCACCAGCCTGCAGGGTGTTCTTCATGTAGTTGCCGACGACCCCACCGACGCCCCCGGTGGCGAAGGTCAGGGCGGCGGTGAGGATCAGCTCGCCCACCAGGCGCTCGTTCTTGCTCGCCTCGCTCAGGGCGTCGGTGTGGTTCTTCCAGGCTGTGGAGTAGTTGCGGCAGAGCGTCTCGGTGGCCCCCTCGAGACCGAGGTACTGGTTGAGCACCAGGCGATCCGCCATGCCCTGCCGGTTCAGGAACTCCTGCCTGGAGAACTGGATGTTCAGGCTGATCTCGTGGGAGATCAGGGGTGTCCGGTCGGTGAAGTTGCCCGCGGTGAGGCTGAGCGAGCCTTCGACGTCACCGACGCTGGCGGCCACGTAGGTACCCCTCCAAGTGAGTCCCTCGGTCTCCTCGCTCTGGAGGGTGAGTTGGGCCATGTTCACCCCGAGGTACATCACCGTGTCCATGGCGGCCTCATCGATGTCGCTGAACTCGCACTCCACGATGTACCTGTCGCCGATGTCCAGCTCATTGTCAGCACCACCCGTGCTGTTCACAGCCTCCTTTCGCGTGGTGAAGGTGCCGCTATACGCCAGCACGCCCACGGTCGATTGGGCGCCGTTGTTCAGCGTCATCTCCGGGCCACCAGGGACCTGGTAGTAGAGGGAGCCCTGGATCTCGCTGTCGCCCACACCCACGGCCTCGGCCCCGTGGCTCATCCCGGCGTTGTCGATGACGAAGATGTCCGTGGCGACGTCAGTGTTCTGGGAGGCACCGCCGGCGGTGAAGGAGGTGCCCTCGGGCGCCTGGTCTCGGTTGTCGACGGTGTACTGAAAGCGAATGTCGTCGTCGCCCAGGAAGGCAAAGGAGGCGTCGGGCGTCACGCTGAGCTCGGGGACGTACTCCCTGGGCGCGGGGGACGGATTGTCCGGGGTGCCGCCGCCGCCGCCGCCGCCGCCGCCGCCGCCGCCGCCGCCGCCGCTGTTGGTGCCGCCCCCGCCGTTGGGGCCCGACCGCTAATAGCCGCTCGGGCTGACGCCCCGTGGGACCGTAGCTGGC
>CAZCVP010000247.1:0-10407 GCA_964501915.1 uncultured Enterobacterales bacterium
AGGGACGGAAGTTGCCTCGCGCACCGGCTCACCACTCATGCCGAGGGCATCTAGATGCCCCCCGACCTCCCCGCCCTGCTGGCCGACTTCGAGGTCGGCGACGTGTCCACCGACCAGTGGAACCACCGCGCCCACCTGGCGGTGGCGGCCTGGGCCGTCTTCCACGTCGACGATCCGCTCCCCTGGCTGCGGGAGCGCCTCCAGCGCCTCCTGAGGAAGCCGGGTCACGAGAAGAACCCCCAGCGCAGCTACCACGAGACCCTCACGGCCGGCTGGCTCCACCGCATCGGCGTGCAGCTCGCGTGGGAGACGGGGGACTTCGAGGCCCGCTGTGCCACCACGGTCGACGCCCTGTCCGACAAGCGCCTGCTGCTCCGGTACTGGTCCAAGCAGGCGCTGATGTCCGACGAGGCCCGCACCATCTGGTGTCCCCCGGACCTGTTGCCCCTGCCTCGGCCAGCCCCTCCACCCGGCCCCGAAGAGTGGCCGGCGATCCTGCGGGAGGTCCTGCAGGCGCTGCGCTGGCCCATGAGGCTCGAGCCGCTCTTGGAGCCCGACCCGGCGGACCCGGGAGCCCTCGTGCTGGGTCTCACCCCGGGCGGGGTCGTGCGGGTGCGCATCGATCACCCGGCCGCAGCCGTCACCATCGGCGACAAGCACTGGCCGAGCCTGGAGGGGTGGCTCGGCGACCCCGTCTGAGCGATCCCTACTCCGTCGGCAGGCGCTCCAGGAGCTGGATCGCCTCGGCCTTCATCGCGCCCTTCCCGTGCTCCGCCAGCCAGCGGACCGCCTCGGCTTCGGTGCCCCGGTCGTTGCCGAAGCCCTTCCGGGTGCGGGCCCGCAGCACCCGCCAGGCCTTGAAGCGCACGTCGTGGTCCCGGTCCGTGAAGAGCACCCAGAGCAGCCAAGCCGTCGCGTCCGGGTCCCGCTCCAGGTCCACCAGGGCTTCGATGCGCACCTCGTCCCGGCGGTGCTCCAGCCTCTCCGGCAGTCCCTCGGGCCGGTCTTCACGGGTGGGGGGCACAAAACCCTCCGCGGCGAAGAGGGGCAGCGGCTGGCCTCCGTCGCCCAGGTCCGGGAAGGGGTCGTCGGGCCAGAGGTAGGCCCCGAGCAGGATCCCCTCCTCACCGACCACCTGGACCACCGCCGGCCAGTCCCGCGGGCGGCCCCTGCGGACCGCACCGTCGACCCACACCTCGCCCACGGGAGGCTCGGGAAGACCCTCGTAGGCCGCTCCCGTGACCGGGAGCTCGCCGTAGACCACCCGGAGCGGGTGGCCCTCGGGGACCTGTTCCACGGGGAACATCCAGTCCGGATCGAGGGTGCGGGCCGCGGCGAAGGCCATCGCCGCCCCTTCGCGATCGCCGTCGGCGAAGCGGGAGAGTCCCTCCACCCGGTGGACGCGGGCGGCGTCGCCGGGACCGACGGGCTCGCCGAGGCAGGGCAGGCGCTCCCGCACCTCGTCGGCCGCTCCGTGCAGGCCCTCCACGTCGACCCTGGCGTGGGCGGTCTCCGCCCGCTCGATGGAGACGATCAGCGCCTTGAGCGAGTACCCCCGCTCACAGGCCTGGGCCTCGGAGGCGAGCAAGCCGAGCCAGAGGGTGGCGATCACCTGCGGATCCTATGCGGACCCGACGGGCCTGTCAGTCAGTTGCCGGCGGCGTCGATCAAGAGCTGCTTCAGGGCGTCGTAGCTGGCGGTGTCGGCCAGGTCGTAGGTCGTGAGGTTGAAGACGTCGTAGACGACGTTGTCCCCGTCCAGGACGATCACGTCCCGGTAGGTGACCCCCCACTCCGTCCAGACGTCGATGGCCGAGATGTCCTGGAGCCAGGGGAGGCTGCGCCCCGAGGTGATGGTGCTGTTGCCGGAGCTGTAGCCCGCCTCGTTGACCCCGATGATCTGGATGCCCAGGTCCGGGTAGTCCGCGTCGAGCTCCTGCTGCAGGGTGTCCAGGTAGCCGAACTGGCTACTGCAGTAGCTTCACGTCGCGTGTCCGAAGTACCACCCGGAGGCGACCTCCAGGTAGTCCCGCGGCGAGACCTTCTGGCCGTAGGTGGCCGAGGTGGCGTTGTGGTCGGTCAGCGAGAAGTCCGGCTGGGCCTCGGCGTCGACATCCAGCGTCGCGAGCGCCCTGTCCCCGGTGACCAGGCCGTCGTCAGCCTCGACCATGCAGACCCAGGTCTCCCCGGCCGAGAGGTCCTCGGTGGGCACCGTGTCGTCGGTCCAGGTCGTGGTGGTCGGTCCCGAGTCGCCGGCCCGGGGATAGCTGCTCCCGTCCACCCGCCAGCCGATCTGGTAGGTGAGGGTGTCGCCGTCGGCGTCCGAGGCCGGCGTGGAGATCTCGCAGACCAGGTCGTCGATGGCGGCGACGGCTCCGGTGGGGGTGACGTCGACCACGGGCGCGGAGGGTGCCACGTTGACGTCCAGCAGGCGCGGCGGAGTCGTGACCATGCCGGCACCGGGCTCCCGCCCCTGGACCTTCCACAGCACGCCGTCGATCCAGGGCCCCTCGCTGACGCGCTCCCAGGCCGGTGCGGGGTGGGTGAAGGTGTCGGAGGCACCCCAGGAGCGCCAGCGCCAGAGGCCGGAGCCGGGCACGGAGAACCCGACGCGGCTGAGGGCGCAGTCGGTGGTCCAGGAGAACTCGGGGTTCGCCGTGACGAGATCCCCTGCAGCGGGGGCGTCGAGGCTGACGCTGCAGGCCCAGGCGGCCGAGCCGAGGCCGGCGGTCGAGAGCAGGGCGAGGAGCATGGGTACCTCCTCCGGAAAGCTATGGGATCCACAGGTCGGACTCATCCGTCGGACGGAGGAGGTGGCGCGGGATATCGATGCCGTCCGAGGAGACCCGACCCCATGATCACCCAGCGCCTCGGCCGCGACCGGCCCCGGTGATGCAGCTCGCCGAGGCCGTCGTCCACCGTCACGTCGACGGACCCGCGGCGGTGATCGGCGACATCCACGGCGAGAGCGAGCTGCTGGCGCGACTCCTGGAGGCGCTCGGAGACCGCGCCCTGGTGGTGCTCGGCGACCTGGGAGACCGTGGACCGGACACCCGCGGGGTCCTGGACCGGCTCGCCGCCCGCGGTGCCTGCGGCGTCCTGGGCAACCACGACCTCTGGCTGCGAGGCTGGGCCCGGGGGAGTGGCTTCGATCCCTTCGCCCTCAGCGAGGCGATGGGGGGAGAGGCCACCCTGGCCTCCTACGGGGTGGTGGGCCGGGAGCCGGACGTCGTCGCGGGCCAGGGTCACCGGGTGCCTGGCGCCCACCGGGAGCTGCTCGACCGTCTCGGCGTGGTCATGGACCTGCAGGTGGGGGACCAGGCCTGGTGGCTGATCCACGCCGGCCTCGCTCCCACGCTGGTGCGTCCCTGGATGGTGCGGACCCAGGTCGTGCCCTTCCTGGCCAGCACCAACCCCCTGCCGCTGCTGTGGAGCAAGACCGACCCGGCGGAGGTGCCGGCCATGGAGCGGCCGATCCTGATGGGGCACGTGCCGCTGGAGGAGCCCGAGGACCACGGCCACGTGGTGGCGCTCGACACCGGCGCCGGTCGCGGGGGACGGCTGACGGCGCTGCTGCTGCCGGAGCGCGAGCTGGTGAGCGTGGGGCCGTAGCACACTACTCGAGCACCTCCCCCGTCACCCCCGGCTCGAAGGTCAGGTCGCTGCTCTGGACAGCGCACTCGGACCGAAGTCGGTGGGTCGAGACTCATCCAGGGGACTTCGGTCCGCGGAAGGCAGCGAGATGGACCGAAGTCGGGGGGTCGAGGCTCGACCAGGGGACTTCGGTCCGCCATCGGGCCCGTGGCCGGACCGAAGTCAGGGGGTCGAGACTCGACCAGGGGACTTCGGTCCACCCAGCGCCCGAGCCTCGCCTCTCCCCGAGCCCGGACCTGTCCAATGGCCGACACCCCGCCCCCCCGAAGCCGACACCCCGCCCCCCCGGAGGTCGCCTACTCGAGCACCTCCCCCGTCACCCCCAGGTCGAAGGTCAGGTCGCTGCTCGTGGGGGCTGCCTGGTGGACCTCCACCGCCAGCACGTTGGTGCCCTCCTGGAGCAGGTCCAGGTCCAGCTCGAGGAGTCGCGGAGTCGTCTCGTCGGCGCCGCCCACCGCTTCGAGGGCCCAGGTCTCGTGGGCGATGTCCCCCTCGGGCAGGTTCTGCCGCGCCGCCTCCTGGCCGTTGAGCCAGACCAGGGCGGCGTCGTCCACGGTGAGCCGCAGCGCGGCGGCCTGGAGAGCGTCGAGGTCCGCGACCTCGAAGGTGCTGCGGAAGTAGGCCGCCGGCCGCCGGTCGCCCTCCGGACCGCCGTCGATCACCGTCACCTGGTGGGTGTCGCCGTAGCCGAGCGGGGCCGGCCCGGACGGCCAGGCGCTGTCGTCGTAGACCACCGCCATCCAGCCCGACCCCGGGGCGGTCTCCTCGCTGTGGTAGCGCCAGGTGCTGCCCAGAGGCAGCAGCGTGACCTCCACCGGGACCGGGGGGTTGTTGGCGGCGCCGGGGGTGCCCCGGAAGTCGAAGCCCAGGCAGTGCTCGCCGGTACAGCAGTCGTCGGTCCGGGCCACGGAGAAGTCCGACTCGACGCGGCCATGGTGGACCAGGGAACCCCGCCCGTCGGGAGCGAACAGGCCCACCGTGCCCCCCTCGGCGGACAGGCGGAAGGCCACATGGAGGGGGCCGGCCTCGGGCTCGCCGTCGGCGTAGAAGACCAGGAAGGCGCCCGGAGGGAGGGTCAGGCCGGCCGGCAGCACGTGGTCGTCGGGGTCGTCCGGGTCGTCGGTCAGGCTCCAGCCGCTGAGCACGACCTCCTCGGTGCCCGGGTTGTGCAGCTCGATCCAGTCCGGCGTGGCGCCGAGGTCGTCGAACAGCGCCGCCTGGTTGTCGGGCATGAACTCGTTGATGCAGAGCTCCAGCGGCAGGGGCTCGGTGTCGGTGGTGCTGCCGGTGTCCCCGGTGTCGATGACGGTCTCCGTCTCCTGGGACGGACCGGAGTCGATCCCCGGCGGGGAGCAGGCCACCAGCCAGATCCAGAGGCTCACAGTCCCCACCAGGACCGCAGCTCCTCGCTGCGGGTGTTGATCCAGGCGGCGACGCGGTCCTGCTCGGCGACCACGCTGCTCCAACCGCACTCACGGCGAGGGTCCTCGGAGGCCGGGGTCTCGATGAGCTCCCGCATGGCCGCGAAGCGAGGTCGCAGCAGGGCGTTCTCGACGGCGGTGGTCACCTCGTCGACCGCCGCCTGCCACGCCGCCCGGCAGGTGTCGTCGTAGCGACAGGCGTAGCAGAGGTTGCCCCGGGGGTTGGCCCAGTCCATGCCCCACTGGTAGTCGTAGAGGAAGGTGTAGTCGAAGTCCCAGGGAATGATCTCGGCCAGCCCCGACGTGGGCTCGAAGTAGACCCGGTAGTTGTTGGTGTTGAGGCAGTAGCCGTCGTTCTGGCCGATCCACTGCTCGACCGCGAGCTCCCGGAGGAACTCGTCCCAGCTCAGGACCTCGCCCATCTCCTCGAAGTAGGTCGCCTGACCCCAGGCGCTGCTGAGGGTGTCGGACACGGCCTTGATGTCCGCCCAGCCGACGTCGGTGCCCTCCTCGAGCTGGTAGAGCTCGTCGACCCCCTGGGCGAAGTCGAGCAGCGTGTAGCTGTAGCCCCCGTACCAGACGTACTTGCCGTCGTAGAGGTTGCCCGTCGGGTCCTCGTAGAGCCGCTTCAGCAGGCGGTCGTCGGGGGTCTCGATCAAGACGTAGAGCCCATAGGGCGAGCCGTTGATGCTCACGTTGGCCCAGCCCGCCCGCGACGCCGGGACCCCCGCTGCCGCGGCCACGGCATAGCCGACCGGCTCCTTGAGGTAGGCGCAGTCGACGACCGAGCTGTTCAGGGTCAGGGTCTCCAGACCCCAGAAGCGCTGGTCCTCGACGAACTGGTTGAAGTCGATCTTGAGCTTGGGCTTGCCCGACAGGGGGCGAAAGGAGCCGATCTTGCCGCGCAGGCGCACCCCGACCAGCTCGATCGGCTCCCCGTCGAAGCTCACCGAGCCCTCCACGTAGACATAGGGGTCCACGTTCAGGGCGTCCCAGGAGGCCTGGGGCAGGGTGATCTCGATGTCGTGGATGACGTCCTCGGCGAAGATCCAGCCGTCGTCGAGGTCCTGGTCCGGCACGGTCTCCTCGGTCACCAGGGGCGCAGGATCGGAGTCCGGCGGGCCCGAGTCCTCCACGGTCGAGTCGGTGGCCGGGATCGTGGACGAGTCGCCGGCGGTGGACGCGAACCCGTCGCACCCGCCGATCACCCCGAGCAACAACCCGATCCATCCCACTTGCATCGTGCTCCAGTGTAGACCCGTCGCCCCGAGGCTGCGTCATCCCCCCAGCCGCCGCCAGCGGGCCAGCACCGCCCGGCCCACGGCCTCGCCCAGGCAGGTCCCCGTGAAGACCCGCCGCCGGCCGCGGGCCTCGAGCAGGCACCAGCAGGCCGGACCCTCCCCCCGCCCGACGGTCCAGCGCACCGTGCTACCGCAGGCCGTGTCGAGCATGTCCAGCAGGTGGCCGACGACCCCGGGGTGGGGCAGGTAGGGGATCTCCTTCCCCTTGAGCTGCTGGCCCCGTCGCACCTCCAGCACGCCCCCCCGGGGCTCCAGGGCCAGGGTGTCCGGCCACTGCCAGCGACGGCTCGCCGACAGGGCCCGCGCGACCTCGACCTGGGCCCGGCTCAGCGGATGGTAGGGGGGCAGCTCGGACATCCTCCCCACCATCGGATCGGCCGGGGCCAAGAATCGACCGCCTGGCCGTGGCCGGCGGGAAAAACCCCTCAAGGCGATCCCGGCCGATCCGAAAGATCTGACGTGGCGGGCCCCCCCGAGCCCGTCATGCGAATGCGCCCTGTCGGGTCGCCGGCCGCCTGCCTGATCGGCGGCCCGACAGGCACTCCCCACCAGGGGTGCGTCAGAACCGCAGCCAGCCGATCCGCACCAGGGCCGGCACCAGCAGCAGGTCGGCGATCAGCGCCACCACCAGGGCCAGCGGGAGCTGGCTGCCGAGCATGTCCACCGAGAAGTAGTCGCTCAGGGCGAAGGGCAGAAAGCCCGCACAGAGCAGCACCGTGGTCATCACGATGCCCCGCCCGGCGAAGTCGAAGGTCCGCTCGATGGCCTGCTCGACGCTGTCGGTGCGAGCGGCTTCGACCCGGTAGCGCATCAGGAAGTGGATGGTGTCGTCGACCCCGATGCCGATGGCCATGATCAGCACGATGACGATGTCCGAGTCCGTCGCCCCCCAGCGCCAGGCCGCCCCCGCCACCAGCACCACCAGGGGCAGCAGGTTGGGGATCATCGAGAGCAGGCCCACCCGGAAGGACCGCAGGCCGATCATCATCATCAGGGCGATCACCCCCGCCGAGGCCAGCAGCCCCCGGCGTTGCCCGACGAGCAGGTTGTCGAAGGACCAGCCCAGCAGGTAGGCTTGGCCCGTGGCCTCCACCACGGCGGTCTCCCCCATGACCCGCTCGGCCACCTCGGCGGCCTGGACCCCCAGGCGGCCCAGGGCGCGGTACTCCAGCTCCTTGGTGCGCAGCTCCAGGCGCAGCGTGCTGTGGTCGTAGTCCCAGGTGCGGGCCAGGGCACGGCCGACGGCCCCCTCGTCTCCCGCCATCTCCAGCAGCAGCAGGTACTGCTCGATCGCTCCGTGGGCGGTCGGCAGGCTCGACTCGCCGGTGATGCCCTCGTGCAGTCGCCTCATGAGGTCCACCGGGGACGACACGTCGTCCACCTCTGGCAGGGCCTCCAGGGCGTCGTGCAGCTCGGCGACGCGGCCGAAGACCCCGGTCTCGGCGAGGCCCTCCGGCTCCGGGGCATCCAGGAAGAGGTCGACGGTCGTGGTGCCGTCGAAGCTCTCCTCGAAGAAGGCCAGGTCCTGCCGGAAGTCGTTGTCGGGGGCGAAGCGCTTGGAGAAGTCGGTCTGGATCTCGAAGCTCCAGAATCCCATCCCGAGGGGGATCGCCAGCACCGCGAACGCCGCCAGCACCCAGGCCGTGTGTCGGGTGGAGACGTGGGCGGCGAGCCCCAGCACCCGATCGAGCGCGTCGTCGACCCGCTTCCGGCTGTCCGGGGGCGGCGGCTGGAGCCAGGACAGGGCGATCGGCACCAGGGTCATGGCCAGCAGCAGCGCCACGCCGACCCCGAAGCCGAGCACCACCCCGAGCTGGCGGGAGACCGGGGTCGGGACCAGGGCCAGCGACAGGAAGCCGGTGCAGGTGGTGGCCGAGGTGAGCAGACACGCGGTGCCGACGTCGCTGGCGCTGGCGAGGATCGCCTCCTCGTGGCTCTTGCCGTGGCGAAGCTCCAGCAGCCAGGCGCTCCAGAGGTGCACGATGTCCGAGAACGCGACGGTGAGCACCATCGCCGGCACCAGGCCGGTGAAGACGTTGAAGTCCCGGTCCAGGACCGAGGAGAAGCCCAGGGTCCAGATGACCGACAGGCCGCCGACGCCGAGGGTCACCAGCACCGGGGCCGTGCGGCGGAAGAGCAGCCAGACCACCAGGCCCAGCGCGAGGGCGCTCAGGGGGAAGAGCGTGGTGATGTTGTGGTAGGTCTGCTCCATCACCTCGGCGATCAGCGCCGGAAAGCCCGCACGGTGGAGGTGCTCGGCCGCGAAGCCGACCCGCTCCAGCTCGGCCAGGGTCTCGCCGACCAGCAGCGGGCCACGCTCGACGGGGCGGTCGGGGTCCACCTCCAGCTCCACCAGCAGGGCGGCGCTCTGCAGGTCCTTGGAGATCAGGCTGCCGACGATGTCCGGGTCGGCGAGCAGCTCCGCCTGGGCCTGCTCCGCCTCTCCCGAGCGGGCCCGCTCCGCGTAGGTGGCGGCCCGGACCTCGCCGTCCTCCACCCGGAGCTCGCCGACGTCCAGCAGGCTCGTCACGCTGGCGACGTCCTCCCAGCCGGCGATGACCTCGGTCGCCTCCTCCAGGCGGCCCAGGCTGGCCGGGGACAGGGGCGCCTCGTCCCGGTAGGCGACGACGAAGACCTCGTCGTTGCCGAAGTCCGCCATGCGCTCCTGGTAGGTGGCGAACTCCGGCACGTCGTCCAGGAAGAGCTTGGCCACCGAGGAGGCGATCACCATCCGCGAGGCGCCGGCGAGGGAGAGCACCGTGATCGCCAGGCACACCAGGAGCACGCCAACACGGTGCCGGAGGACGAAGCGGAAGTAGGCGTGCACGACGCGCGAGCCTACTCCAGACCCCTACACCCAGTCCCGCGGCTGCCGCAGCACCTCGAGCAGCGCCGCCTCCCGGCTGCCCGGCTCGGGGTGGTGGTCGTAGCGCCACCGCACCTCGGAGGGCAGGGACATCAGGATCGACTCCGTGCGACCGCCGGTCTGGAGCCCGAAGTGGGTGCCCCGGTCGTGCACGAGGTTGAACTCCACGTAGCGGCCGCGGCGCACGAGCTGCCAGTCCCGCTCGGCTTCGGTCCACGCCTCGCCGACGTGGCGCTCGTAGATCGGCAGCACGGCCGGCAGGAAGGCGTCGCCCACGGCCCGGACGAAGGCGAAGGTCTGCTCGTCGTCGCCGACCAGGTGATCGAAGAACAGGCCCCCGACGCCACGGACCTCGCCCCGGTGGGTGTTGAAGAAGTAGGTGTCGCACCAGGCCTTGAAGCGGGCGTGGTCGCCGACGCTGGGGTGGTCGTCGCAGGCGTCCTTGTAGGCCCGGTGGAAGTGCCGCGTGTCGGCCTCGTCCAGGTAGCAGGGGGTGAGGTCGCCGCCGCCGCCCCACCAGCCCGTGTCGCCCCGGCTGAGCCGGCGCACGTTCATGTGGCAGGTCGGCAGGTGAGGGCTGCACGGGTGCACCACGACCGACACCCCGGCGGCCCGGAAGTCGCGCCCCTCGCCGGGCATCGTGGCGGCGTGGGCGGCCGAGAAGCGACCGCGGACGTTGGAGAAGTTGACCCCGGCACGCTCCAGGACCCGCCCCCCCTCCAGCACCCGCGTCCGGCCGCGGCCGCCGAGCCAGGCACCCTCCGGATCGTCGCCGACCGGCTGTGGATCCCCTCGATCCCAGCGATCCTCCCGAAAGACCCCGCCGTCCAGTCCTTCGAAGGCGGCCGTGATCCGATCCTGGAGATCCTCGAAGTACGTCGTGCAGCGATCAAAGAGGTCCATGACCCGCGTGAATAACGGCGCGCCCCGGCGCGTCCCAGCCGCGCTCATGAACCCCGTCGCCCGCTCAGACCCTCGAAGGTGGCCCCTCGCCGAAGGGCGTGCGCCCGTCCGTGAAGCGCTCGGGGTCCTCCACCAGCTCCTGGAGGCTGGCCAGGGCGATCGCACAGGCGAGGCCGTCCTCGATCCGCTCGTCGAAGGTGTACTTCACGTCGGCGACCTCACGGATCTCCACCCGGTCTCCCACGCGCACCGCCCGCTCCTGG
>CAZCVP010000248.1:0-10332 GCA_964501915.1 uncultured Enterobacterales bacterium
CCTCCCGTAAGCACCTGAAACCACGTCGCGGCGCCATGCTCGGTCCACAATGCCCCACACCCTCCGAGATGCCCCCGGCATGAGTGGTGAACCGGTGCGCGAGGCAACTTCCGTCCCTGTTGGTCTGGGGGTGCCGCCGGCATAGCACCGCTATTCCAAGCGCGCCCCCGGGCCGACAGGGGCGGAAGGGGGCCGCGCAACGGCTTGCCAATCGTGCCGAGGTCATCTAGGGCGGGCTGATCTGCGGGCCGTAGCCGAGCCCGTCCGGTCCGACTCGATGGACGTCGAGCCCGTCCCAGAGAGATTCCACTTTCTTCGCCCCCCCCGCGTAACCCCCACCCCTCCCCCCGGTTGGAACGTGGGCAACCCCAATCCGGAGAGAGAAGATGACCTCCCGACTCAACACCCTCGGCCTGCTCTTCCCCGCCCTGCTGCTGGCCGTCGCCTGCGAGACCACCGAAGACCTCGACGTGAACATGGACGAAGAGGTGGCGATCGACGCCGCCATCAAGTCCCTCGACCCGGTCCGGGAGGACCTGGAGGTGGAGGACGAGGAGCTCGATGTCCTCGCCAGGGACTTCATCGACATCACCCGTGCCGACATCGAGTGCGACGTGGAGGGCGTGGTGTCCGGCGTGTGGTACGACGTCGACCTGCGCCCCGTCTTCGAGGGCTCCTGGTTCCAGCTCGGCACCGGCGAGCTCGGCGGCACCATCACCGGCAACTACGGCGACGGCCTCTACGAGGGCACCGCCGTGGGCCCCGACCTCGAAGCCAATGTCATCGGCCGCTACAAGGACGGCAACTTCATCGGCGAGTGGGACTCGATCGACGCCGACGGCACCGCCGGCAACGGCGAGCTGGGCGGCCAGTACGAGCGCCGCAACGAGCACGGTGGCTACTTCTTCGGCCTGTGGGGCGACTGCTCCCGGGTGAACGAGACGGACCCCTCCACCGGCGCCGAGTGAACCTCGACGACCCCCACTCCGGGGCGGGCGGCCCAGGCCGCTCGCCCCGGAGGCGCGCCCGGGCGAGTAGCATCCCGTGATGCTGCTGACCCTGGGTCTCCTGCTCGCTCCGGCGTTCTCCGCGCCCGACGTGGAGGCCGACGCCGCGGTGACGCTGGGCTGGTCCGAGTACAGGGCCCTGTGGACCGGCGACCCGATCCTCGGGGGCTTCGACCTCTACTCCCCGGCCGTCCCCCTCGATCGGCTGCTGATCCACCCCGAGGCCAGCCTCACCCTGCGCCCCAGCTCAGCCCACCGGATCCGCCTGGTGGTCGACGGGCGCAGCATGCAGAGGGTGACCGGCTACGACGACGCAGGAGAGCTGATCCACCTCTGGACCTCCGACGGTCAGCTCCTCTCGGACGCCGCTCGCGAGCGCCTGTTCTTCGACGAGGCCTCCTGGCGCTGGCGCCCGGGCGGCGACCCCAGCGTGGACCTGCGGGTCGGGGTGCTGCCCTACAGCATCGCCGGCGGGCGCCTGCACCACGAGAGCTGGCCCGGCGTCCGGTTCCGCTTCGACGCCATGCGACGTGGCCTGGCACCGCTGACCGCCCTGGCCCGGGTCGCCGTGACCCCGAAGGGCTCGACCTTCGCCGCCCTGACGGTGCAGCACGAGCCCTCGGCCTTCGAGTTCGTGGGCCTCGAGGCCTCCATCGCCAGCGACCCTCACGAGGGCATCGCGCCGATGATCGAGGACGACCTCGGCATGATGGTCGACCTCTGGGGCAGCACCTCGGACGCCTTCATCGACCAGTACGAGGACTGGGTGCTCCAGGGGCTCTACGGCCTCTATGGCCACCAGGCCGATGGCATCTGGCTCTTCTCCCAGGACCTGGACACCTTCCTCTCCCTCGAAGGCTCCGCCCGCATCGCCCACTTCAGCGCCCTGGGGCGGGTCCTCGCCGGGAGCTGGATGATCGACGCCGCCGTGATCGGGGGTGTCGGCGAGGTGACCCTGACCGGGCACGCGCTGCCCGCCGACGCGACCCCCCACCAGATCGCCGAGGCGAGCTGGCCCAACGAGGTGCCCTACGAGGTCTTCTCCCTGGCCTTTCCCGTGCGCGGCTTCGCCTGGGACCTGGGGGTGGACCGCCTGGTGGGGGACCACTGGCGGGTGGCGGGGTTCTTCCAGGGCATGTCCGGAGACCGTGACCTCGTCGACAAGGCCCTGGCCGGCGAGCCGGTGACCCTGTTCCTGGCGACGGATCACCGCTTCACGAGGACCCGCGTCTTCCCGGTCGACGTCGTCACCCGGGGGGGCGGCTGGAGCGGGCCAGCGGGGGTCGCCGGCCACGGCCTGATCAGCACCGGACTGTCCGTGGGCCTGTGGTGGCCCAGGGTCGCGGCCAGTGCCCAGCTCGCCCTGCCCATGGCCACCCACCGGTCCCCGATAGAGCCCTGCGGGCGCATCTACGGCCTGGAGGGGGACCTGTTCGTGGCGGTCCGGGCCACGCCCTGGCTCAGCTTCGCCGGGGAGGCCGGCGCCTTCCAGCCGGGCACCTTCTTCCTCGATGCCACCGATCCGAACGGAGATCACCCCTTCGAGCTTCCGATCGGCTGGCGGATCTACGGCGGCCTCACCGTGGCGACGCCGAGCGGCACCTGAAGTAGGGTTCGCGCGTAACCCTCGCGCACCTGGGCGGTTGAACGGGCAGTGACCGAAGCGATCGACCCCGAACAGGAGCTGATGCTTCGCTTCCAGCGAGGTGACGAGGTGGCCTTCGACCTGCTCTATCGGCGGATCCGCGGCGTGGTCTTCCGGATCGCCCTGCGCATGCTGCGCGAGCAGCAGACCTCCGAGGAGGCCGCCCAGGACATCCTGATGCGGGTCTACAAGGCCCGGCGCAGCTACCGGCCCCAGGTCCGCTTCCGCACCTGGCTCCACCGGGTGGCGATCAACCACTGCATCAACGAGCGCAAGCGCCTGTGGCGCCGCTTCGAGTTCCTCGGCGGCGCCACGCCCCCCGAGGACCGGGCCCTGGCCGACATCGGCTACGACCCCCACGCCGCCGCCGAAGGCAGCGAGCTCAGCCGCGCCGTGGGCGACGCGCTGGCCGCCCTGCCGCCGCGCCAGCGCGCTGCGGTCGTGCTCGCCCGCTACGAGGGCTGCACGATGGCGGAGGTGGCCGAGGCCCTGGACATCAGCGTGGGGGCCGCCAAGGTGCTGCTCCACCGGGCCCGCGCCCAGCTCGCCAAGCACCTCTCCCCCTTCCTCCTTCCCGCTGCCCAGGAGGCTCCATGAGCACCCCTGAAGAACCCCGCGAGCTGCTCGGTGACCCCCTGTGGGACGCCCTGGGCCACGCCGAGGAGCCGGAGCTGTCCGACTCCTTCGACGCGGCCTTCCAGGGCCGCCTGCGCGCGGAGCGGAGCCGGGCCTGGGGGCTGCCCGCCGCCTCCGGCGTCGCCGTGATGGCCCTCGCCGCCGGCCTGCTCCTGACCCTCGGCACTCCCGAGCCGGCGCCGCCGTCCACCGACCTGGACCTCGTCGCCGACCTGGAGCTGGTGGAGAACCTGGCCCTGCTGTCGGACCTCGACGTGCTCATGGCCTGGGACGGCGCCGCCCCGTGACCCCCTGGCTGCTGGCCTGTGCCCTCGCCCTGGCGGAGCCCCCTCCGTCGACCGAGGCGTCTGCGCCCGCGGCCCCCGAACCCACCGAGCTTCCGAACCCTCCTTCCACGCCAGCCCCGGCTGGCCTCTCGCCCGCAGAGCAGCAGGTCCTCGACGACCTCGAGCTGCTCCAAGACCTCGACCTGCTCCTCGACCTGGAGGTCGCCCAGTACCTGGACGTCCTCCGCCTCGAAGAGGACTGAGCCATGCCCCGCATCCTCGCCACCTTCCTGTTCGCCCTCCTGGTCACCTGGGGTCCCGCCCGGGCCCAGGAACCCGCCCCCGTCACCGAGCCCCCCGACGCCGCCCAGCAGTGGTCCGCCATGAGCGAGACCGACCGCCAGGCCCTGCTCGACGCCAAGGCCCGCTTCGACGCCATGTCCGTCGAGGACCAGCAGCGGGTCCGCGACAACCTCGCCGCCTTCCAGGCCCTGGAGACCTCCGAGCAGGCGATGATCCGGGACAACTTCATGCGCTTCCAGAGCATGAGCCCGAGCCGCCAGGCCTCGCTGCGCCAGGTCTACGCCCACTGGCAGACCCTGCCGCCCGGCGAGCAGGACCGGATCCGCCGCAACTACGAGATCCTGCGCCGCATGACGCCCGCCCAGCGCGAGGAGATCATCCGCCGCATGCGCTCCTGGGACCAGCTCAGCCCCGCCCAGCAGGAGGAGCTTCGCAGGCGCCTGCGGGACGAGTGATTAGGCTCTGGGCATGTCGGTCCTGAGTCGCCTGTCGAGTGTCTGGCGCGGAATGGTCGAGCAGCGTCTGTCCGCCGCCGAGGCGAAGAACCCCGAGGCGGTCTACACCGCCGCCATCGAGGCCGGCGAGCAGCGGGCGCGCGACCTGAAGCGCCAGATCGCCGCGCTGATGGCCCAGCAGCTTCGGGCCGACGAGCCCGACCCGGAGCTCCAGGAACGCATCGACGAAGCCAAGGTCGGCCTGGCCCTCTTCAAGGACGAGCTGCAGTCCCTGCGCCAGGAGGCGACCCGGGCCGTGGCGCAGGCGAAGCTCGCCGAGGCCCGCATCACCACCCAGGAGGCCGCCGCCGGCTTCTCGGGCGACGCCACGACCGTCGGCCTGAGCAAGGTCCGGGGCCACATCGACGAGCTCTACCAGCGGGCGAACGAAGGCATGCTCGACAGCGAGGGCAACGCCATCCACGCCAGGGTGGAAGAGGTGCGCCAGAAGACCGCACTGGAGCGGGCCCGGGAGGAGCTGGAGCGCCTCAAGGCCGCGCGGGACGGAGGGCCGACCGAGGAGGAGTGACCCCCGGGCCGCCCTGGGCCCTATGATCCCCGCCGTGACCGCACCCGCCGACCCCCGGACCCCCACCGCAGCGGGCACTGCCCGGGCCGGAGCCCTGTCCCGGGTCGACGGGGTCCTCGCCCTCGCCTGCGCCGCGGCGCTCACCGGTCTCCACTTCTTCCTCCTCTCCAGCGGCCACACCCGGCCGATGGGCGACGACGCCTCCCTCTTCCTGACGACGGCCTGCCTCTACCGGGAGCTGGCCGTCCAGGGGCCGGTGGTCTTCCACACCTGCGTCGAAGGGGCTCCCTACCCCCCGCTGGTCACCTTCCTCGCCACCGTGCACCACTGGCTGGCCGGCGGTCCCTCCGTGGCCAGCGCCATCGCCAGCCTCTGGCCCTTCCACGCCCTGCTCGGCCTGGGGCTCTTCCTGGGGGTGCGCCGGGATCACGGTCGCCTGGCCGGCCTGGCCGCGGCGGTCCTCGCGCCGGTGGTGATCTCCGAGACCGCCGTCGGCAGGGCCTTCTTCACCGAGGTCCCCCTGGCCGCCCTCGCGGTGTGCAGCGTCGCCCTGCTGGCGGCCTGCGAGGGCTTCCGTCGCCCCTGGCGGGCCGCGGCCCTCGGTGCCTTCCTCGGCGCGGGGCTGCTGGTGAAGTGGACCTTCGCCTTCCTGCTGGCCCCCCCGATGGTCCTGGCCTTCGTCCTGGCGCTGTGGCGCTGCACGGCTCGCTGGCCGCTGTCGGTGGCCTCGGTCCTGCTGGCGGGGGGAGCCTTCGCCGCCTTGATGGCCCGCCTCTCCCAGGGCTGGGAGCCGGGCTTCGCGGTGGCCCTGGCCCTGCTCGGTGCCCTGGCCGTGGGCCTGGCCCTCACCGGCTGGCGGCGACGAGCCTGGCTCGGGACCGACGCCGGTCTCCGCCTCCTGGGCCTGGTCGCGTGCACGCTGGCCGTCCTGGCCGTGGCCGGCCCCTGGTACCTGTCCTCGGAGGCGGTGCTCCAGGAGTTCCTCGGAGACAACCTCTCCGGCGGCTACGACGGGGACCCGATGACCCTGGCAGAGACCTGGTTCTTCTACCCGACCGTGGTGCTGGTCTGGGTCCAGGCACCGCTCTTGATCCTCGCCGCCGCGGGAGCCGTCCGGTGCCTGCTGCCCGGACGCGGCGCGATGGCGATCTGGAGCCTCGCGGTCTTCGTGTCCAGCCTCGTGATCCTGGCCCTGCTCCCCTACCGCGTCTCCCGCTACCTCATGCCGGCCCTGGTCCTGTTGATCCCCCTGGCGATCCAGGCCCTCGGCGGGTGGGGCCGACTCAGCCAGGGCGCCTTCCTCCTGGTCCTGGCCTTCGCGGTCGTCTTCCAGTCCGGGACCGTCGACCCCCAGATGCAGCGCCTCCACCGGGGACCGGAGCCGGTCTACGGCCTCGCGGGCAGCGACCACCACGGCATCGAGACCACGCGGGACTACCTGGAGAGGATGACCTTCCGCTTCCGGCTCTTCGCGACGGTGGCCCCGACCGGGGGACCCGCTGCCGAGGCGCTCGGCCGGGCGATCGTCGAGCGCACGGGCCCCGAGGGCCGAGCCGTCGTGATGCTGCTCGACGCGCGGAGCGAGATCACGAACCTCGACCTGCGGGTCGGCCTCGGTGCCCGCCGCAACACGCAGGAGGTGCGCATCGTCGAGGAGGACCTCCAGGGCGACCTGGATCGGCTCCCCGAGACCGTGAGGCGCCACTTCCCCCAGTGCCGCTTCCGCGGGAGCTCCTGGCCGCTGGAGCTGTTCATCGTCGAGGGCCGCAGGCACGAGCCGATGCCCGGCGAGACCCGCACCCCGTCCCTCGGTCCGCAGCTCGAGCAGCGGGGCTTCGAGACGATCTACGAGGAGGGCACGGACACGATGCGAGGGAGCTGGCTGAGGCTCTGGCAGGGGGAGCGGCTGCTCCGCGGGTGCATCTGAGTCAGCGCTTCACCAATACCCGCGAGCCGTTGCCCGGGACCCACACCGAGAGGAAGTCCCCCGACGTGCTGAAGGTCTCCCCGGTCAGCACGTCCTCGAAGGTCGCGTCGGTGTCCAGGTTGGCGTAGGACACGCTGTTCTCCAGGGTCCGATCCTCCCAGCCCCGGTTGATGATCACCAGGGCCTCGTCGTCGCCATCGACGCGCGCGTAGGCGTAGATGTCGGACTCGCTCCACCAGGTGCTCTCGAAGCCCCGCCACAGGGCGCTGTGGTCGAGCCGGGCCTGGCCGAGGGCCGCCAGGTGCCAGAGCACCTTGCCCTGGGTGGGGTGGTAGAGCCCGTCGGACATCGCCGCGAGGTCGAACTCGCCGCCGCTGCCGCCGTTGATGGCGCTGGAGTACCACCACAGCGGGTGGCGGTTGTCCGGGTCGCGGTAGCCGGGCATGCCCAGCTCGTCGCCGTAGTAGACCAGCGGCAGGCCCGGGTGGGTCAGCAGCCAGGTCCAGGCGAGGTTCAGCCGACCCAGCCACCAGTCCTCGTCGACGACGTCGGCGATGTAGCAGGAGGACTCGTCGCTGTTGGCCCAGCTCCCGGCCGTGGCTTCGCTGACGAAGCGGGCCACGTCGTGGTTGCCGAGGAAGGTCGACATCACGGCGTCGCCGTAGACGTCCTTGCTGGACTGGAGGTTGGCCGCCAGGTCCGGCAGGCTGGCCGAGTCGTCGATGAAGGCCGACCGGAGCGCGAAGTAGTGGGGGAAGTCGAACTGGGCGTCCAGCTCGTTGTCGTTGACGTAGGCCGCGATCCAGTCCGAGCTGGTCGAGAAGGTCTCGCCGACCGTGTAGAAGTCCTGGTCGCCGCCGGCGTAGCTGTGCTCGACCTCCTGGTCGAGCCGGGTGGTGAGGTTCCACACCAGGCTGTGGGGCACGTGCTTGGCGCCGTCGACGCGGAAGCCGTCCAGGTCGAATTCCCGGACCCACCAGAGGGCCTCCTCGACCACCGCCGAGAGCGGCTCGGGCTCGTAGTAGTTGAAGTCGGGCAGGTAGCCCGCGAACCAGCACACCTCGGGGTACTCGTCGAAGTTGCTGTAGTCCCAGCCCCCGTTGCCGTCGCTCTCCTTGCAGGGGATGGCGTCCTGGTTGAACCAGTCCGGGTGCTCGGCCACGTAGGGGTGGCTGTCGTGGACGTGGTTGGCGACCCAGTCCATCACGACCCGCATGTCCCGGTCGTGGGCCCGGTCCACCAGGTCCTTGAGCGTGGTCTCGCTGCCGAAGTGCTCCTCGACGGCGTAGGGCATGTCCGGCCAGTAGCCGTGGTAGCCGGAGTAGCTGCCACAGTCGCCGCCGTAGGCGCCCTCGGAGTTGTCCTGGGGGTTGGAGATCCAGATGACCGTGACGCCGAGGTCCTCGAGGTACGGCAGGGCGTCGATGAGCCCCTGGAAGTCGCCGCCCATGTAGGAGGCGAGCTCGCAGGAGGCGCCCTCGGAGGTGTTGCGGCTGCCGTCACCGTCGACCAGGCGATCGAGGAAGGCGTAGTACATCAGGCCGCCTTCCAGCGCCCCCTCGTCCTCCAGCCAGAAGGGGATGTAGGCCTCCTCGGCGGCCCGCCCGGCGGTGTCGGAGGCGTTCAGGCGCAGGGTGTGTCGACCTGGAGACAAGGTGTCCAGGGAGATCTCGACGCCGTCGGTCTCCCAGGTCCCGTCGAGGGGCTCGCCGTCCAGGGTGGCGACCGCCTCGCCGAGGGCATCCCCGGCGCAGCCGGCCGCCCAGCCGACCGAGGCCGACACGGTGCCCGCCTCGGCGGAGATGGCCAGGGACTCGACCGTGAGCCGGGGCCGATCGAAGTCGTCGACCACGATCAGCGAGTTGCAGGACTCCACGTTGAGCCCGCAGGTGTGGGTCCAGGAGGTGTCCGAGGGATCCCGGTAGCCGTCGTCGCACTGGATCAGCCCGGCGTTGGGGTCGCAGGTCCAGGCCTGGTCGGAGCCGGAGTGCTCGACGAACTTGTAGGCATAGGTGCCCGGCGGGATCTCTTCCCGGGGGATCACGACGCTCCAGACCCCGCGGCTCTCGAGCTCCAGCGGGTGGGCCGAGGCGTCCCAGCCGTTGAAGTCCCCCGCGACGGACACGCCGGTCGGCGAGCCCTGGGCCTCGTAGGTGAAGGTCACGGCGCAGGGATCGACGAAGGCCTCGTCGCCGCTGGTGCCCTCGTGGGTGTCGGTGTCCTCGGTGTCGGTGACCTCGGTGGTGTCGACTGCGGTGTCCGGGATCGCGTCGTAGGTGATCTCCTGGCAGCCGGGCAGGCCGAGGAGCAGCGCGGAGATCAGTTGCGGCAGCACAGCACGCCTCCCTTGTCGGAGTTGTCGATCGGGTAGCCGTCGTAGCTGCAGGAGCCCCCGGGGCAGCCCTTCTTCGTGACCAGGGCGCCCTCGTGGTAGTGGCTGTCGTCGCCACCCACGCACTCCCAGGGTCCCAGAGACGGCTCGGCCTCGTTGAAGCCGCAGGCATCCGGGTGGGTCGAGGCGAGGGCGTGGGTGAGCGCGCCACAGTCCTTGTCGCCGCCCAGCTCGGTGCCGAGGTTGCCGCAGCCGAAGACGTCGTTGTCGCCCGTACCGCTGTACTCGCAGACCGTGCCCAGCTCGCTGGCCTGGGCCACCGCGAAGAAGAGCGACTTGTTCGGGGTGCCCGGCGGTACGGCGTCGTCGCAGGAGCCGGCGTTGTCCTGCACCTCGTCGTTGCCCTCGCAGACGTGCCAGCCGACCTGGCAGATGTCGACGGCGCTGCAGCCCGTGCCCTCACGGTTCCAGGAGTCGTTGCCCGAGCCGTGGTCGCAGGTGGGCTCCAGGTCGGACCGGGTCACACCGGGCTCGGTCCAGGCCCCGGAGCAGGCGGCGATGTCGGGGTAGGCGTCCCAGTCCTGGAAGCCCTCCCGGGAGCCGTCGGCGCAGCCCGCCTCGGGCTGGGGATCGGGATCCTCCTCCGGCTCGACCACGTCGGTCTCGGTCTCCTCCTCCTCCTCGACGGCGCTGTCCACCGGCCAGGCCGTGTCCACCAGGGCCGTGCCCGTGTCGTAGGCCACGCCCGGGTCGTCCTCCTGGACGCCGAGGTTGTAGTCCATGCAGCCCCAGAGGGCTCCCATCAGCGGCATGACGAAGGCGAGAGGGATCATCACGGTCTCCGGGTGTCGACGTAACTCTACCCTGAGTCACTAAGAGATCAACCCCGAATCCGAGACACCTTGACGCACTCCGGACATCACGGGCTCCAAGGCTGATCCCCGGCAGGCGATCGGCGCTCCGCGAGGCTATCCAGTGCCTCGTCACGCGCGAGGGTGGACATGTTCTGGAGCCTGTTGGCCGCCTGCACCTGGATCGACCCCACCGATCACGACGACCGCAAGGAAGACGACACGGCCGCGGAGACCGACAGCGACAGCGACAGCGACAGCGACACCGACACCGACACCGACACCGACACCGACAGCGACAGCGACGGCGACGGCACCAGCGACACCCACAACAACACCGAC
>CAZCVP010000249.1:0-10313 GCA_964501915.1 uncultured Enterobacterales bacterium
GCTGCGGCACGATGTCCGGCGCCCGTCCGCTGCCCCCCGGCCAGCACGCCGTCGGACTCACGGGCGGCGGGGCCCTGCTCGCCGCCGGCGTCGAGCTGCCCCTGCCCAACGCCGTCCTCGAAGGCCGCACCGGGCTGCCCCAGGTGGCCGACCGCAACCTGGACGTGAACTACGGCCTGAACCTCACGGCCGCCGCCTTCGGTCAGCTCGGCCTGCACTTCGGCGCGAGCTGGCAGCTCCTGGACCAGGTCGGCTGGCGTCCGGCGCTCTCGGTCACGAACCGGGTCTTCGTCTACACCAACGCCCTGGACCGCACCAAGGCGGACCCCGGCGCCTGGGTCGCCGACCAGCTCGAGCTCACGGCGAGCTGGCAGCTTCGCAGCCACCTCGTCTACGCCGGTGGGGCCGAGTACCTGGACCTGCGCAACCCCGGGCTGCTCCTCACCCCCTTCGCCGGGGTGCAGCTCGCCCCGAAGTCGGACCGGGTGCGGTTCCAGCTCGAAGCCCGCTGGTACGCCTTCCACCGGCAGCCCGAGGCGCTGAACATCCACTGGATCACCCCCGGTCGAGGCGCCCTGGGGGTCAACGCCGGCGTCGCCGTTCGCCTGGGAGGTGAGCCGTGATCGCCCTGGCCCTGGTCGGCTGCCTCCAGCTCGACGGCTTCGTGCACAACAACGTGCACTGCTCCACGGTCAGCGAGGCGACCTGCGAGCAGACCTCCTGGGACCCCGAGTGGGACAGCATCTGCCTGAGCTGCGAGGAGCCCTACGACTGGGAGGAGGACCATCCCTGGATGGAGGGCACCCTGGCCACCGGTGAGACCATCCGCGGCATCCCCGAAGCGTCGGTGACCAACGTGCGCCTCGCCACCGAGGACGGCGAGGGGGAGCTCGACCTGTACCGCCTGGCCTCCCACGGCGAGCGCCTGGACCTGGCCCCGCTGACGCTCATCTACAACCACGGCAACTACGCCGGCCTGGAGCACTACGCCCCCCGCGTGCGCATGCTCCACGAAGCCGGCTTCGAGGTCCTGACCTGGGACTACCGGGGCTACGGCAAGAGCGAGCCACCCACGGCCCCGAGCGCCGAGCAGTTCCTCGCCGACGCCCGCCAGGTGCGCCAGTGGGTCGCCGACCAGGGCGTCCCGGACCACGAGGTGGTGGTCTACGCCTACAGCCTGGGAGGCATTCCCGGGATCGAGATGGCCCTGGACCGCTCGGCCTGCGCCCTCGTCCTGGAGACCGCCTTCACCGGGCTGGGCCCGATGACCACCGCGAACACGGGCACGACCTTCCCCGGCTCGATGCTCTCGATGGGCGAGTACGAGAACACCGAGAAGATCAAGCGCTGGCCGGGACCCCTGATGGTCATGATCGGCACCGAGGACCACGTGTTCTCGGTCGAAGACGAGACCGCGCTCTACGACAACGCCCCGGGCCCCAAGGAGCTGTGGGTCGTCCAGGGCGCCCACCACGGCATCGCCGACGAGGGCATTCCCGAGCACGTGGGCCTGTCGACCTTCACCGAGCGCCTCGCCGACTTCCTGGCGTTCACGGCCGGAGCCTGCCTGCCCTGAGCCGGGACTATTCCCCGCCGGAGAACTGGATCGGGCGGGTCCGGGGCCGCTCGCCGGCGCCCGGCGTGTCCGAGGTGCGGTAGGGCCAGGCCCCGCCGGTGCCGGTGGGCACGGGCTCGGACCAGGCGTCGCGACAGGCGGCGGGCATCGGCGCCAGGTCCGGTGCGCCGGCCGGCCGGACGTCGCTCGTGGAGCCCCAGGTGACACCGCCCCAGGCGGCGAGCGCGTCGTACTCGGCACCAGGGAGAGGAGCGGCATCGACGCTGACCTGCCGATCCCAGGAGACCCGGGCCACCACGCTCAGCCGCTCCAGGACGTCGACGGAGAGGTCGAGGCCGGTGCGCAGACGGGCCACGGAGTAGTCGTAGAGCCCGGTGTAGGCGTCGCGCAGCAGCGCGGCCCGCAGGGCGCCCGACAGGGGACCGTAGACCCGACCTTCGCCCTGGACGGCGGCGCAGCGGGTCTGGCGCAGCTCGGTCCAGGCGCCGGTCTCGAAGCCCATGTGCACGCCGCCGTGGACCTGGCGGTCGGCGTCCGGCGCCCAGATCAGCCAGCCGGTGGCGATCAGTCCGTCGGCACCGGCCATCGGCTCGACGTAGTAGATCGGCGTCCGGGCCTGACCGTAGCCGACCTCGAGGATGCCCACGACACGGCCCACCACCGGCCCACCCCAGCCGACGGTGCCCCGCCAGGTCACCCCGGAGGCGGGCGCCGGGGTCAGGTCCCCGCCGACCTCGGGCAGGCGGTTGTTGTCGTCCCGCCACTGGAAGCGGTGTCCGCCGAAGGCCGCGGTCACGGCGTGGCGCCCGGCGACGATCAGGGTCGCCCGCCCCTGGGCGCCGTAGGAGAGCCGGGAGCGGATCGGCGCGTAGGGGTCGGTGAACCAGGGGGCGACCCCCCGGTCGAAGCTGTCGCCGGTGAGCCAGGCGCCGGCACCGAGCTGGGCGTTGGGCGACAAGCGCAGGGGCAGCCAGCCGCTCAAGCCGGCCGTGGAGCGATAGGCCCACGAGAACGAGCTGGGAACACGCTCGACCTGCGACTGGCCGCGGACCCAGACGTCGAAGTCGAAGACACCGGCTTCGTCCTGGCGGGCCGTGACGCTGCCGCGAGCCTCGAGGTCCCAGATGCGCGGCCCCAGGTCCTCCCACCCGGGCAGGTTGAGCTGGGGAGTCCAGTCGACACGGCCGGCCAGCCACGCGCTGGCGAAGTCGAGGCGGTCCTGCCCGCGCAAGACAGCCTGCATGCCGAGCGGCGCCAGGCCGTCGAGCAGGTCGTACCGCGACTCGACGCTGACCCCGGCGCCGATCAGGAAGCCGGGCTCGTGATCGAGCCGCACGACGTCTTCTTCGTCCCAGATGCTGCTCCCATCTTCGGCCTGGACCGTCGCGAGGACGAGGAGCAAGAGGGTCGCGCCCATCTGCAATCCCTGGAAGGAGGAGGGACCGAGATCCTACCGGGCGGACCGCGACAGTCCGAGAGCCGATCCGAGTCCTGGCGCAGGATCCGGGGTCGTCAGGGCCTGAGCCAGGGCCAGTCGATGCGGGTGGCCCGGTAGAGCGACACTCCCTCGACGCGGAGCTCCCAGACGGGCTCCTTGCCGTCGAGCTCGGTCACGACGGCCGGCTGGTGGTCCTCGTCGGGGCCACCGGCACACACGAGCACGTTGCCGTTGTCCAGGCGGTCCACGTCGCCGAATTTCGGCGTGTAGAACTCGGTCTCCCAGCTCCAGCTCTGACGCACGACCCGCTCGTCGAGGTCGACCTGGTAGGCCACGGCGCGCGTGTCGTGCGCTCGGCCACCGACCCGGTTGTCGTAGAGCAGCAGCGTGCCGTCCGCGTGCCACTCGGGCGCGTGCTGGCCGTCGAACCAGCGGCCGTTCAGTCGCTCGAAGTCGCCGCCCCGGCCGAGGATCCAGGCGATCTCGCCGTCCACCGGATCGATCGCCACGAGCTGGTCCAGGGCCCGGAAGGACACCACGTAGAGGTCCTCGACCTCGATCACGGCGTTGGCATGGGTCCAGTCGAGGGCGTTCTGGACCTTGCCGTCGGCCGCGCTGGACATGGTCGCGGGGTCGAGGTGATCGAAGCTGCTCCACTCCCAGGCGACCTCGCCGTCCTCGCCGAGCTCCAGCAGGACGTCCCCCATCACGCTCACCCACTCGCCGTCGAGCTCGACGTCCTCGAACTCCTGGCTCAGGGCGAGCAGGGCGCCGTCCTGGGTCTGGACACCGTCGTGGTGCAGCGAGCCGACACCGTTCTGCCGCCCGCTGACGTCGCGAAAGACCTCGCCGCCCCAGGTGAGGCGCTGGATGCGATCGTGCAGGGACACCAGGGGGAGCCCGTCGGGCTGCACGGCCAGGAAGGGGTCGGCCCGCGAGGTCGCCGCAGTGGGCTCCTCGTAGAACCAGACCACCTCACCCTCCTCGTCCAGGCCCCAGAACACCGGTGGCACCGCCTCGCCCTCGGTGACCGGGGCGATGAAGGTCACGCCGGGCTGGAGGCGGTCCGGAGACAGCACACGGACCTCCCAGGCCGGCGGCTCCGCGGGCAGCGACCCGGAGGTGAAGGTCTGGGACTGGGAGATGGCCTGCTCGCCCTCGCAGCGGGCCAGTGCCCGCAGCTCCCAGGTGCGCTCGGCCCGCAGACCCAGGACCTCGACCTCGTGGACCGTGCCGGGTCCGGTCCAGGGCGTGAAGCGCTCGCCGAGCCCATCGCCGTCGAAGCCGACCGCAGCCCGACAACCGGGCTCGGTCGTGACCTGCACCATGGCCCCGAGGGGCGTCCGCGCGTGGGACTCGACCTCGAAGCTCGGGGCGAGGGGCCCACCCGAGCCACAAGCCAGCAGGCCCAGCAACCCGATCATGAGCGGGCGTCGTTCCAGTGGGGATGGTCCGCCACGAGCTTGCGAAGGGCGAAGTGTCGCTCGACCCAGCGCACGACGGCGGGGCTGAGGCTCAGGTCGCGGGGCTCGCTGGGATCGGACAGGTCGAAGGTCTCGCTCGCCCCATCGGGGGCCGTCAGGGTCAGGGAGCGCGGAAGTCCATAAGCCACGAAGTCCACCGCCACACCGTCGTAGTGGTTCGATGCGCGAGCCCCTCTCTCGGTCGCATAGACCACGTCGTAGGCCTCCGCCATGGTTCGTGCCGCCTCCATGGTGGCCTGCCAGCCGTCCGGATGCCACCACGAGATCGGCACCTCGAGCCCCCAGTCGGCGTTGGCCCGCTCCAACCTGGACCGCGTCGCCGCTGCGGAGGCTTCGTCGGTGGAGCGCGAGAGCACGAAGGCACCCCACATCAGGTAGCCGCGGTGGCGGCTCCTCACGGTGCTCGTGACCCAGACCTCGGCCCCCTGCGCCTCAAGCTGATCGAGGAGGGCCTCGACGCGCTCCGCGAAGCCGGACTCGGGACGGGCCTCCACCAGGGCCGCCATGCACGGCTCCCGCTCGGTGGGGTCGAGGTAGCGGGCCGTCCAGCCCGGCCCCGGCGGATCCCCATCCCGGGCCGGCTCGACCGTGGTCGGCGCTTCGGGCCGATCGACGTGGAGCTCGTCGTAGCGCGGATAGTCCCGTGGCCGGTCCTTCCACGCATCGTCGACGTGGACCAGCAGGCCATAGGTTCGGGCCCGACCGGTCGGGACGTGCAGGACGGCGTCGTCGGGCAGGTCAGCGGCCAGCACGTCGTCCAGCAGGCGCAGCAGGTCGGCGAGGTCGATCGGCCGGCGGGTGTCCTCCCGGACGGTGCGCAACAGCGGCTCCTCGGGCGGACTCTCCGCCCAGGCCGCCAGCCGCTCTCCGGTCAGGGGGATGCCCGCGAGCTCCAGGGTCCGGTTGCCCCACTGCTCCGCCGCGAAGGCCAGC
The DNA here is from genome assembly GCA_964501915.1 of uncultured Enterobacterales bacterium. Lineage (GTDB taxonomy): Bacteria > Myxococcota_A > UBA796 > UBA796 > CAJQPC01 > CAYFPX01. The sequence goes on from CAZCVP010000249.1 coordinate 5,432, forward strand.
GCCTTCCGCGGGCCGTCGGGCCCGATCGGAGGCGCGAGGACCTGCCAGGCGCGGTCCACGGACAGCGGTGCCGCGAGGGCGGCGGACAACAGCGACCACAGCAGGATGGTGACGTCTCCCCGGCTCGCCGTCAGCCGCCCGAGCGGAGAGCGGCCTTGGTGCTGTCCTTCAGGGACAGCGCCAGGTAGAGGAAGGCCCCCTCGGAGCGCACGACCCGGCCCATCGCAGCGTGCGTGGACCGGTCCGGAAGCCGGAGACGGACCGTGAGGTCCCACCCCACCGGCGGGTGGCGAGCACGGTAGGGGACCTCGAGCTTGTCGTCGGCGAGCCCCTTGTCCAGCGAGCCGCCGACCGAGGCCCAGTCCTGCCAGGTCACGGTGATGGTCTGGGCGTCGGGCGAGACATCGAAGATCGGCGGGAAGACGGGACCGCGCCTGGCGGCCTTGTGGGTCTCCTTCTTACCCCCGCTGCGCCCCTTGTCGAGGCCGTGCTTGAGGGCGCCTCCGAGGGACTTGCGGCGGCCAGTGCCGGACTCCGTCGACCGGCTCGTGACCGGAGCGTGGCGAGCGCTGGAGGGACGGGAGAGCTCCTCGAGCCAGAGGTCGAGCTGCTCCCGGTGGCGATCCGCGATCTCGGTGATGCGGGCGGTGTAGAGGTAGTCACCGGTCCCCCGCGGCCGATCCACGGTGAGGATGCGCACCTTGGCCGCGATCCCGTAGCGGGTCCCATGGAGCTTCATCTTGATCTCGGCCGGACCTCGGCGGAAGGACTTGCCCGAGAGGTAGAAGGCGAGCAGGTCGCCGGCGACCCACTGGGTGTACCCGGTCGTCTTGAAGCCGTGCTGACGCACGCGCAGATCGCAGGCCACGCGGATTCGCATGGGAGGCTTCGGGGAGGAAGGGCGGAAGGCGGGGGGCGACTCCCCCCCTTGATCTTGCCGGATCCCGGACCAAGTCTCAACCGGGGCAATCCCGCCGCTCCATCGAGGAGACGTCGGCTACCCTGGGCCCGATGACGCTGCTCTGCCTGCTGGCCTGCATCCGCGGAACCGAGGTGGACTCCGCCACCCGGACCGCGGACTCGGAGGCCCCGGCGCCGGTCGGCACGCTCACGGCCAGCCCATCGAGCGAGATGGTGACCGAGGCCACCCTCCACGGGATCTTCGACCAGGTCTTCGCGCTGGAGCTGCGCTGCGCGGGGCTCGCCGACACGCGGGTGCCCGAAGAGCACCTGTGGAGGGCCGAGACCGCCAGCAGCGAGCACACCGCCGTGCTGAGGGGGCTGCTGGCGGACACGGACTACACCTGTCGAGCCGTCGGGACCGAGGCCGAGGTGGCCTTCTCCACCGGGAGCCTGCCCGAAGCCCTCGCCTCCTACGAGATCACGCTGGAGACCTGGGAGCCAGCGGCCCAGCCGGGGTGGAACCTGGTGGTGCCCCTGACCTTCCACAGCCTCTTCGAACAGTCCGCGGTCTACCTGGTCGTGCTCGACATGGAGGGGGCCGTCCGCTGGTACCGGGAGCCCGACACGGCCGACGGCATCCTCACCTTCGACCACGACGCGGAGCACGACGCCTTCTGGAGCGGGGGCGGCCTCGTGGAGCCCGCCCCACCGACCGCCTACGACCTCAGCGGCCAGGTGACGGCCGTGCTCTCCTCGGAGGCCGACCACGACGTGGACTGGTTCGAGGACTCCGCCTACGCCCTCATCGCGACGGGCGCGGGGGCCTACTGCATCGAGCAGCGACGCTGGGAGGACGACGAGCTGGAGTGGTCGATCTGCGGCGACGAGCTCGGCCACGGGTCCCTGAAGCTCAACGCCCTCGACGTGCGCCGGGAGGACGGCGAAGTCGTGATCTACGGCGGCAGCGCCTCCTCGAGCCGGGCGGTGAAGATCCACCGGGACCGCAGGGAGTCGCTGTGGATCTTCGGCGAGGGGGCCGACTTCACCGGCGTCCCCGAGTTCACCTACACCCACGACTTCAACGGGCTGGACTGCACGGACTACGAGAGCTGCGTCTCCTACTACGACAACCGGGAGGAGGGGCTGGGCTCGAGGGCCGTGATCTGGGGCCTCGACGAAGCCGCGGGAGTGGCGACCGAGCTCTTCAGCTGGGAGGAGGCCGGCTGGTACGAGCCGCGGCTCGGCGGCATGCAGGTCCTGGACGAGGGCCACGTCCTGGTCGGTCGCGGGCACCTGGAGCTGCTGGCTCCCGGAGGCGGGCAGAGCTGGGTGACGGAGGTGGACGCGGCGGGCGAAGTGGTGTGGCGGCTCCTGATCGGGCCGCTGGACCGCTCGATCTACCGGGCACGGCGACTTCCGCCGTGTCGGCTCTTCGGTCACCTGGGGTACTGTGAGACCCCTCTCCGGTAGGCAGCCCCAGTCCCCCTCATGGCAGCATGGCACCGATGATCCTGCTCTTCGCCCTCGCATGTGACGGCTCCGACACGACCTGGGAGTGTCAGCTCGCCGACGACGACGCGCCCTACGCCAACACCCTCGGCTGCCTGGAGGACTTCGAGAACCTGGCCTCCGCCCCCCTCGACGCCAGCATCCCCGGGGCCCGCTCGGCCAAGACGGTCGTCGACCGCTCCGACGACAACCAGCTCTACTTCCAGGACAGCGAGGCCTACCCCATCCACTGGGACTTCGCGGTCGCTCACCTCAGCGGTAACGGCCTGCCGCTGGTGCCCTCGCTGGGGGAGTTCAACGCCACCGAGTACTACAGCCCGGATCGCCGCTTCGTGCTCGGAGCCATCACCTACTACGAGGAGCCCGACGTCTGGGTCTACGAGATCTCCCCCTACGACACGGCCAGCTCGCGCCTGATCGCCCTGGCCTTCGACCGCATGCGGCCGGACCTCTGGGTGGCGGACCAGCTCTACTTCCACCCCAATTCCACCGCCGTCGAAGCCGCAGCAGAGTCCCTGCCGCCCCACATCCCCGTCATCTCCACCGACGAGCTCTTCGCGGGCATCACCTACCAGCCGCTGAACCTCGGCACGTCCATGGGCCGGCTGACCTTCAGGACCACCGAGGACCTCGAGGAGACCATCCCGTCCTACCGGGACATCGTGGTGCTCGACGCGGTGCCCAACGACATCGCGATCGTGGCCGGCCTGATCACCGCCCAGTTCCAGACCCCGCTGAGCCACGTCAACGTGCTCTCCCAGAACCGCGGCACACCGAACATGGGGCTCCGGGGGGCCCTGGAGAACCCCACGCTGACGGAGCTGGAGGACAAGTGGGTGGAGCTCACGGTCGGCACCACGGACTGGAGCATCCGCGAAGTCACCCAGTCCGAGGCCGACACCTGGTGGGAGGAGAACCGGCCGGATCCCCTCGACGTGACCCCGATGAACCTCGAGATCACGGAGATGACCGACGCCGAGGACATCCTCGATCTCGAGACCCTCGACCTGGGCGACGCCCTGAGCCTGGCGACCCCCGCCTTCGGCGGCAAGGCCAGCCACTACGCGGGCCTGGTCCACATCGAAGGCCTGACGGTACCGGAGGCCTTCGTGGTGCCCGTCTACTGGTACGACCGCTTCATGGAGGCCCACGGCCTCTGGGACGTGGTCGACACCCTGCTCGCCGACCCGGACTTCCAGGGCGACCCGCAGGTGCGCCAGGACCAGCTCGCCGAGCTGAGGGCGATCATCGAGGGCTCGGAGCTGGAGACCGAGTTCCTCGAGGCCCTGTACACGGAGCTGGACGAGGACCACCCCGGCGAGCGCATGCGCTACCGGTCCTCCACCAACGCCGAGGACCTCTCCGGCTTCAACGGCGCCGGGCTCTACACCTCGCGCACCGGCGACCCCAACGACCCGACGGACCCGATCGAGGACGCCGTGCGGGCGGTCTGGGCCAGCGTGTGGAACTTCCGCGCCTACGAGGAGCGGGAGTACTACAGCATCGACCACACCCAGATCGGCATGGCGCTGCTGGTCCACCACTCCTTCCCCGACGAGGAGGCCAACGGCGTCGCCATCACGGCCAACGTCTACGATTCCAGCGGACTGGAGCCCGCCTTCTACGTGAACGTCCAGGAGGGGGAGGCCTCGGTGGTCCTGCCCGACCCCGACGTCACGACCGACCAGTTCCTGTACTACTTCGAGCTCCCCGGACAGCCGATCGTCTTCATCCAGAGCTCCAGCGAGGTCCCGGAGGGGGAGACGGTGCTCACCGTGTCCGAGACCTACGAGCTGGGGGTCGGTCTGCAGGCCATCCACGACTTCTTCCGGCCCGTCTACGGCACCTCCGGCGACTTCTACGGCATGGACGTGGAATTCAAGTTCGACGACCTCGGCTCGGGCGAGGCGCCCACGCTCCACGTCAAGCAGGCGCGGCCCTATCCGGGCTGGGGCTGGTAGCGAACTGCGAACGACGGCTCGATCCCGAGCTATCTCCGGGATATCCGGCCGCTGCCATGACCCTCCTCCCGCTCCTCGTCCTCTCCGGCTGCACCGACCCGATCCTGCCTCGGGACGTCGAGCCGACCTGCGAGACCACGATCCCGTCCACCTGGCCCGACAACGGCGCCACGGGGGTGTACCACCGGGGAGCCGTGGAATTCACGCTGTCCGAGCCCGATCCCACGGCGGTGGTGGTCGCCGACTTCGACGGGGTGCAGTCGACCCGCGACGGCGGGCTGGTGGTGGTCTACACCCCCACCGAGCCCCTGGAGCCCCTCACCACCTACGAGGTGAGCCTGGACTACTGCCGTGGCACGCCGAGCATCTCCTTCACGACCTCGGCGCTGGGCAGTGCCCTGATGGACGACGTCGACCTGGTCGGGCGCGTCTACGCCGCCGACATGACGGACCTGGGGCTCGGTCATCGTCTCGGCCAGCCGAGATTGCATAGAGAGGTCGGTGGCATG
>CAZCVP010000250.1:0-10262 GCA_964501915.1 uncultured Enterobacterales bacterium
ACGGACACCGACACGGACACGGACGCCGACTCCTGCCTGGCGTCCTTCGACATCGGCTTGCCGAACGGCGACGATGTGACCCTGGACGGCTGCGTCGACTTCTCGGCCTCGGGGACCCACGAATTCAGCGCAGACGCGGCTCCGGAGGTGCGCTCCTACGACGTGACCTGGTCGACCGGGGAGGAGGGCTGCGAGTTCCACTGGGTGCAGGTCGGGCTCTGCGGCACCGGCTACTACGTCGTCGAGGCCCCCGCGGGCACGCTCTCCGTGGACACCTCCGGCTGCTCGGAGGTGCCCGAGCAGGCACGCGACACCGTGGAGGCGGTCTCGACCTACCTCGAGATCACCACCCTGGGCGCGGGGAGCGAGGTGGGGGACCTCGACGGCGAGCCTCTGAGGTCGGAGCTCGTGGCGACCCTGCACGGTCGCGCTGGCAGCGGAGTCGGCAGCATGACGCTGACCGCCAGCCTCGGCTTCCGGACCGACGTGACGGGGTCGACCGAGACCCGGCCGATCCCTTGCGCTGTCTCCGACGGCGACGAGGACGACGACGGCTACCTCGACGAGGACCTGGGCGGTGACGACTGCGACGACAGCGACAGCGACGCCTACCCGGGCGCCACGGAGGTCGCCGGAGACGGCGTCGACCAGGACTGCGACGGGCAGGACCTGGAGGGTGCGTACTTCGACAGCTACGTGGTGTTCTTCTACTACGACTTCGGCTACGTCGACGGTGAGGTCGCGAGCGTCACCTACGCGGGCACCGAGTTCCCGCCCTATGTCGAGCTCGTCTTCGCCGAGGAGGACTACTTCGACGCCTACGACGAGGCCTACACGTGTACCTGGTACGGCACGCTGGACATCGTCGACGACCACGAGCTGGGCTACTCCGACAGCACGCTCTGGGAGGGGTGGGAGTACACCACCACCTTCATCGACACCGACTGCGAGGACTTCGACCCCTCGATCTGGGGCGACACCGACCCGACGGCGGCGCTGGAGGCCATGACCCTCGGCTTCGGGTTGGCCGAGATGTCCTCCACCTTCGCCTCGGACATCCAGAGCAACTGGGGCCTCAGCTCCAGCGACTGGGCCTCGGACTGGGAGCCCTACGTGTTCTCGGGCCTCGTGGGCTTCTACGACAGCAGCGACGGTCAGCTCTACGGCTACGAGTCGAACTACGCGTTCGGCTACGAGATCGACGAGGACGCCGAGATCGTCGTCAGCAGCGACGGGTACCTCGTGCCGGTCGAGCTCGACGGAGCGATCGGTGACAGCTACGTCCGCGCCGGGGCCTTCTGGGGCTGGGACGCGTCGACGGGGCTCCAGTTCTGAGCCCCGGGGCACTCCCCCCCGGACCGAGCGAGTCCCGAGTGTCGCCCAGGGCGACGTTCAGCCCTCCACAGACCCGTGTGAGGCCCCGAGTGTCGCCCAGGGCGACATTCACGCCTCGTCGGCCGTGCCCCCTCAGGGATCGGTCAGGACCGTCACCTCGTAGGAGATCCGACCCACGTCGCCGCCCAGCTCCTTGCTGCCGCTGTAGCGGGCATAGGTCGAGCCGTCGGCGTTCAGGTCGCCGCCGTAGCTGTCGGCGTAGGACTCGACGGCCATCGTGCCGTTGATCGAGGTGTCGAGGCCCTCGGCCGACCAGGTGATCGGGAAGTCGCCGCTCTTGCCGTTCCACTCCAGGTAGCAGGTCGCCGTGAGGTAGAGGCGACCGGCGGTGGCGCTGCCGGTGATCGGGCCGCTGCAGGTGCGGGTCACGCCGTGCAGCTCTGCGGTGACCTTGGCCTCGAAGGACCCGGTCTTGACGCCGTCCTTCAAGAGCACCGGACCGCTGCCGCCGCCGGCCGTGCCGCTCTTGATGAGGTCCAGGTAGCGGTCCCAGTCCCAGCCGGAGCCGGGGTCGGTGTGGCAGCTCACGCCGCCGCCACCCGGGTTGGAGCAGCCCGGCACCTCGTAGTGCCCGATGATGTGGCTGCGGTCGAGCGGCACGCCGTTGCGGTCGGCGATGTCCCGGGCGAGCGCTGCGCTGGCCTCGTACATGGCGGTCGTGTACCACTCGCTGGGGTTCGACACGTAGCCCTCGTGCTCGATGCCGATCGAGCGGGCGTTGGTGTCCCAGTCCCCGGCGTGCCAGGCCACGTCCTCCTCGTCGACCATCTGGGTGATCTGGCCGTCCGAGGACCGCACCATGTAGTGGGCCGAGGCCCCGGAGGCGCTGTTCTGGAACCAGGAGATGGCGCCGGAGTAGCTGCCCTCCATGGTGTGGACGACGATCATGTCGATGTCGGTCGGGCCACGGTTGTCGTTGGTGTAGTTCGAGGTGCTCGCCGGGACGTACTGGGCGACCAGGCCGGAGCCGCCGAAGGGCTGGCGAGCGTTGATCCAGTCCAAGGGCGTGGGCTCGACGGTGAGGACCTCGCCGTCGGGGGCGGTGAGGATCTGGCCCATCGACAGCAGTCCGTAGACCTGGGCAGCGAAGCCCTCGGCGATGAGCGGGTCGTCGACGCCGGACCAGGCGGCGACCAGCGGGTACCACGCCTCGAGGTTGTCGACGGTCACGCCGGTCACCGTCTCCCGGTCGTCGGCCCACTGCCGCATCAGGGCGGCCGCGGCGTCGATGTTCGAGGCGCTGCTGTTCTCGATGTCGCTCACCGCCAGGCCACTGGCCTGGCTGGCGGCTGTGGTCGAGGGGTCTTCGCCGTTGACTCGGAGGTCCATCAGGCCCACGGCGCCGGTCTCGGCCACCATGCCGCCGCGGTCGTCCAAGCGCGTCAGGGTCCAGGACATGGCGACCAGCAGGTCACGGGGGACCTGGTACTGGATCGAGGCCTCGCGGAAGGCGTCGGTCAGCGTCGGCTCCGCTTCGAACTCGGGAGAGCAGGCGGCCAGAGTCAAAACAGCGAGCAGCGGTCCCACGGGACCCCCTCGGTGCCGTCCCCTTCCTTCAGCAAGGGCCGTACCTGATTTCAACTATTTGAAATCACGGATCTATTCGAATCCAATGCGACGTGGATGTCCCGTGGACCGGTCGCAGTGGGACCCTTGGATCCCAGGCGCTCAGGGCGTGCCGGTGAGGTCCGCGGTCAAGGTCTGGTCCATCACCAGGTAGAGGGCGCCACCGCTATAGGACTGGTCGCAGTCCACCTCGATGTCGGTCTTGAACCACGCCTCCAGGGACCAGACATCGGCGGCCAGGAGCGCGGTGCCGTCGACCCGGCTCGACGCGCCGGTGACGCAGGTGAAGCCCTGGGCCTCGAGCCCGCCGACCTCGGGGTCCGGGGTCGCGACCCGGTTGGTGCGGAGGCTCCGGTGGGCCGGGCCGTCCCGGTGAACCAGGTAGCCCCAGCGGGCGCGGGAGCCGTCCGGGAAGTCGTGGTAGCCCCGGTAGATGCGGTCCTTCGGCGTCTGCTTGCGACGGACCAGCCGGACCCCCGACGGGACGAGGCCGTCGAGGTCGGCGTTGAGGTCCTCCATCGAGGCGCGGAAGAGCGCCGCGGCGTCGGCACAGTCCACGCCGAACAGACCGATGCCGGAGGCGTCGCACTCGGCCTCGGCGTCGGCCTCCAGGACGGCGATGTCCGCCTCCGCGACCCCGTTGCAGTCCATCGGCACGTCCCGCTCGTCGTCGATGACCGGGAAGGTCAGGCCGTAGAGCGAGGCGTCCAGCGTGGTGGTGAGCCGCAGGTTCAGGTCGTTGCAGGTGAGGACGAAGGTGTCCTCGAGGGTCGCCGCGGCGACCGTGGGCACGGAGAGCAGGGCCAAGAGCATCATGCTGCCTCCCGGGGAGAGCGGACCCGGCACCAGACTACCATGAGGCGGCGCCGCTGCGGGTCGCCGGTCTACTTCCCGTGCAGGGCGAAGGCGGCGCCCTGGGGATCGACGCACTGGGCGACCCGGTCGCCGCCCGGGACCTCCATCGGGCCGTTCATGACCTGGCCGCCGTGCTCCGTCACCGCGGCGAGGGCGGTGTCCAGATCGGGGACCTTGACGTAGTAGAGCCACATCGGCGGCATGGGCATCTTCGGGTCCTTGTTGAAGATGCCGCCCATCGCGAGCTCCATGCCGGCGACCTTGTACATCTGGTAGATGTTGCCCTCGCCCATGTCCATGGCGTCGGACTTCACCCAGCCACAGACCTCGGCGTAGAAGGCGGTCGCGGCTTCGTAGTCGGTGGTCATGAGCTCGTGCCAGGAGAACTCCAGCGCACCGGGCTCGGTGAAGTCCTCGGACGCCTGCTTGGGGCTGTAGGCGGCGAAGACGGCCCCCTGGGGGTCCTGGAGGATGGCGAAGGCGCCCTTGTCCTGGGGGATCTCGGTGGGGGGCACGAGGACCTTGCCGCCCATGGCCGAGGTGCGGTCCGCGGCGACCTGGAGGTCCGGCACGGAGACATAGGCGATCCAGTGGGGGGGAGCGCCCATGGCCTTGGCCTCCTCGGCCAGGGTCATCAGGCCGCCGACGAGCTTCTCGCCGGCGGTCCACATGGTGTACTCCTCCTCCATCCCCGGCATGCCCCGGGTGCCCCAGCCGATGACCTTGGTGTAGAAGGCCTGGGCAGCGGCGGTGTCGGTGGTCATGAGGTCGTACCAGACGAAGCGGCCGGTGGAGGAGGACATGGGATCTCCGGGTCGGGGGTGGGGTTCCGCCGATCCCTATGTCCTGAACGGGCGTGTGGGTAGGTCAGAAACCGACCGCTGAACCGTTTTGATCGTCCGGAGTCAGCTCATTGGTGTGACGTAGCCCGTTTGGGGGAGAGACCCTCCAGGAGGAGAGCGCGAAGCTCTCGCCGACTTCCTGTCCGCCGGGGGTGCTACCCGGTCTCCCAGAGGGCGCGGTGATGGCCGGGATCGAGGGTCCCGAGATCACCAGTCCCGCGGCGTTCGACCACCGAGGTGGCCATCGTCCTGCGCCGGGGATCCAGTGATGTGACCTACGTAGCCGTCACCTGGCAGAGCACTTCGTTTTTGTTCACTGGATCACCTCCTTTCACGGCGCGTTGGACGTCGCAGGTCCCGACCTGCTACCCGCTCACGACCGCCGGTACCGCGAGCGAGGGTTGCGGGGGAAGTCCCCGCGAGCCGGCCTGCCTGGGCCGACGCGACGCCCCGTCACCGGGGGGTCCCCGACACCGTAGGCGCAGACCCTCGACGTGGCAAGGGCGGAGTGGTCTGCTCGCCTGCCCGGCGGGCCGTGGGACGGGATGTCAGGCTCGGTCGCCGGCATTAGGGTCCTGGTCCCGACGGAGGACGGATGTCGAGCATCTCCCTGGCGCAGTTGCGGGCCGACTGGGCCGTCCGGCAGGGCTTCGGCGTGCCGGCGCCCGCTTCGCCCGTGGACGTGATCACCGCTCGCGGCTGGCCGCGGACCCTCGGTGGGGCCGAGGCCTACCTGTCCGTGATCGCCCGCAGCGGTGCACTGGACGGGTCCGTCCTGGACGAGGCGGTCGAGCGGGGCGAGCTCTGGGTCTTGCCTGCGGCACGGGGCTGCATCTACCTGGTGCCCCGGGTCGACGTGCCCCTGGCCCTGCGGTGGGGCTGGGTGACGGCCTGGCGGCGCACGGACCGGGACGTCACCAAGGCCGGGACGAGCTGGGAGGAGGTCGAGGCCATCGCCGCCGCCGCCCTGGAGGTCCTCTCGGCCGAGGAGCTCACGACCCAGAAGCTGCGTCGCGCCCTGCCCGAGGGCCTGGTGCGCAGCCTCGGCGAGGCCGGCAAGAAGGTCGGCATGTCCTCTGCGCTGCCCCTGGCCCTGCGGCTGCTCGAGTCCCGGGGCCGGATCCGGAGGGTCCAGGCCACCGGTCGGCTGGACAAGGAGAGCTACGCCTGGCGGGTGCTGGAGACCTCGCCCTTCGAGGGGGTGGAGCTGCCGGAGGACAGCGCTGGCCTCGTCGTGCACCTCGGGCGGCGCTTCCTCCAGCACGCCGGCCCGGCGACCCGCAGGGAGCTGGCGGCCTGGGCGGGCTGCAACCAGGGCCAGGCAAAGGGGGCCCTGGCCGCCCTCGGGGCCGAGGTGGTGGAGGTCGACGGGGCCGACCCCAAGGACCCCTTCCATGTGCTGCCCGACGAGGTCGACCAGGTCGGCCAGGGCGAGCCCGGTGGGTGGGCCCTGATCCCGATGGTCGACCCCTGGACCGACTACCGCGGCGCCATGAGGCTGTTGGCCGAGCCCCGGGACCACGATCGCGAGCTGCGCGTCGGCGGCAACAGGACCAGGCCGATCCACCAGCTCAAGACGACCTGGCAGCGGGTGGTGGCCCACGAGGGCCGCATGGCCGGCCTCTGGGAGTACGACCCGGAGCAGGAGCGCGCCGTCGCCGGCCTCTTTCGCACGGTCCCCTCGGGACAGCTCGCGGGCCTGGAGGCCCGTCTCCACGAGGTCACCACGTTTCTGCGCGACGACCTGGGCCACGGGCGCATGTTCTCCCTGGACGGCCCCAAGGCCATGGCCGCCCGGGTGGCCGTGGTCCGAGACCTGGATCACGTGGTCGGGTGAGGCGATCGGCGTGCTGACCCTGGCGCTGCTCTCGACTCCCCTGCTGGCTTCGCCGGTGCTCACGGACGTCGGCCAGCAGGAGCGGGGCGGGCCGGTGGCGCTGCTGGTGGCCACGCCCTGCGTCGATCCGACCGCCTGGCTGGCCTGGGCCGAAGCCGTGGAGGGCGCGGGCCTCGATGCCTGGGTCATCTCGCTGGAGTCCCGGGGCCAGGACCCGGCCCGCGCCGCGGCGGAGCTGGCCGCCGGCGCTCGGCGGCTCGCAGAGACCCGCGGGCCGCTGCGCATCGCCGCCCACGGCTACGGCGGGGTGCTGGCTCTGTTGGCCGAGCTGCCCGCGGAGCGACTGGCCCTGGTCGGCACCCCCCTGGCGGCCCAGGCGGCGCCGGTGATCGTCGCCGCCCCGCTGGGCCCGGTCAGCCAGGGCCTGCCCTGGCCCGAGGCGCTGGTGGGCGAGCTGCCCGCGGCCGTGTGCTCCGGGGAGCTGGCCCGGGCCTACGTGGGCTGGGCCGCGGAGCTGCCGGCGCTGACCCCGCCCGGAGTCCCGGTGCTGGTGATGACCTCCGATCTCGACGTGGTCGCTCCGCCCGAGCTCGTGCGGCTGCCCTCCCGGGCCTGGCCGGACCGCACCTGGTACCGCGTCGGGCTCCAGTCCCTGGCGCTCACCGACCCCCTCCACGCCGACCTGCTCGCTCACCCGGCGGTGCTCCATCGGCTGGCGGCCTTCCTCGGGGAGGACCTGTGAGGCGGTGGTTCGTCGGTCTGTTGGCGCTCGTGGGCCTGTTCGCCTGTGGCGAGGAGGAGCCGCTGAAGGGCGACCACTGCGCCCTGACGGAGCGCCACGAGGTCGCCACGGCCGACGGCGCCGGGCTGGTGCTCCACCGCCACCCGGTCGAAGGGGGACGGCCGGTCCTGATCGTGCACGGCATCTCGTCCAACCACCACTGCTGGGACCTGTCGGAGGGCCGCTCCCTCGGCGTCTACCTCGCCCGGCGGGGCCTCGACGCCTGGCTGCTCGACCTCCGCGGTCACGGGGACTCCCTGTTCCGCCCCGACGGCTCCCGCCAGCGGGCCGGCTGGGACGTGGACGACTACGGCCTCCAGGACCTGCCGGCCGCCGTCGACCACGTGCGGGCCCAGACCGGCGTGTCCCGACTCGCCCTGGTGGGCCACTCCCTCGGCGGCATGGTCTCCGCCATCTACGCCAGCTCGCGACCCGGTGGCGACGACTCCCTCAGTGCGCTGGTGGCGGTCGGCTCGCCGATGGACCTCAGCGAGCCGGACCTCGTGCTCACCACCGGTCTCTGGGGCGCTCGCTTCTACGGTCCCCTGCTGCCGGTGATTCCCAGCCCGCTGGCGGCCCGCATCCAGGCCGCGCTGCCGGGGCGGCTGACCCCGGTGGACGACCTGCTCTTCAACGATCTCGCCGAAGAGCACCGGGAGCTGATGTACCACCGGGTGGTCTCGCCGCTGGTGGGCGGCGAGCTCAGGCAGTTCGGCCAGGCCCTGCACAGCGGTACCTTCCAGGACGCCGAGGGCTCCGTCGACTACGGCGAGGCCCTGGCCCGCATCCAGACCCCCACCCTGGTGATCGCCGGCCGGGCCGACCGCATCGCGCCCCCCGATCGCGTGCTGTCCTACTACGAGGGGGTCGGGGCCGAGGAGAAGCGCTTCGTGATCGCAGGTCGGGCCCACGGCTTCGCCGCCGACTACGGCCACCTGGACCTCACCCTGGGGGACCACGCGGCGAGCGAGATCTACCCGCTGATCGCCGACTGGGTGGATCGAGCGCCGGACCCCGAGCCGTGATCCGCCCGACCTGGCAGCGAGGACCGCTGGCGCTCCTGGACCTGGGGGCGGGCCTCGTGCTGACCCACCCGGCGGGCACGGTCCTCGTGGACTGCGCCGATGGCCTGGCCCGCGACTGGCGCCGGGCCGGGCTGGCGGCCGGAGGACCGGACCTCGTGCTCTTCACCGGGGGCGGCCTGGGGCAGCTCGGAGGGCTCTACGCCCTGCTGGGCCTGGCCGGCGAGGGGGGGCGCACGGCGCCGATGCTGCTGGCCCACGGGGTGAGCGACGATCGCCTCGGCAACCTCGTGGCGGCCTGGCAACACTCCGAGGGCACCCGCAGCGGGCTCCCGCTGGCGCTGGAGGGCGTCTTCGGGGGCGACACGGTCGAGCAGGCGCCGTTCTGGGCCCAGGCCCACGACGTCGGGGCGCTGGCCTGGACCGTGCGGGTCGGCGAGCTGGCCCTGACCTTCAGTGGCTCGGCCCCCCCTTCGCCCCCGCTGCCCCGGGCCGGGCGCGGCACCACGCTGGCAGGCCAGGAGGGGGGGGGGGGGGGGGGGGGGGGCGGGCGCGGGCGCCGGGGGGGGGCGCCGGCGGGGGGGGGGGGGGGGGGGGGGGCGGGGCCCCCCCACGACGGTGGCAGTCGTGGAGGGTCCGGGGCACTGCCTGCCCCCGGGCGTGGTGCCGGTCGTGCGGGGGCTCACGTGAGAGGCCTCGGGGTGGTGCTGGCCTGGCTCCTGCTCTGGAGCGGGAGCGTCGCGGCCCACCCCTTCAGCGCGGCGCTCTTCGGTCACCGCTCCTCGGTGCTGGTGGCGGGTGACCGGGTGGCGATCGACTACCGGCTGGAGGTGCCGATCCGCCAGGTCCTGCGAGAGCTCGAGGAGACCGGGACGCCCCCGGACACCTACGCCGAGGCCCGGATCGCCGAGCTGGTCGACGGGCTGCGCCTGGAGGTGGACGGGGAGGACCTCACCTGGACACGAGGCCCCGAGCCCGAGGACGCCGCCTCCGCCGGGCAGCGCTTCTTCTCCTTCCACCTCCAGCTCGAAGCACCCCTGGCCGAGGCCGAGGGCCGGCGGCGGCTGAAGGTCACGGACCAGAACTTCCCCGACGAGCGCGCCTTCCACTACGTCGAGGTCTGGGTGGAGGACGGCGTGCAGGTCCTGGCCTCGTCCCTCTTCGACCAGGTGGACGGCGAGGTGCGCAACCTGCGAGAGGCGCGGTGGCGCATGGAGGAGGAGAGCCGGGTCACGGAGCTGGTCCTGGACGTGGGCGAGCCCGGACCGATCGATGTGCTGGGCCGGCGGCTGCTGGGGGAGGAGCCCGGGCCACGCCTGGCTCATGAGGCCCTGGCGCGCGGCCCCCTCCAGACCTGGCTGACGGGACGCCTCGATCCGGGCCTCGCAGTGGGGGTGCTGCTCCTCGGAGGTCTCCTGGGGGCCCTGGAGCCGGCGCGACTCTCCAGGAAGCGCGCCGGGTCCGCGTTCGCGGTGACGCTGCTCGGCGTGGCCCTCCTGCTGCTCGTGGCGCGGTTCGCGCCGGAGGCGGTCCGGCTCTGGATCGAGGTGGCCGCCGGGGCCGGGCTCGCCCTGCTCGCGGGCCTGGCGTGGTGGGGGCGCCACCGGCCACAGACCGCCTGGGCGGCGCTGCTGCTGGCCGTCGCCACCCTCCGCCCGGTCCTGGGCCTCGCGGTCCTGGTGCTGCACGGGCTGGTGCTCGTCTCCGTGGGCGTCCTGCGGCGCCAGGGAGCGGACCGGGAGCCCGTGCGGGGCAGGGTCCCCGGGCTCGCGGCCTTGCTCTCCCTGCTGGCGGTCGCCGTGCTCCTGCACGGACTGGGCGCTCTCGGGGTGCTCCCGTGACCGATGGGAGGACCGCGGGTGACCCCCTGCGAGCCGACGGAGCTGGCTGAGGGCCCGGGACGGACGCTCCCAAGGACGAGCCTGGTCCGGTCCGGGGCCTCACAGAGGCCTGTGACCGGCTGA
>CAZCVP010000251.1:0-10213 GCA_964501915.1 uncultured Enterobacterales bacterium
CCCCACCGACACCGACACCGACACCGACACGCCGCCGGTCGACGAGGACGAGGACGGCTACACCGCCGACGTCGACTGCGACGACGACGACCCCGACATCCACCCCGACGCCGAAGAGGTCTGCGACGGCGCGGACAACGACTGCGACGAGCTGGTCGATGACGACGACGACGACGTCACCGACCAGGAGACCTTCTTCACCGACAGCGACGGCGACGGGCACGGCGACCCGGACTCGCCCGTGCAGGCCTGCGAGGCGGGTGAGGGCCTGGCGGTCGACGAGTCCGACTGCGACGACACCGACCCCAACGTCTACGAGGGCGCGACCGAGGTCTGCGACGACATCGACAACGACTGCGACCTGCTGATCGACGACGACGACAGCAGCCTCAACCTCTCCTCGGCGACCACCTGGTACCTGGACAGTGACGGCGACAGCTATGGCGGCGCCGACGGGACGCTGGTGGCCTGCGAAAAGCCCCCGACCGCCTACGAGACCGCCGAGGACTGCGACGACAACGACGCCTCGATCAACCCCGACGCCACCGAGGTCTGCGACGGGTTCGACAACGACTGCGACACCCTCGTCGACGACGACGACAGCGACGTCGAGGGCCTGAACACCTGGTACGACGACACCGACGGCGACGGCTACGGCAACCCCTACAAGACGACCGAGCAGTGCAGCGAGCCCTCCGGCTACGTGTCCAACAGCGACGACTGCGACCCCACGGACGGCAGCGTCAGCCCCGGCGCCGCCGAGGACTGCAGCACGACCGCCGACGACAACTGCAACGGCGACACCAACGAAGAGGACGCCAACGGCTGCACGACCTACCACCCAGACCTCGACGCCGACGGCTACGGCGACGAGACCGACGGGGTCTGCTACTGCATCGCCGTCGGCGACTACTCGACCACCGACGGCACCGACTGTGACGACACGGACAGCTCGATCAACCCGGGCGCCTCGGACGCCTGGTACGACGGCGTCGACTCCAACTGCGACGGGGCCAACGACAACGACCAGGACGGCGACGGCCACGTCGCGTCCTTCAAGGCCGGCGACGACTGCGACGACAGCGACGCCGAGGTCCACCCCGGCGCCCTGGACTGGATGGACGACGGCGAGGACAACAACTGCGACGGCGACACCGACGGCGTGATGGTGCTCTCGGACGAGTTCCCGGCGATCACCGGCAGCGACGCCAGCTACGACGACTTCGCGGGCTCGGCGATCGCCACCTGCGACGTGGACGGGGATGGCCTCGAGGACCTCCTGCTCGGTGCTCCCCGTGGGGGCTACGACGCCACGAGCGGCGCCCTCGTCTTCGGCGGCCGGGCCGGCATCTTCTACGGCTCGGACTACGCCTCCTGGTCCGACGGGACGGCGCTCATCGACGACGCCGGCACGCTGATCAGCGGCAGCAGCAGCTACATCTTCCTCGGCGGGTCCTTCGCCTGCGGTGACTTCGACGGCGACGGCTTCCAGGACCTGGTGATCGGGAACCAGGAGCTGGACGTCGCCGACTGGAGCGTCGACATGGCCTGGGTGGGCTACATCTACTACGGCACGGGCGCCCCCCTCGCCGCCGCGCTGGACGAGGGCGACGCCGACGCCGTCTTCACCATCTCCTTTGACGGCGACGACTACAGCCTCTACTCCGTGCCCATGCACGCCGCCGACCTCGACGGAGACGGCGCCGACGAGCTGATCCTGGAGTACGGCCACTACGCCGCCACGGCGATGATCAGCAACCCGGACCACCACCGGGTCTTCGTCTTCGGCGGCGGTTCGTCGTGGTCCGGCTCGACGCCCGTGGCGACCTCGGCCGACGTCACGATCAAGACCGACGACGGCACCGCCTACTACCAGCTCGCCTTCGTCGCCCCGGACCTGGACGGAGACGGCGACCTGGACCTGCTGCACCTCGACTCGACCCACAGCGGCGACGGTGCTGCCCGCGGCCAGTGGAACCTCATCGGAGGGCTCTCCGGCTACTCGGGCAGCTACACCGCGTCGTCGCTGGCCTGGGCCTCCCTGGAGAACACCGAGGCCGACTACCTCTACTACGGCATGAACGGCCTGGTCGGCGACCTCGACGGGGACGGAGCCGACGACCTGCTCGTGAACTACCTCGGGGACCGCGACGAGGTCCTCACCTATCCGGGCACCCTGCTCTTCTACTCGGACATCGTCACCAACGCGTCGAGCCTCAGCGACCCCTTCGAGGACGCCGACGCCACTCTGCACGGCACGACCGATTCGGGCTTCTTCGCCTGGTACATGGACCTCGTGTCCGACTTCGACGGCGACGGCGCCGATGACGTGATGGCGTCGGAGCCCGGTGGCGGGTCCAGCGCCGAGGGCCGCGTCTGGATGATCGACCCGGCGGCCTGGACCGATGGTGGCGACATCTCCGACTCCGCCCTGCTCGGCTTCGAGGGAGACGAGGCCGACAACGCCGACAGCACCGGCTACGAGAGTCTCGTGGCCGACTTCGACGGCGACGGCGTGCCCACCCTCGTCATCCCCCAGGCCAGCTACGCCGACAGCAGCGGCGCCTACCTCGGCCGGATCTTCCTCATCGACGCCGAGTAGCCGGCCCCTACAGCTCCACCACCCGGTCCCCGACCTGGCGTCCTGCCACGTTGCGGACCCGGTGGTGCTCCCAGTCCCCCGGCGGGGCCCAGGACCCGCTGGCGAAGGTCTCCAGCGCGGCCTGGGTGGCGAGGCCCAGTCCCGCGCCGGCGCCGGCGTGCATCTTCACCACGACGCCCAGGCGCCGCTCGGGCAGCGCCAGGCAGTGCAGCCCCTCGGCGCCGATCTTGACCACCAGCGACTCCCGGGCGCCCTCGGCGACCTGGAGATCGAGCCGACCCGTCCCCGAGGTCAGCTCCGGGAAGGCCTCCATCGCCCGGCCGATGGTGCCGAGCACCGGGTCACCCTCTCCGGCCATCGCCTCCGCCAGGCCGGCCCAGGCACGGGCGAAGGCCTCCAGGGGCAGCACGAAGGTCGGCACGCCACAGCCGTCGACCGCGTGCCCTGGCTCGGCCCGGCAGCCCTCCACCACCGCCTCCCGGATCCGCCGCTGGAGGGGGTGGTCGGGGGAGCGGTAGTCCGGGTCCCAGCCGCGCCGCAGCGACGCCGCCAGCATGAAGGCGTGCTTGCCGGAGCAGTTGTTGTGGATGTCCATGAAGGACCCACCGGCCCGCACGACGTCGTAGGTGGCCTCGACCCAGAGCGGGGGATGGGGGGCGCAGCGCAGGTCGTCCTCCGCCACCGAGAACCGCTCCAGCACGTCGCGGACGTGGGCCAGGTGGCGGGGCTCCCCGGCGTGACTGGCCGAGCCGACCGCCAGCTCTTCCGGCGGCACGTCCGGGTCCCCGAGCGCCTCCAGGCTGCAGCGGAGCTGGAAGGGCTTGGCCGCCGAGCGCCAGGTGGAGGAGATCGGCTCGCCGAGCCGATCGACGAGGCGTCCGTCCCGGACCGCGACCGCCGAGAACGGCCACACGGCCTCCACGTGACCGCCTCTCCGCTGTAGGACTCTCGCCATCCAGTGTTCCTCGGGGCCTTCCCAGCACCAGTCGCGGGGATTACCTACCCCATTCGAACTGGAGCGCCCCGATGGACACGGTCCTGAACATCGACACCCTGCCGACCCCGAACCCGGACGCGCTGATGTTCAAGATCAGCCAGGACCTGGTGGAGCGCGGCACCTACGAGTACACCGATCGCAGCGGGGCCGACGAAGCGCCCCTCGCCCGCCGGCTCTTCTCGCTCGACGGTGTGGAGACGATCCTGGTGACCACCCGCTTCGTCACGGTCAACAAGAACCCGGACTACGGCTGGCCGGAGCTGGTGCCCTCCCTGAAGGGGCTGATCCGGGAACACGTCGCCTCCGGCGATCCGGCCGTGGACGCGACCGAGCTGGTCGAGGCCGCCAACACCGACTCCGAGCTCGCCAAGGCCGTGGCTCTGCTCATCGAGCAGGACATCCGGCCAGCGCTCCAGCAGGACGGCGGGGACATCCAGTTCCTCGGCATCACCCCCGAGATGACCGCCCAGCTCCGCCTGATCGGTGCCTGCGCGAGCTGCCCCTCCGCCACCGCCACCCTGGCGTTTGGCGTGGAGCGCATGCTGGTCGAGGAGTTCCCGGACCTGCAGGGGGTCGAACAGGTCCTCTGACGCCGGGTGGAAGGGAGTGAGGGCTCCCCAGGACGGAGCCCATCGAATGTCGGTCTGGCCGACAATCGACGCCTCGCCCTACGCCAGCCCGGCCAGCACCTCTTCCGCCCGGGCGACGTCCCCCGGCTCCACGTAGAGCCGGGCGATCTGCCGCTCGTCCTCGTAGCGCTGGAAGATGCGCGTGGCCTCCTGGAGCGGGCTGACCCGCACCCGGGCGCCCGGGGACACGTCGACCACGAAGATCGGCGGGGCCGTGGCCCGCTTCTGGCCGAAGACGGCGTAGCGCGAGAGCTTGCCCACCGAGCCCGCGGCCAGCACGTCGAGGCCGGCACCGCGCAGCGCGGCCTCGGCCGCCGAGGTGTCCACGTCCTCCGGGGTGCCGTGGACCTCCAGGACCCGGCGCCAGGCGCGGCGCTCCACGATGGCCCGTGCCCAGCGGTTCTCGCTGGCGCGCAGGTGGGCGTGGAGCTGGATGTCATCGACGAAGAGGTAGTCGCTCATCTCAGCAGGCAAGACGTAGTCGCAGTCGGGGCTGAGGAAGTAGCGCTTCAGCATCTCCTCGAAGACCACGCCCTTGTGGTGGAAGTACACCATCACGAACATGTGGTACCGGGCGACCATGAAGTCATCGAAGGCATAGATGGCGCGTCGGTCCAGGGCCAGGGAGACGGACCCCTCGTCCACGTGCAGGCCGAGGTTGCTGACCAGCCAGTTGACGTCGACCATGCCGTAGCGGGCGCCGCTGAAGTAGGAGTCGCGCACCAGGTAGTCGAGCCGATCGATGTCCAGCTCGGACGAGATGAGCTGGGACAGGGCACGGCGGTGGTCCAGGCCACCGTCGCGGAAGAAGTCGTCCGGGAGCTGCACCTCGCGCGAGATCAGGCCGGCGACGTGCAGCGGTCCGAAGTCCTGCCCCCGGGCGAGGATCTCCGAGAGGGCACTGCCGGTGACGATGCCGACCGTGTAGTCCTCGTGGGTCGCCCGGAGGGTGCCGCGGCGGTGGTGGACCTCCGGCGCGTAGACGTCGATGCCGAGCTGCTCCAGCGGCGGCATGGCGAACTCGGTGCAGTGGGAGAAGGGAGCATGTCCCACGTCGTGGAGCAGGGCGGCGAAGCGCACGCACTGCCGGTACTGCTCCCGCACGCCCGGTCGACTGAAGTCGTGGTCCCGGTAGGCGGCGTCGAAGGCCCGGCCCGCCAGGTGCATCACGCCGACGGAGTGGTTGTACCGGGTGTGGACCGCCCCCGGGAAGGGCAGCTCCGAGAAGCCGACCTGCTTGATGTTGCGCAGCCTCTGGACGAACGGGTGGTCCAGGACCGGAACCTCGGGGGCGTCCACCTGGATGGCGCCATGGATGGGGTCGCGTACCTCCATGGCGACCCCTTAGCACTGTGCGGGGCAGATGCATTAGACTGCCGCGATGCGGCCGATCAGTGACCCGGGTGAGCTCTACCGCGGCGCCGTGGTCTACAACCCGGCCCTGGGCTTCGCGATGGTGGAGCAGGTCGCCCAGGACGGCTTCAAGCTGCGCTGGGAGAAGCCCGGCGAGAAGCTGCCGAAGACGGTCTCCAAGGAGGCCGCCTGCAACGGCTACCGCTTCTGCGACCCCGACGGCTTCTTCGCCCTGAGCGTGCTCGACCCCGAGGACCTCCGCCGCCGCTTCGAGCACGAGACCGAGGAGATGCTCTCGCTGCTGCTCCAGGAGCTGGACGTGGCCCAGAGTCCCCAGGACCTCCGGGAGTGGATCACCGGCCGCGGGCTCCTGGAGAAGAGGTCCTTCGACCCCTGGTGGCGGAAGCTGAAGCTGGAGGGCAAGGCGGGCTTCGAGTTCCGCAAGGGCAAGGTGTCCCTGGCCGCAGGCATCGTGACCATCGACGAGGACGAAGACGCCGCCTCCCCCGGCAGCGGCCGCAAGCTCTGGACGGACCTGCCGCCGCTGGAGGGCCTCGAGATCTTCTACGCCGGCGCCGAGCTGCTCGGCCTGCTCGCCCGGGTCCACGCTGGTGGCCGGGCCGCCGGCCTGCTCTCCGGCAAGCTCTACCGCGGCAAGGACGGCCAGATCCTGCTGGAGGAGGGACGCGGCGGTGGCGACCCCTCCGTCGACCTGCTCGCTGCGGGCCGACTGCTGCTCACGCGCATCCTGAGTCGCCCCCTGCCGCGTCACCCGCCGCCGCACAAGCTGCTGGCCTACCTCGCCGGCCTGGCGCCGGTGGTGCCCCCCTCGGTCATGGCGCTGCTGGAGCCGCTGTTGGCCCCCGATCGCAACCTGCGGCCGCGGGACGCGATCGAGGTCTACCCGCACTGGCTGGCCGCCGCCGCCTACGAGGAGATCCGCAAGGATGGGGAGAACCGCAAGGCCTGCGACTGGGAATTCGGCTCGGACAGCCACATCGGCTTCGGCAAGATGCACCTCGGCCAGACCAACCAGGACGCCCTGGCCATCGCCCACCGCGACGACGCCACGCTGGTGCTGGTGGCCGACGGCATCTCCCAGTCCGACACCGGCACCGGAGACGAGGCCTCGATGCTCACGTCCCAGGTCGTGGGCACCCTGTGGCGGGAGCTGGCCAACGCCCCCCGGGGCAAGGCCCAGGCCCGCTCCTTCATCGAGTCCACCCTCGCCGCTGTCAACCGCGCGATCTGCGACCGCTCCCTGCGCATCGCCGGCGGTGACATCGCCGACCGCGTCCCGATGGGCACCACCTGCGTGCTCGCGCTCTTGCGGGGCGAGGTGGTCGACCTGGCGGCCGTGGGGGACTCCCGGATCTACGTCGTCGGGCCGGCCGGGGCCGGTCAGGTCAGCCCCGACATGAACTACGGCCTGATGCGCATGGTCGAGCGGGACCCCTCCGAGCTCCCCTCCCCCGAGGACTCCGCCCTCACCCACTACCTGGGCCACTTCGACGAGAGCGGTCGACCCCAGCTCCCCCCGGTCTGGCATCGTCGGCTCCGCATGCTGCCGGGCGAGTCCCTCGTGCTCTGTACCGATGGTGTGCCGGACTACGCCACCCCGCTGCACGCCGCCTTCGCGGCGCTGCTGGCGGACGCCGTGGGACGGCTGAGCCCCCTGGAGTCAGCTCGCCACCTGATCGCCACCGCCAACGACGGCGGTGGCGGGGACAACGCCACCGCCATCGTCGCCCGACTCCGCGCTTTCTGAATTCTCTGACTATTGTCCGGGGCCTGCCGCATCCCGGTTCGAGTCCATGAGCTCCGAAGACCGTCGACCCCCCATCCGTGAAGCCCTAGGCCAGCGCGTCCTGCTGCTCGACGGGGCGATGGGAACCCAGCTCTATGCCCGGGGCATGTTCATCAACCGGAGCTACGACGGGCTGAACCTGTCCAGCCCCGGCACCGTGACGGAGGTCCACGAGGCCTACCTCAGGGCAGGCTGCGACGTGCTCACCTGCAACACCTTCGGCTCCACCACCCTGCGTCTGGCGGCCTTCGGGCTGGAGGCGCAGGCCGACGACATCGTGAGGGCTGGGGTCCGGCTCGCCCGCGAGGTCGCAGGAGACCGCGCCTGGGTCGCCGGCTCGATCGGCCCCACCGGGACGATGCTCGCCCCCCTCGGACGCCTGAGTCCCGGCGAGGCCTTCAGCGCGTTCCGCCGCCAGGCCGCCGTCATGGCGGAGGAGGGGGTCGACCTCTTCATCCTCGAGACCTTCAGCAGCACCAAGGAGCTCTGGCAGGCCTTCCGCGCCGTGCGCAGGGTGGCGCCCGACGCCACCGTGATCCCCTGCCTGAGCTACCACTTCGGCCGCCAGGGCGACCAGCTCGCCGGGCGCGATCCCGAGGAGGCGGCCCGCACGGTCACCGGCTGGGGAGCGAGCGCCGTCGGCGTGAATTGCTCCGACGGTCCCAAGACGGTGCTCACGGTGATCGAGCGCATGGCGAAGGCCACGGACCTGCCCCTGCTCGCCGCCCCGAACGCCGGCCTGCCCCAGGAGGTCGACGGTCGCCTGATCTACCTGGCGGGTCCCGAGTACATGGCCGAGTACGCCCGGCGCTTCGTGCAGAAGGGCGCCACGATCATCGGCGGCTGCTGCGGCACCACCCCGGCGATGTTCAAGGAGATCCGCAGCTTCGTGCGCTCGGTCTCCCCCGGACACCGCGTCGTCGTGGAGGCCGCCGAGGACGCCCCGGCGAAGGAGCTGGCCGAGCCGATCCCGATCCGGGAGCGGACCCCCTTCGCCGACAAGCTCTACGGAGGTCGGTTCTGCGTGTCGGCCGAGCTGGACCCGCCCCGCGGCATGGACGCCACCCGGTCGCTGGAGGGTGCGGGCTTGTTGCTCGAGCACGGCATCGACGTCATCAACATCGCCGACGGACCACGGGCCATCGCCCGCATGGGACCCGCTGCGCTGGCCCAGCTCGTCAAGGCGGACTCGGGCATGGAGTCCGTGATCCACTACTGCTGCCGGGATCGAAACCTGCTCGGCATGCAGATGGACCTGATCGGGGCCCACGCCCTGGGGCTCCACAACATCCTCGCCGTCACCGGCGACCCGCCGAAGATGGGCAATTTCCCCGACGCGACCGCGGTGTTCGACGTGGACTCCATCGGGCTGATCACCTTCATCCAGATGATGAACCGCGGCCTGGACTTCTCCAACCGGCCCCTGGGGGACCGCACGCGCTTCTTCGTCGGCGCGGGGTGCAACCCGGCACACGTGGACCTGGACCTGGAGGTCGACCGCTTCGGCAAGAAGATCGAGGCGGGCGCCGAGTACTTCTTCTCCCAGCCGGTCTACGACGCCGACACCCTGTTCGCCTTCCTGGACCGCACCGAGCCGTTCCCCGAGGTCCCGTTCCTCGTCGGGATCCTCCCGCTGGCCAGCTACAAGAACGCCGAGTTCCTCCACAACGAGGTGCCCGGCATGCAGGTCCCGGAGTCGATCCGCCAGCGGCTGCTGCACGCCGACGACCGCAAGCACCAGCGCCGCATCGGCATCGAGGTCGCCCAGGACGCCCTGAACCTCTGCAAGACCCACCCCCGCATCTGCGGCACCTACGTCTACCCTCCCTTCGGCTCCTACAGGGCCGTGATGCGGGTGGTCGAAGTGCTCGAGGACGTGCGGGAGTCGGGCGGCTTCCAGGCGCCGCAGTAGGCTCGGGGGGTGCCGTCCCCTCGGTCCCTCACCCGCCGCAGCTTCATCGGGCTGGGGCTCGCCACCGGGCTCATCCTGGCCACGGTGGGCGCGTGTCCCGGGCTCTCGACCCGGGAGCGGGACGTCCTGAGCGCCGCCCTGGACCGCCTCTTCGACCCGGGGGAGCACACCGCGCCGGCACCGCGGGAGGTCGGGGCCGTCGAGGCCGCCGAGGCCTACATCGCCGCCCTGCCGGCCCGCGAGCGCTGGCTCTGCCGGGGTCTCTTCCGGACCCTGGAGTGGGAGACGGTGTTCACGCGCGGTCGTCGCTTCACGCGCCTCGAGCCCGAGGTCCAGGACGAGGTCCTGCGCGGCATGGCCACCTCGCCCCTCTACCCACGACGCCTGGTCTTCGCAGCGCTGAAGATGATCGGGGCGATGGGCTACTACCAGCACGACGCCACCTGGACGCACCTCGCCTACCCGGGACCCTGGGTGGCCCGTTGACCGACCCCGGCTACCACCGCGCCAGCGAGCCGCTGCGCCTGACCTGCGACGTCGTGGTCGTCGGCAGCGGCGCCGGCGGTGGGGCGGGGGGGGGGGGGGGGGGGGCCGCGCGCGCCGTTCGCGGCTCCTGATTTGCGCATCGATTCATGGTATTCGCTCCATGCCCATTCGACATCTCTTCGCGTCCCAGGCGGATGCCGGCGCGCCGTTCGCTTCGATCGGCGGCGAGCCGCGCGACCTGGGCCTGCTGCACCGCTACCAGCGCTTCACGCTGTATGGCGGCGCCGTGCTGCTGTCGCTCGTGATGCTGTTCGCGGCGAGCATCCTGCTCACCGGCTCGGTGCGCGACTACATCTCGAAGCGTCGCGAGCTGCTCACGACACACAAGGCGCTAGTCCAGCTCCAAATCCATGCGAAGCACGCGTCG
>CAZCVP010000252.1:0-10195 GCA_964501915.1 uncultured Enterobacterales bacterium
TGTACTATGCGGGGTACTGTGTATCCCCCCCCCCCCCCCGGCCGGGGTCTACCCGGCTCCACCCGGGCCGCGCTGATCCCGCTCCATCAGCCGATCGAGCGACCCCCGTCCCAGCCCGATAGACTGCGCCGCCACCTGGGGTCAGAGCATGGTCTACTACCGTCCGACGGGCAACGAGATCGCGATCTTCGAGACCGCGGCTGCCAACCACCTCCCCGTGCTGCTCAAGGGCCCGACCGGCTGCGGCAAGACCCGCTTCGTGCGGTACATGGCGGAGAGGCTCGGCCGGGACCTGGTCACGGTCGCCTGCCAGGAGGACCTCGCGGCTTCGGACCTGACGGGCCGCTTCATGCTCGAGGGCGGGTCCACGGTCTGGCGGGACGGACCGCTGACCCGCGCCCTTCGCGAGGGCGCGATCTGCTACCTCGACGAGGTGGTGGAGGCCCGCGCCGACGTGCTGACCGTCCTGCACCCCCTGACCGACGACCGCCGCACCCTGCCCCTCGATCGACTCGGCGAGGAGCTGGCGGCCCCGGACGGCTTCCTCGTCGTGATCTCCTACAACCCCGGCTACCAGTCCGTGACCAAGGAGCTCAAGGAGTCCACGCGGCAGCGCTTCGTGTCGATCCCCTTCGACTACCCCGAGGCGGAGGCCGAAGGGTCGATCGTGGCCACGGAGTCCGGCTGCACCGCCGAAGTCGCCGACCAGCTCGTCCAGCTCGGCCACGGCTCCCGCAACCTGCGAGCCCACGGGCTGGCGGAGGGCGCCTCGACCCGGATGCTCATCTACGCCGGCAAGCTGGTGGTGGCGGGCCTGCCGATGAAGGAGGCCTGCGAGGCGACCCTGGTCGGCTCGCTGACCGACGACGCCGAGATGGCCAAGGCCCTCGGGGAGCTGATCCGCTCGGTCCTGGGATAGGTTCCAGGGCATGGGAGCCCCGACCTGGCCACCGACGCCCGAGGCCTTCTACGAGGAGGCGATGCAGGAGACCGGGCGGTCCAAGGCCGAGATCGGCCTGGAGTCCGACGACGACGAGGAGGCCGAGCGGGCTCTGTTGGCGCTGTTCCTCTACCAGCCGCCGCGGCGCCAGCTCACCGAGGGCGAGGACAACGGCACCACCCTGGTGGAGGTGCAGCGACGGCTCTCGGCCTGGCTGCGCATGGTGACCGGGCAGGACTTCGTCGTCGGCTACTCCGATCCGCCGAGCACCGACGGCGAGAACCTCTTCCTGCCCAAGGCCGTGCCGGCTCCCGTGGAGCCCGAGCTCGACGAGGTGCTCTTCCGCACCATGGGCCTGATCCAGCTCGGCCTGGTGCAGTGGGGCTTCCTGGAGGACCGGGCGACGCTGGCCGAGATCTACCGGGACTGGGTCCTGCGCAGCATCTACCACCTGTTGGCAGCCCGCTGGATCATGGCCCGCTGGTGCGAGCGGTACCCCGGGGTGGCCCAGGACTTCGCCCGCGTCCAGGTGATGGACAAGGCCGGTGGCCTGCGCGTCAACGTGACCGAGGTGCCCCGGGACGGCCTGCCCGACGCCTTCCTGCCCCTCTATGCCGGGCTCACGGTCAACCTGAACTGGGGCGGGGGCGGACCCGACTCAGAGCTGGCGCGAGCCGCGACCGCCGCGGTGGACCGGGCCCCGACGGCCCAGGCAGCGCGGCTGGCGATGCTCGGCCACGGCCAGACCCTGAGGCAGCACTACCGCCGGCAGCGGCTGGGCCCCCCTCCCCTGCCCTGGTACCTGGGCATCATCCGGCCGGAGTGGATCCTGGCCGAGCTCTCCCGCGACCTGGCGGCCGAGCAGGAGTGGAAGAAGGGGCAGCTCCCGCTGCGCCAGCTCCTCGCCGCCAAGGCCCGGAACGCCTCGGCGATCCCGACGCCGGGGGACGACGGGCCGCCCGCTGCGAGCCGGAGGGGTCTCCGGGGTCGCCTCAGGGGTCGCCTGCGCTCGGCGCTCGAGGGAGCGGGGCCGCAGCTCTCCTCGATGCCCGCCTACGGGGCCCTGCGCGACGAGCACCAGGACCAGGCCCGCCAGGCCCGCTACGGCGCGGCGAAGTGGGAGTCGGGCATCAGGCCGGAGGACATCATCACCAACCAGGAGGAGGGGAGGCCCGGCGACGACGGGGGCCGGCTCTACGACGAGTGGGACTACAAGCGGGGGCTCTACAAGGTCGCCGAGACCAAGGTGTTCTCGCCAGACGCACCGACCGGTCCGCTCGCCTCCTACGAGAGGATCGTCGCGGTGAACGGGCGGGAGATCAAGCTGGTCCGTCGCCGCTTCGAGGCGCTCCGGGTCGAGGAGCGCTGGATGGGCGGGCTGTCGGACGGACCGGAGATCGACCTCGACCGGGCGATCACGGCCGTGACCGACATCGCCGCGGGGCAGCAGCCGCGGGAGGACTTCTACCGCCGCTTCGTGCGCCACCCCCACCCGGTCTGCATCCTCACGGCGGTCGACCTCTCCGGCAGCACCCAGGGCAACGTGCTCCGCCTGGAGCAGGACGCCCTGGTGCTCTTCGCCGAGGGCCTGCGGACCCTGGGCCTGCCCCACGCCTTCTACGGCTTCAACGGCTCCCACCCCCAGGAGTGCTTCCTCTACCGGCTCAAGGGCTTCGAGGAGCGCTACGACGAGGGCGTGCAGAAGCGCCTCGGCAGCCTCCGCGCCTCGGGCGGCACCCGGCTCGGTGCCCTCATCCGCCACGCGACCTGGGTCCTCGACCAGCAGCCGCAACCCCGGCGCGTCCTGATGCTGCTCAGCGACGGCAAGCCTGAGGGCCGCGGCGACTACCGCGGCGCCTACGGCGTCAAGGACACGGCGATGGCGGTCCAGGAGGCCGCCCGGGCCGGCCTCCACGTCCACTGCATCAGCATGGACGCCGACGACGACGCCCGGGAGTACCTGGAGGAGATCTTCGGCGCCCGCCGCTACCTGCTGCTCGAGGACATCGAGTCCCTGCCGGCGCGGCTGCCGGAGGTGTTCCGGGAGCTGGTGCGGTAGCGGCTTCGACCGGGGCGCTACTCGCCGCCCACCGCTGCGCCCTCGGGCTCGGCCGGAGGCGGCGGTGAGCCGGCGACCACGCTGAAGCTCACGGCGATCTGGTCGGCGATCGACTCGTGCTCGCAGACGACTCGCAGGGCCTCGACCGGACCCGAGAGCCCGAAGCCGCGCAGGCTCAGGCTCACCGGCTCCGCCGTCTCGACGGTCCAGGACTCCGCCCCGTGGCGCGTGACGTGGACGGGGACCTGGACGGCCTGGCGCATGCCGGCGAGGGAGACCTGTCCCGCGAGCGCTCCGTTGCCGGAGGAGCCGACGGCGATGCCGTCGGCCGGCAGCCCGCTCACACCGGTGAGCTCGAAGGTGGCCTTGGGGAACTGGGCGACCCGCAGCAGGACCTCCTTGACCCGGATGTCCCGCAGGTCCTCGCCGCTGTGGAAGCTGCTCAGGTCGAGGTCGACCCGACCTGCGGCGCCGCTCCAGGCCTCCCGGTCCCGCAGGGCCAGCTCACCGTCCAGCACCTGCAGGGTGGCGGGCACCTCGACGTCGCCGTTCTTCACGGACACCACCGTGGCGGTCCCCGTCAGCTTCACCTGGGCCGAAATGGCCTTGACCACCGCCAGCGGCTCCGGCGGGGGGTTGGGCTGGGCCAGCTCGGGGCTGTTCTCGCAGCCCGCCAGGGCCAGCAGGAAGAGGAAGCCGGTCATCTCTACCTCCAGGAGGCGAGCACCCTATCGGGTCAGCCGCCGGTAGATCAACGGGAGGCGCTCGGGCAGGCTCTCCACGCGGTCGATCACCAGGAAGCCGACCTCCCCGTACATCTGCTCCAGGTAGTCCTGCCCGCGGGGGTCCACCGTGATGCAGAACGGGTGCACGCCCTCGGCCCGGGCCTCGCGCAGCGCCACGCGCGTGTCCTCCTGGGCGTAGCGGTCGTAGTAGTGGTCGCAGCCGCAGTCCAGGGGCTTGCCGTCGGACAGCAGGATCAGCAGGCGGACCTTGGCCGGCCAGTCCTTGAGCCGCTGGGCCGCGTGGCGGATGGCCGCGCCGTCCCGGTTCTCCATCTTCCAGGAGATGCGACCCACCCGGGAGCGGACCCGGTCGTCCCAGGGATCGTCGAAGTCCTTGGCCACGTAGAAGGCGACGTGGCTGCGGCCGTAGCCGCTGAAGCCGTAGATCGCGCAGGCGTCGCCGAGGGCATCGACGGCCTCGGCGATCAGCACCAGGGCCTGCTTCTCCACCTCGATGATGCGCCGGCCCGCCTCCGACGCCACCTCGTTGGTCGACGAGGACATGTCGAGCAGGAAGGCCACCGCGACGTCGCGACGGTTGCGCAGGTGGCGACCATAGAGCCGATCGCTGGGGCTGCCCCCGGCCCGCCGCGTGACCTGGGCGTCCACGACCCGCTCCAGGTCCAGGAAGTCCCCGTCCACCAGGCCCTTCTCCCGCATCAGGGCCTGGGGCCGCAGGGCCTCGAAGCGGCGCCGCAGCCAGCGGATCGACGGGCCGTGCTCCTCGAAGACCTGGTCGACGAAGTCGCGGCTGCCGGGCTGCAGGTGGTGCTCCTTCAGGCGCACCCAGGCGGGCTTGTAGTCCTGGATCTCGTGGTCCCACTCCGGCAGCAGCACGACGCGGGCGTCGGGGTCCAGGTCCGGGTCCAGCGACTCTCCGGTGACGGGGTGGACCTCGCCGGTGGGGCTCTCGGGGCCCTCGAGCTCGTCCTCGTCCACCAGCCCCCCCTCCGGGGCCTCGAGGCGCTCCAGGAAGGCCGCCATCTCCTCGTAGCTGCTGCCGTCGTCGACCTCCCCCCGCAGGGCGCGACGGATCTCGGAGAGGGTGGCCTCCAGCCCCTCCTGCTCCATCGCCTCCCGCAGCTCGCGGGCCGCCTCGGCCTCGGCCCGCTCTTCGGCGTCCATGGCCTCCGGCCGGGGCTCGGTCCCGGTCTGGAAGTCGGCCAGGCCACCGTACTCCGGCTGCTCGGCCCCCTCGACCCGCTGCGAGGCCTCGCCGTCCTCGACCTTGACCAGCAGCCCGTCGGCCAGGCCGTAGAGCTCCGGCAGCCGCGCCGCGACGTCGTCGACCCCGCCGTCGAGCTCGGTGCAGGCCTCGACGATCCGCCAGGCGGCCTCCAGCGCGGCGCGCACGCCGGGCTCCAGGTCCTGGTCCACCTCGCTGCCCCAGGAGCGCCGCAAGAGCGCCTCCAGGAGCTGCTCCGCCGGCGACAGGTCCGCCAGCATCGGCCGGTCCGCCAGCTCGTCCGGGCGGAGCACGCCCAGGTCGCGCCCGATGCCCGGGTACTCCCGCACGACCTGGCGCTCCACGCGGGTGTCCTCGGCGACCCGGAACAGGTCCCGGGCCAGCAGCCGGTTGCCGAAGGAGCGGAAGAGCTGCTCGAGGTCGGACTCGCCCTCGCGGCGATCGGTCCAGGGCCCCTCGATGCGACGGAGATCGAGGTCGAAGGTGCCGAACTCGAGGTAGCCGGCCGTGCGGGCCGTCGCGACCCGGTAGACGAGGAAGTCCCGGTCGTCGCCGTAGGTGGCCACGGACTCCGGCAGGTAGATGTGGCGACCGTCGGAGAACGCCGGACCGGTCTGCCGGTGGGCCGGCAGCACCCGCACGTCCTCGCCGCAGTGGGCGCGGGCGTAGAGCGCCAGGGTGCGGGCGACGGACTCCAGCTTGAGCCCCGACGCGAGGCGCTCCAGCTCGGTGCGTCCCTGCTCGCTCTCGCGGCGCAGGAAGGTCTCCCCCACCCGGCGCCCCTGCTCGTGCAGGCCGAGGCCCGTGAGCAGGAACTCGCGCAGGGCCCGCGGCGAGAGCTGGTCCATGAGCTCCGGCAGGGTGCGCACGACCACGGCCAGGGCCTCCGGGCGGCGCTGGAGCACGAGGTCCAGCAGGTCCAGGTAGGAGCGGCGAGCGGGCCCGGCGACCCGGGCCAGGTGGTCCGGCACGCTGACCGCCACCAGCCGCGCCAGCCCTGGCCGGGCCTCCGCCGCCTTGAGCACCAGCGCCGTGTAGCGGGCCTCCAGGTCCGGGCCCAGGGCCTCGGAGACCGCCCCGGAGTAGCGGGCCCAGGACGAGAAGGCACCGCGATCCAGGCGCGCCAGCCGGGCCGCGGGACCGGCGCGCAGAGCGAGCCCGACGAGCCTCCGCAGCAACCGGTCCCGGCGCCCGCCCGGGGCCTCACTCACCGTCGCGGTCCGGCACCGGCGCGAAGACGGCGGTCACCTCGTGCTCGCCCACCAGGGCCTGGACCCGGGCCTGCACGGTGGTGGACGGGTCCGAGGCCGCCTTCAGCAGCGTCGCCTTGCCCCAGTCGCCGGACGCAGCCGCCAGGGCCTCGACGGCCGCCAGGCGGATCGGCTCGGAGAAGCTGAGGTTCCGACGGAAGAGCGGCCGGCCGGTGAGGATGCGGGTCAGCGTCGGCGCGGACTCCTCCTCGGCCGTGATCACCAGGGCTCGCAGGGCCGCCGTCATCGCCGCTGGCGTCAGCGACCCCTCGAGCAGCAGGTTCTCGATCCCCTTGAGGGTCCCCCGGCGGTCGTGCTCCAAGAGCAGCGGCATGAGCTGCTCGAAGGCCTCCGGCGAGGCCAGGCGACCACCGAACAGCGTCTGGCCCAGCAGGCGCACGGTCTCCGGCGAGGCGCTGTCCATCAGCCCGAGCGCGACCTCGCTGATCACGCGGGGCTCACGCTCCTCGCGCAGCCGGGCCTGGAGCTGCTCCCGCATGCCGGGCGTGCCCACGTTGCCCAGGATCAGGGCCACGTTGCGCACCAGGTACCAGGGCACCGTGTCGCCGCTCTCCAGCACCCGCTTCAACGGCGCGAGCACGGCGTCGGCGTCCTGGCCCCGGGCGTGGGCCATGCGGCCGACCACGGTGAGCACGTCGACGAGGTCGAGCCGGACCTCGCGCTCGTCGGCGTCCCGCAGCTCCTCGACGAGGCGGGCGACCGAGCTGGACGCCAGCAGGAAGAGGACCTCCTCGAGCGCTGGATCCCCGGACGGGTGGGCCCGGAGCCGGGCCAGCAGGCTGCGCAGCACCCCGAGGCGGGAGATGCGCCGCAGGGCCATGTTGCAGCGGGCCCGCAGCGTGCCCGGGTGGTCCTCCTTGGACACCATCGCCGACAGCACCTGGACGGCACGGGTGGGCTCGAGCAGGTGTCCCGACCGCAGCAGCGCCGGCACGAGGTGCTCCAGGGCCTCGATGGCCGGCGCCGCGGCGTCGCCGCTCGGGCTCCCGTAGACGGAGTTGCTCAGCTTGCTGACCGCCTCCCGGGCCGGGCCGGGCTTCTCCTCCAGCGCATCCAGCACCTGGCGCCGCAGGCTGGCCCCCATGCTGTCCGCGGCCCAGGCCTTGGCCAGGAACTCCGCCAGGTCCGGCGCCTTGAGCCGGCAGAGGGCCTCCGTCGCCTGGGCCCGGACGACCACCTCCAGGTTCAGGCGCGCCCGGTTGGGAAAGCGCCCCATCAGCTCGTCGACCAGGGGCTCCACGGGGTCGGCCTTCGCCCGCAGCGCCGAGAGCAGCCCCTCGGGGCCGTAGGGGCCGGCGAAGAGCTGGCTGGCGGTGGCCATCAGGCCCCGCTGGATCGCGGCGTCCCGTGAGGTCGGGAACTTCATCTCCCCCGACAGGGTGTCCTCCTCGATGACCTCGACGGCCCGCCCGGAGAACATGGCCGTGTCGTCCGCCTCGTCGAAGGCCGCCCCGGTGCCCGCGTGGGGCAGCGGCCCGAGGGTGGGCTCCTCGGGGACCTCCTCGGTCTCGGGCTCCTTCTCGTGGGCGATCGGAGCCTTCTTCTTCCTGGCCGCAGCCTCCACGCCGGGGTTCAGCGTCAGGAAGCCCTTCTCGTCCGGTCGCACGCCGGAGAACAGGAGCTGCCGGCAGCGCTCCGGCGGCAGGGAGTGGAGCCAGCCGAAGACGTCCAGCACGTCGTCGGAGACCAGCACCCCGGTGATGCCGACGGAGGTCACGCCGCGCTCCCGCAGCCAGGCGGCGACCTCGACGCTCCACGTGAGCTCCTCCACGGCCTTGTCGATGGTGCGCTCGTTGACCGAGAGCAGGTGGGCCCGGCTGTCGAGCAGCAGGTGCCCGTGGACCTTGTGGGTCTCGAAGAGGTGGCTCACCAGGCGCTCGGCCTGCTCGACCAGCACCGGGTGGTCCTGGGGGTACATGTTCAGGCTGCGCACGAACAGCCGGAGCTGGCGCACGAGGATGATCAGGTCCTTCTGGGGGAGGGCCTTCAGCCGGGTCGGATCGATGATTCTGCCTTCCATGATCCACCTCCGGGCAGCTTCAGAAGAAGTCTGCCACGACCTCTCGAATGGACCGCTGGAGATCGGCCTCGTCGGTCAGGGTCCGGGCGAAGGCCGCGTCGCAGGCCCTGCGGGCGGGCACGCCCCGGGCGATGAGCTTGCCAGCGTAGATCAGCAGGCGGGTCGACACCCCCTCCTCGAGGCCTCGCTCCGTCAGGTTGCGCACCTTCTCCGCGACCTTGACCAGGGCCGCCGACACCTCGTCGTCCACGCCCGACTCGGCGGCCACGATCTCCCGCTCGGCGGCGGGCGGCGGGTAGCGGAAGTCCAGGGAGACGAAGCGCTGGCGGGTGCTCTGCTTCATCTCCTTGAGCACCGACTGGTAGCCGGGGTTGTAGCTCACGACGAGCATGAACTCGGGCGGCGCCTTGAGCACCTGGCCGAGCTTGTCGACCGGGAGCTGGCGCCGGTGGTCGGTGAGCGGGTGCACCACCACCATCGTGTCGTTGCGGGCCTCCACCACCTCGTCCAGGTAGAGCAGGGCGCCATGGCGCACGGCGGCGGTGGCCGGCCCGTCGCACCAGACCGTCTCGTCGCCGAGGATCAGGAAGCGCCCCAGCAGGTCCGAAGCCGTCAGGTCCTCGTGGCAGGCGACGGTGATCAGCGGCCGGCCGAGCCTGTGGGCCATGTGCTCGACGAAGCGGGTCTTGCCGCAGCCGGTGGGGCCCTTGAGGATGCAGGGCAGGCCCGCGGCGTGGGCGGTGGAGAACAGCGAGACCTCGTCGCCGACGGGCACGTAGTACGGCTCCTCGGCGATGAGGAAGTCGTCCTTGGGAGGCGTGATCGAGCGCATCGGGGGCCGGGTCCTCCCTACGGGTTCGTGACCACGAGGTCGTCGTAGTACACACCGCCGTCGTTGTCGTAGGTGTAGAGCCCGATGATGTCCAGTCCGATCGGCGAGGCGCCCGTCTCGGTGTGGGTCAGGACCTCGCTGCCGTCCCACGTCACGGAGACGTCGTCGAAGTCCACGGACACGCTCATGGTGATCCACGCCGAGGCGCCGCCGTTGGTGAGATCCACCGAGCCGTCGTCGGCTGCCAGCGAGGTGAGCGTGCCGGCCTCCATCCGGTGCAGCGTCAGGGCTCCCCCGGTGCCGTAGTAGTCGGTGGGATCGGACCAGGTGGCCCGCCACCAGTTGTCCTCGTCCAGGTAGCCGAAGACGATGCCGCTGTCGTTGCAGGCCGAGGTGCTGTTGTAGACGTCGACGGTGATCGTCCAGGTGTCCAGCGCGTCCAGGTCCTCGCTCAGGGCGAAGGACATCGCGGCATTGGACGCCTCGACGAGGGTCCCGCTGGAGATGGTCCAGGACGGGGAGTTGCCGCCACCGAGGTCCACCGTCGTCCAGCTCCCCCAGCCGCTGTCGAAGTCCTGGGTGTAGACCTCCGGGTCCTCGCAGTTCACGATCCCGTCGCCATCGGAGTCGGTGAGGCCCGACAGCGGGTCGCCGTCGCAGTCCCGGTCGACGCCGTCGCACTCCTCCTGGGCGCCGGGGAAGACGGTGATGTCGGTGTCGTCGCAGTCGGTGGCGTCGTCCACGTAGCCGCTGGGTACCTCGCAGGCGGTGGTGGTGCTGGCGGCGTCGCCGAAGCCGTCCAGATCGCTGTCGGCGTACCAGGTGTCGCCGCCGGTGCGGCCGGCGTCGTCGTCGTCGGTGTCGCCGTCGCAGTCGTCGTCGACACCGTTGCAGACCTCGGCGGCGGCCGGGTTCACGGCGGCGTCGAGGTCGTCGCAGTCGTCCGAGGAGGCCACGTAGCCGGAGGGGGCCTCGCAGCCGGTCGCCGTGTAGTCCGTGGTGCCGTAGCCGTCGCCGTCGTAGTCGATGTTCCACACGGTGTCGGGGTTCAGCGAGGCGTCGCTGTCGTCGCAGTCGTCGCCGTTGTCGACGGAGGTCGAAG
>CAZCVP010000253.1:0-10147 GCA_964501915.1 uncultured Enterobacterales bacterium
GTGGAGTAGCGGCCAGCACGCGCCGGCCCGCCCCCGCGCCGGGGCTCGCACCGGGTAGGCTGGGCCCATGACCCTCCTGCTCCTCACCCTCGCCGCACTGGCCAGCTGCTCAGGCCGGGACGGCGCCGCTACGGTGGACTCCTCCCCCGACTCCACCGCGGACTCCGGGACCTCGACCGACAGCGACACGGACACCACACCGGTGGACGCCGACCAGGACGGGTTCACCAGCGACGTGGACTGCGACGACGGCGACGCCGCCGTGAACCCCGGCGCCACCGAGGTCCCCTACAACGGCCAGGACGACGACTGCACCCCCGGGACACCGGACGACGACCTGGACGGGGACGGGGCGGATCACCTGGTGGACTGCGACGACGACGATCCCGATCGTCACCCCGACGCCGACGACCTCCCCCAGGACGGCGTCGACCAGGACTGCGACGGGAGCGACTCGAACACCTGGCCGGGCGACCTCTCCCGCCAGGCGGAGATCGAGGGCTTCTGCGACGACTTCACCCCGGGCATCATCATCGAGGGCGCCCTGGCGATCTCCCGGACCAGCCTGGCGGACCTGGCGGACCTCTCCTGCATCACCGAGGTCCTGGGCAAGGTCAGCGTCGACGACAACGAGGCCCTGGTGTCCCTGGACGGCCTGGAGGGCCTCGTCCGGGTGGGCGAGAACCTGACCGTGGCCGGCAACCTCGCGCTGGCCGACCTGGACGGGTTGGCCGGGCTCACCGCCATCGGCGGGAACCTCCGCCTGAGCGGCAACCCCGTGCTGGCCAGCGCCCCCAGCACGGCCATCACCACCCTGTCGTCGATGGTCGTGGCGGAGAACCCGAAGCTGCACGCCCTGCCCGGGTTCCCGGACCTGGCTTCGGTCCGTGCGATGGACATCCGGGACAACGACGCCCTCGCCAGCCTCGCGGGCCTGGAGGCCCTGGTGGAGGTGGTGGGAGAGGTCTCGATCACCGACAACGGTTCCCTGGGCTCCCTGGAGGCCCTGGAGCGGTTGACCACCATCGGGAGCAGCCTGGACCTGACCGACAACGACAGCCTCCTGAGCCTGGCGGGGCTGGGGGGCCTGGTCGAGGTCGCCGGGGACCTCACCGTGGCCGAGCACGCCCTGCTGGAAGACGTCTCGGCCCTCCAGGGGATCGAGGGGTTCAGGGGCGCGCTGCAGATCCGGGACAACCCGTCCCTGTGCGGGTCGGCGGCCGCCGACCTGGGGAGCGCGCTGGGGGTGAGCTGCGACTGTGAGGGCAACCGGGACTGCGCCGAAGCGGGGGACAGCGGAGCGTAGCTCGGGGACCGCGGAAGACGATGGCCTCGGCCAGCCTGCACCGCGCCGATGCCAGCTACCTGCTGTTGGTGGGGGAGGACGGCTCCGCGCCCGCGTGGATGCCGTCGGTCCCCGCCGCCGCCGGCTCACAGAACCCGGTGACCGGCGGGACCGGACGCCTGGTCCGGGAGGCGGCGAGCCGGCTGGTCGACCCCCTCAGTTCCGCCGACAGACCCACGAGCACCAGCACGAATTCGGCTCTGGCCGCCATCGCGCGGAGCCACCGGAGCTGTTCCTCGCTGCATCGGAGGGATCGGCCAACCTGCGGTCTCGGCGACCGTCGAGCGCACCGGGCCGGAGGCCCTGACAGCACGAACCCGACGTCGCTCAGCTCGCCAGGCCGCGCAGCAGCTCCCCGAGGCGCCGGCGCTCCTCGGCCCCGGTGACCCGGACACCGGTGACCCCGGTCTCCGGATCCAGGCTGCGCACCTGGAGGTGGACCTGGCACCACGCCTGGCCCATCAGGCGGAGGACGCCGTGGACGTGCTCGCCGAGTCGGAGGTCGCGGGCTGCCGGGCCTCCGGACAGGCGCAAGCCCCGGCGGGAGACCTCCAGGACCCGGAAGGAGCTCGGCTCGATCCGGGCTGGGAGGACCAGGTCCGCGGTCACCCCCTCGACGGCGGACCGCTCCGTGTCCTGGCGCTGCTCGACCCGCTCCAGGCGCTGGGGCATGGCGACGCGCCAACAGGTCTCCCCGCTGGCGTCGATGACCTCGGCCAGGCCCCGCATCGCGCTGTCTCCACCCCTCACCCAGACCTCGACCGAGCGGGTCCGCGCGAGACGAGGGAGCCTGTCGGACACGGCTGGATCGAAGCAGAACTCGCCCGGATCAGGCAGGTCACAGACGCGGCCATCCAGGTCCCCGGCCGGCCAGGACAGCGTCACCCGAAAGCCGTGCTCGTGGGCCTCAGCGAGGAAGAGGGCGACCGTGCTCCCGTGTGAGCGGTCGTGGTCGAGAGTCTGGCGGTCGCGGAGGAAGGACGGAGTCCGAGGCTCGGTCACGCCACCGCTCCGCACCCGCATCTCCAGGTAGGAGCCCAGGAGCCTCGCCCGATGGGCCTCCGCATCGCGCGGCCCGCGGCGCCGAGACGCCGTCCGGGCCTCGGGCCCTCCGACCTGCTCCAGGACCCGGACGATGTCCGGCCCGCCACCGGACCAGGTGCGGGCTTCCAGGCGGGCGTCGAGCTGACCCTCCAGGTCCCGACGGGGGACTTCCTGGACTGACGCTCCAGGATCAGGCCCCCTCCCCCTCCCAGCTCAGCCCATAGACCCGCTCCAGGCTGCAGGCCTCGTCCTCGACGTGGGAGCGCCCGCTGCCCGAGGTGTCGGAGTCGAAGCTCCCCCAGTGCTGGACCGAGATGTCGTCCACCTCCCGCGGCGAGCAGCCGTAGTCCTCCCCGTCCAGCTCACAGTCCAGCTCGAACTCGACCGTGAGCGCGAGCGTGAAGTCGGGCCAGGTGCCCTGGACCAGCGCGGCCGTGTCCGTGCCCGGGTCGTCGGGGTCGACGACGTCGCAGGTGTCGTGCACCACACCGGTGTAGGTCACGGTCCAGGTGCCGGCGTCGAAGGTCCACGGGTCCCAGGGACCGGTGTCGGCGACCCCGTCGCAGGCCGGCTCGTCGGGGTGGTCCCTCTGGTACTCCTGGAGCCCGCTCTCGCAGGCCGTGTTGCAGGCCGCCTCGGTGGTCTCGTCCCCCCAGCAGGTCCCGGTCCCCCCATAGGCCCCCACCAGCGACGGCAGGCGATCGGGGTCCACCTCGCCGACGCAGGCCAGCAACGCGTCGCAGACCTCCGAGCCCTGGTCCTCGCCGTCACAGGCGGCCATCGTCGCCAACAGAGCGATCACCCGGGTGAGGCTCCGTCGAGCCGCTCGATCTCGGCCCGCTCCCTCAGCTCGGCGTCGAGCGTGGACCTCAGCTCGAGCTTGCGCTCCTTCTGGAGCTCCGCTCGGAGCACCTGGGCGAGGTTCTCCAGCGTCAGGTCGGGATCGACCCGTCGCTCGACGAGCTCGATGATCCAGTAGCGGTCGCGCGGACCAGCGATCACGCCGCTGGTCTGCCCAGGCTCCAGCGCGTCGAGGGCCGGCCACCAGGAGGTGGGAACCTGGCTCCACCTCAGGGGACCGAGGTCCCAGGGCACGGCGCGGTTGGGCGGGAGGCTCGGGAAATTCTCGGCCGCCACCTCGTCGAAGGACCGGCCCGCGTCCAGGGCGACCCGAGCCTGCGCGGCAGCCTCGGGAGACCGACGCAGGATCTGTCGCACGTGGTGAAGCGTCTGGATGCGCACCTGGTTGGCGTCGTACCAGGCTCGGAGCTCGTCGTCGGTGACCCTGAGCGAGGCCTTGCGCGCCTCGGTGAGCAGCCGCTGGGAGAGCAGCTCCCGCTCCGCGGCTCGCACCCGCGCCCGCAGCGACCGCAGCGCCTCCTGGACCGCGGCGACGCCGTCGAGCCCGAGCCGGCGCGCCTCCTGGGCCCGCAGCTCCTCGCCGATCAACCGCGTGAGCACGTTGCGGCGCCGGGTGTCCGTGACCTCCGGGGCGCCGTGAGCGCTGGCCTCCAGCGCCAGCAGCACGTCGGAGTCGCGGATCTCCACGCCGTTGACCCGGGCCAGGACCGCGTCCCCCGGATCGGCCGTGACCTCCGTCCGGACGGCCGGGGGGGCGGTCTCGCAGGCCAGGGGGCCCGACAGGACGGCGAGCATCAGCAGGGATGAGCGCACGGCGCAGAGCTCCTCGACAGGGATCCAAAGCTAAAGGAGGCGGCGACCCGCGGCCACCACCTCCTCGCTGTCTCAGCAGCAGCCAGGCTCAGTCCGCGTGGCACACCTTGCAGGACTCGTCCTCGTCTCCGTTCCAGGGATCGTCCGGGGTCGGATCCCAGGTCTGGAGCTTGAAGTGGGCCTGGGCCTCGTCGGAGTCGTGGCAGCCACCGCAGGGCAGCCGCGACGGCTCGGTCGCCCAGGTGCCGCTGCTGGTGTCCTCCCCGTGGCAGGCCTCGCAGAAGCGCACGTCCTGGGGCAGCGTGATGTCCCAGTACCGTCCGGCGACCGGGTCGTTGTAGTCGACGGTCTCGTTGGGGTAGTTCAGCTCGCTGCCGTAGTGGATGGCGTGGACCCGCTTGGAGATCGGGAAGCCGCCGTACCACTCGCCGGTCGACTTGCCGTTCTGGTAGTCGTGGCAGTTGCCACACTGGTCGATGGCGTCGTCGCTGAAGACCTTGTAGTGGCGGGCGAAGTCGAGGATGTAGCCCTCGCCGTCGTCGTTCTGGTGGCAGTCTGCGCAGCCATCGGCCACCGGAAGCTCCTCGTCGGCCTGGCCGATCTGGAAGGTCGCCTTGGCCACGGACGGGGTCTTGTAGTCGCTCCCGCTGATGCGGCCGGCGTCCGCGATCTCGACGAAGGCGACGTAGGTGCCCGGCTCGAGGTCCTGGATCTCGTTCAGGGTGTAGGTGATGTTGCCGGTGTTGAACGAGGCCTTCGGGTCATCGTCCTCGGCGTCCTCGTGCTGGAGGATGTAGTTCCGCGCGTAGTAGCCACCGATGTAGTAGGTGTCGGTGTCACTGGCGAAGACCGCGTCCGTGACCTCCCCTTCCTCGAGCTGGATCGAGTAGAAGTCGCCGAGGTTGCGGTTGCGGATCAGGACCTCACCGTCGTCGCTGAGCATCGCCATGCCGCGGGCGTAGAAGCCGCTGTCGGCGTTGAGCCACTCGGCGATCTCCGAGGCCGTGGCCGCGGAGACGTCACCGAAGGCCTCGGCGTCCACGTCGACCGACACGCTGCCGTCGAGGGTCTCGGTCGAGGACTTGATGTCCTTGCCGCCGTCGAAGACGATGGTCAGGCTGGCGTCCTCGGCGCTGAGGTCCCAGGGGCCCGTGCCTTCGCTGAGGATGTCGATCTCCGCCGCCGTGGTCAGGACCGGGTTGCGCTTGGCGCGGGGTCCGTGCACGAAGAGGTAGGAGCGATCGAAGTAGCCGTCGCGGGCGGGGCACGGGTCCTCGGTGCAGCCCTCGTCACCGCCCGTCTCGTCGTTCTCCTCGAAGATGGTGGAGTGGTCGAGGGTCGAGCCGTCCTCCTTGATGGTGACGGTGACGACCGGCGCCTCTCCGTCGACGAAGTAGCTGCCGTTGTCCGGCGTGGACACGGCCACCGTGACGTCGAACTCGGGCACGTTCATCTCGGGCTGGTTGGCCATGAAGTCGTGCGACGTCTCGATGGCGCTCGAGGTGTGGCAGAAGGCGCAGCCGCTGTCGTCGGCCTGGGCACCCTGGTCGTGGTTGGTGCCGACGTCGAAGTCCACGAGGTCGTGGCAGGAGCCACAGGCCGCGCGCGAGGGGTACTCCTTCCAGTTGTCGACGTCCTCACCGTCGCCGGTGTGGCACTTGGTGCAGTTGGAGAGGATCGCCGGGAAGGCGACCTTGCCCCAGTCGTGCTTGCTGTCCCGGTATCCCCAGATGGCGTACTCACCGTTGTCGGCGGTCTCGTCCTCCTCGGTGTCCGGGTCGTCCCAGTAGGCCCCGTCGTCACCGGGCACGCTCTGGAGCTCGTGGCCGGCGTGGATCTTGTGGAGCATCTGGGACATGTTCACGGTCTCGCCACCGTGCGGGTCGTCGTTGCCCGGCAGGTGGCAGGTCACACAGTTCTCGACGCTCAGGCGATCGCCACCGTGGCCGTGGAAGTCGGGACCGTGGCACTCCAAGCAGGTCGCGGTCTGCACGATGTTGCGCGTCAGGCTCACCGCGGAGCCGTCGGGCACGAAGTCGAACCAGGCGTCGCCCGTGGCGCCGGAGTGACCGCCGATCATCACCGAGACCCGGTGGGTCAGGGAGCGGTCGTAGTCGATCGCATCGCCGGAGACCGGGTCGGTGGCCGCCGAGAGGTCGGTCTCGTAGACGTAGGTGTAGGAGCCGTCCTCGTTGTCGGTGTACTCGCCGCCGCTCTCGCGGTAGGCCTGCGCAGCGACGGTGCCGTCGGGGTTGGGCCAGTCGCCGTCGGCGGAGTCCTCGACCTCCTGGGTGCGCAGGATGTAGGGCACCCAGTGGTTGGAGTTGTAGTCGTCGGTCGCCGGCTGGAGGGCGACGATGTTGAAGTCGGCCCCCGTCACGCCCGTGGCCGGCTCGCCGTCCTCGTCGGCCACCGCGAAGTCGACCGTGACCGTGCCGTCCTCGTCGGCGGTGGCGCCGGTGATGGTCACCGTGGCGAAGTACTTCCCAGCCTCGGCGAAGTCGTCGATGCTGAACAGGTAGTCGGTGCCGTGGAAGTTCGTGATCGCCACGTTGCCGCCGTCCTCACCGTTCTCGCCGTCCGCACCGTCGGCGCCGTCCGCGCCGTCGGCGCCGTCCTCACCGTCGTCGCCGTCGTCGCCGTCGTCGCCGTCGTCGCCGTTCTCGCCGTCCGCACCGTCGGCGCCGTCCGCGCCGTCGGCACCGGCCGGTCCTTCGGGGCCTTCACAGCCCGTCCCGAGGAATGCCACCAGGGCTGGCAGAAGAAGGAGCTTCCAACTGAGATGTGCGACCCGCACGGTTCCTCCCTTCAGGCGAATGAGTGGATCGGACAACGGGTACCTAGGCAAGAAGCGGGCCACACAGCCCAGCCGGTTGGTGTCCACCACACGGCGTAGCCCTTTCTCGCCGGAGCACCCCAGGACCCATGACGACCGAGCAAGTGTGCCAGACTCCCCGTGGGATGTGTCAGATGGCACAGGCTGATGCAACAGGTGTTGGATGTCGGGGCTAGGCCTGGTCCCGCTGCACCCGCTTCAGCGCCCGCATCACCTTGAGGTAGGTCCAGGGCTCCGAGACCTCCAGCTTCGCATGACTGCGCTCCAGCCCCAGCTCGTCACAGACCCGGGCCGCGAAGCGCCGCCGGCCGCGCCCCTCCGGGTAGCGCAGGTTCAGGGTCACCCGGCACTCGGGCTCCACGGCGTCCAGCAGGAGCAGGGCGCTGTCGTCGCCGGAGAGCCCACAGATGACGGTCCGCGCCGGTGGATCCTG
The DNA here is from genome assembly GCA_964501915.1 of uncultured Enterobacterales bacterium. Classification (GTDB taxonomy): domain Bacteria; phylum Myxococcota_A; class UBA796; order UBA796; family CAJQPC01; genus CAYFPX01. Next base: position 7,333 of record CAZCVP010000253.1, read on the forward strand.
GTGGCAGCGCTCGGAGATCAGCGCCGAGAGGAGTCTCCGGGCGCCGGGGCGGCGGCTGAGGTAGGTGGGCCCGTCGATCGCCAGGCCCGGCGCCTCCAGGATCTCCTCGCTCCAGCGCTTGCGACGGACCGCCCGGGCGACCTCGTCCTGGAGGGCCTGGCCACGCAGGGTCACCAAGCCCGTCCCCAGCATCCGGCGAGCCACCGAGCTCTTGCCGACGCCGCGGGGGCCGAGGATGACGACCAGGCAGCGCTCCTGGAGCAAGAGCGGCAGCGCCCGCTTGCCCAGGTACTCCCCGCTGGTGCCCGACAGCACCGCCGGGCGCAGGTTGTTGTGTCGCTTCCCCAGAGCAGCCTCCACGCCCCACCACCGACGCGCCTGCCCCCGCCGGTGTGGGTTTCCCGTGGTCCCGGACCGCCCGATTCTCAGTGCCGCCGAGGCGCCCGATCCAGGATGAAGGCGACGATCTCACGGATCGCCGTTCCTGGGGGAAAAATCCGCGCCAGCCCGGCCGCTTCCAGACCTTTGACGTCCGCCGGAGGGATGATGCCGCCGGCGACGACCAGCACGTCGTCGAGCTCGCGGGCGCGAAGCTCCTCGACCACCAGGGGCAGCAGGGAGTTGTGGGCGCCCGAGAGCACCGAGAGCCCGACCACGTGCACGTCTTCCTGGAGGGCGGCCTCGGCGATCGCCGCCGGGGTCTTGTGGAGCCCGGTGTAGACGACCTCCATGCCCGCGTCGCGCAGGCCGCGGGCCACGACCTTGGCGCCACGATCGTGGCCGTCCAGGCCCGGCTTGGCCACCAGGACCCGGATCCGGCGGGAGGCGCTCAACCCAGGAAGCTCTTGGCGATGACCATGCGCTGCACCTCGGAGGTGCCCTCATACAGCGTGGTGATGCGGGCGTCGCGGAAGAGCCGCTCGACCTCGTACTCCTTGGAGTAGCCGTAGCCGCCGTGGATCTGCAGCGCCCGATCGGCGCAGTAGTTGGCGGTCTCCGAGGCGTAGACCTTGGCCATCGAGCAGGACCGTCCGTCCGTCTCGCCGGCGTCCTTCATCGCGGCGGCCTTCCAGGTCAGCAGCCGTGCGGCCTCGATGCGGGTGCCCATGTCGGCGATCATCCACTGGATCGCCTGCTTGCTGGCGATCGGGCGGCCGAACTGGACGCGCTGCTGGGCGTAGGCGACCGCGAGGTCGAAGGCTCGCTGGGCGATGCCCACGGCCTGGGCGGCGATGCCGATGCGCCCGCCGTCCAGGGTGGCCATGGCCACGTTGAAGCCCTTGGCCTCGGTGTGGAGCAGGGCCTCCGGCGGCGCCACGAGGTCCTCGAAGATCAGCTCCGAGGTGCCGGAGCAGGCGATACCGAGCTTCTCCTCGACCTTGCCGACCGAGAAGCCGGGCCAGGCCGTCTCGAGGATGAAGGCGCAGACCTGCTTGTGGCGCAGGGCCGGGTCCAGGGAGGCATAGGTCACGCAGATGTCGGCCTGGGGGCCGTTGGTGATCCACATCTTGGTGCCGTTGAGCAACCAGTGGCCGTCCTCCCGTCGCACGCAGCGGGTCTTCTGGGCGGCGGCGTCGGAGCCGGCTTCGGGCTCGGTCAGCGCATAGCAGCCGATCTTCTCGGCGCTGGCGAGCAGGGGCAGGTACTGCTGCTTCTGGGCCTCGCTGCCGAAGTGCAGGATCGGCCACTCGACCAGGGAGTTCTGGACCGACATGACCACGCCGACACCGGCGTCGGCGTAGCAGATCTCCTCCAGCGCCACGACATAGTCGAGGATGCCCATGCCCGCGCCGCCGTAGGGCTCGGGCACGAACATGCCCATGAAGCCCATCTCGCCGAGCTCGGCCACGAGCTCGGCCGGGTAGGCGTGGGTGCGGTCCCGCTCGGGTGCTCCCGGCATGATGGTCGACCGGGCGTAGTCCCGGGCCAGATCGCGGATCTGCTGGGTGTCTTCGGGGAGCTTGTACATCTCGTCTCCTATCGGTCGCCGAAGGTCGGCTTGCGCTTCTCGAGGAAGGCCGCCATACCTTCGCCCTGCTCGGGGTGGGCGAAGCAGAGGCCGAAGAGGGTGGCCTCGTGGGCCAGGCCGGCGTCGAGGCCCAGACAAGCGGTCTCGGCCATCGCCCGCTTGGCGAGGGACACCGCGTGGGGACCGTTGCGGGCGATGCGGCCGGCGAGTTGGACGGCGGCGCTCACCACGTCGTCGTGCACGCCCAGGGCCAGGCCCAGGGACACGGCTTCGTCGGCCTCGACGTTGCGTCCGGTGTAGATCAGCTCCCGAGCCCGCTGGTCCCCGACCCGGCGACGAAGCCGCTGGGTGCCGCCGAAGCCGGGAAGCACACCCAGCTTGACCTCGGGCTGGCCGAAGAGCGCCTGGGGTCCGGCCAGGATCAGGTCCGCACACATCGCCAGCTCGCAGCCACCGCCGAGGGCGAAGCCGTTCACGGCGGCGAGGGTCGGCATGGGCAGGTCCTCGAAGGACCTCAGGACCGCCTGGCCCCGGCCGGCGAACTCGACGGCCTGGGCCGGGCTGTAGCTCGCCATCTCGGCGATGTCGGCGCCGGCCACGAAGGCCCTGCCCTCACCGGTCAGCACCACGCCCCGCACGTCGCGGCGGCCGGCGAGCCCGGACACGACGTGTCCCAGCTCGCCCAGGATCGCCAGGTTCAGCGCGTTGACCGGAGGCCGGTCCAGGGTGATGACGACGGCGGCGTCCCGCTCCTCGACCCGCAGCAGCTCGTAGGCCACCGGGACCTCCTACTTGCGGTAGTCGTAGAAGCCGCGGCCCGTCTTGCGGCCCAGCCAGCCCGCCTCG
>CAZCVP010000254.1:0-3774 GCA_964501915.1 uncultured Enterobacterales bacterium
TCCTCGACACCGACGAGGACTGCAACGGCGTCGCCGACGACGACGACAGCGGGGTGACCGGCACCACGGTCTCCTACCCGGACGCCGACGAGGACGGCTTCGGCGACGCCGACGACCCGGGCACGGCCTGGTGCGACCCCCCCGACCCTTCGAGCACCAACGCCCTGGACTGCGACGACCAGGACGCCGACGTGCACCCGGGTGCGACGGAGGTCTGGTACGACGACGTGGACCAGGACTGCGCCGGGGACTCCGACTTCGACGCCGACGGCGACGGTGAGGAGCGGGACGTCGACGGCGGGCTGGACTGTGACGACGCCGACGATGCGATCAACACCTCCGCCACCGAGGTCTGCGACGGGCTGGTGGACGAGGACTGCGACGGTCTCGTGGACGACGAGGACGACTCCGTCACCGGCACCAGCCCCTACTACGCCGACAGCGACGACGACGGCTACGGCGATCCCGACGTCTCCGCGGAGTTCTGCGTGCCACCCTCCGGCTACGTGGACGACACCCTCGACTGCGACGACAGCCGCGACGACGTCTACGACGGTGCCGCCGAGGTCTGCGACGCGGTGGACAACGACTGCGACACCTCCATCGACGAGGACACCACCGACACCGACGGCGACGGGACCTGCGACGACCTGGACGCCGAGGAGTGCGACGGCCTCGACAACGACGGCGACGGCGACATCGACGAGGACATGACCGACACCGACGGCGATGGGACCTGCGACGCCCTGGACACCGAGGAGTGCGACGACCTCGACAACGACGGCGACGGCGACATCGACGAGTCCGGTGCGGTCGGCGAGGTTCGCTGGTACCCGGACGGCGACGGCGACGGCTACGGCGACGCCGGCAGCTCCGGCGTCCTCGGCTGCGACGGGCCACCGGGCGCCCTGACGGACAACACCGACTGTGACGACACCTCCTCGGTGGCCGCATCGACCTACCCGGGGGCCGCCCCGGAGGACAGCTCCACCGACTGCCTGACTGACGCTGACGGGGACGGCTACGGCAGCGACAGCCCCGGGTCCGGGGTCACGGCCGGCACCGACTGCGACGACGACGACTCCGGCGTCAGTCCGGCCGCCGACGAGGTCTGTGACGGAGCCACGGACGAGAACTGTGACGGGTCCGTCGACGAGGCCGGAGCCGTCGACCCCACGACCTGGTACCGCGACGCCGACGAGGACGGCTTCGGGGACGCCAGCGACACCGTCGATGCCTGCGAGGTGCCCACCGGCTACACCTCGGACGCCTCGGACTGCGACGACGATCCCGCTACCGGCGGCGAGACGGCGCCGGGAGCGGCGGAGGCGGACAGCAGCACCGACTGCATGCGGGACGACGACCTGGACGGCTTCGGCAGCGAGGACGTCACCGGCGCCATCGTGCCGGGCACCGACTGCGACGACAGCCTGGACGTCGTCAACCCCGGCGCCTCCGAGGTCTGCGACGGCGCTCTCGACGAGAACTGCGACGGCGAGGTGGACGAGGACAGCGCTTCGGACGCCGGCACCTGGTACATCGACGCGGACCTGGACGGCTACGGCAGCTCCGACGCCACCACCACCGCCTGCGACCTGCCCTCCGGCTACGCCGTCAACCCGCTGGACTGCGACGACAGCGCCGCGGACGTCTACCCGGCAGCGCCCGAGGTCGACGACTCCGTCGACCAGGACTGCGACGACCTGGTGGACGAGGACTTCGCCACCGCGGGGGATCTCCTCCTCACCGAGCTGATGCTCGACCCCGTCAACGTCGAGCCCGACGGCGAGTGGTTCGAGGTCTACAACCCGGGCTCGTCCGACCTGTACGCGGACGGGATCTACGTCGAGTCGACCTGCGCGGCGGCCACCGGCTTCTACCTCGGTGTCGATGGCCTGGTCGTGCCGGCCTCCGACTACGCGGTCCTCTGCTACTCCGACGCCGTCCTGGGGTCTGGCTGCGACTACGTCTATGGATCCGACGTCAACGGCTCCAGCCGGGCCGGCGACACCTTCGACACCGGCTTCTGCCTCAGGAACACGTCCGCGGACCTGACCCTGTCGCTGGCCGGTGTGGTCCTCGACGTGGTGTCCTACGAGGACGGTCTCAGTGGCTGGCCCTCGGTGGTGGAGGGCTACTCCCTGGTGCTGGACGCCGCGTCCTACTCCGACACCGACAACGACGACGGCACCAACTGGTGCTACCCCTGGACCGGGGGCGAGGAGTACGACACCGGGTACGGCGATCACGGCTCCCCGGGATCCCAGGGATCGTGCGAGCCGACCGCGCCGAATTGAGACGGTGAGTCGGGCCAGGAGCCCGCCCGGGACCTTGTCAACACCGTGACGACCTCGTCCAGCGGGTGTCAAGTCGACCCGGCTTCGTGGTAACTTCTTCGGCGCGGCGCGGGCCTTGAGATGGCACTTCCACCAGACACCCAACTGGTCGAGACCCTCGGGGAGGGCTCCTTCGGAGTCGTCTACGTCGCACGGCTTCGCCAGGGCGCCATGCACCGCACGGTGGTGCTCAAGGTCCTGAAGGCCGCCTGGGCCGAAGACGAAGAGGTGCTGTCGCGCGCCCGCGACGAGGCGGTCATGCTCGCCCGCCTCCAGCACGACAACATCATCCGCGTCGAGGAGCTGACCACCCTGCACGATCACACCGCCGTGGTCATGGAGTACGTGCGGGGTCTGACCCTCGACCGCGTGCTGAACCAGGAGGGTCCGATGCCCGTCGAGGTGGCGCTCCAGATCTGCCACAAGGTGGCCGACGCCCTCGATGCGGCCTTCAACCAGGTCCCACCGGGGCTCGACAAGCCGCTCCGGGTCGTGCACCGCGACATCAAGCCCTCCAACGTCATGCTCTCGGTGCGCGGCGAGGTGAAGGTGCTGGACTTCGGCACCGCCCGGGCGGAGATCATCGATCGCCAGGCCGAGACCGGCAGCGTCACGCCGGGCAGTCCCCTCTACATGGCGCCGGAGCGCTTCGACGGCCTCGCCCGGGGCGCAGAGGTCGATGTCTACGGCCTGGGTTGCTGTCTCTACGAGCTGATCACCGGGGAGCCCCTGGGGCGCCTCAGCGTGCACCCGGCCCGCCACGAAAAAGAGGTCGCGGAGAAGGTCCAGGCCCTGGCCCCGGCCGATCTCCAGCAGGGTCTCCAGCTCGCCATGGTCCGCTCGCTCATCCAGCGCGCCGTGAGCTACGAGCCGGCCCACCGTCCCACCGCCGCCGAGTTCCGCGCCCTGTGCGCCTCCGCCATCAGGCGTCTGCCCGGTCACCGGGTCACCAAGGCCCAGTACGCCTCCAGCGTGATCGCCCCCCTCTACGCCAAGCGCAAGCGGCTGCCTGCCCTGCCGCTGGAGGGCACGCTCGATCCCAAGGCCCTGGAGGAGGCCGTCGACGAGGTCAAGAGCGTGGTCGTGGAGGATCCCGACACGGAGGTGTCGGCCATCGAGCCGCTTCCGGCGACCATTCCGGTCACCGTCGATCCGCCCGTCTCGCGTCGCAAGCCGATCGGGCTGGCCCTCGCTGTGCTGGTGGCCCTGGGGCTGGTGGGATCGGCCCTGGTCAGCGTGCTCAGCCGCACCGAGCCGACCCCCGCTGTCGAGACGGAGGCTGTCGTTCCGGAGGAGGTCGAGGAGACCACGGCCCCGGTGTCGACCGAGGTGAAGCCCCAGCCCGTGGCCCCGCCGGCCGCGGGGGCCGGCCCGCCCCCCCCCCCCCCCCCCCCCGCCCCCCCGCGGGGGGCCCCCCCCCCCCCCCCCCCCCCCCCGG
>CAZCVP010000254.1:3784-10028 GCA_964501915.1 uncultured Enterobacterales bacterium
GTGGCGGCTCCCCCCCGGGCCGCGGGGTCGCCCGTGGTGACCCCCCTGGCGGGGGCCGGGCGGGCGGCGCGGCCGGCCGCTCCTCCGCCCGCCGCCGAGCCGGCCCCGGTCGTGGAGCCCGAGCCCGAGCCCGAGCCCGAGCGTGAGCGCGAGCCCGAACCGGCGGCGCCGGCTGCCGAGCCCGAGCCGGCCGCGAGCCCGCCGCCCAAGGCGGCTCCCCAGAAGAAGGCCTCGCCCAAGAAGCCGGCAGCGCCGCCTCCGGAGCCCGTCGCCGAGCCCGCGCCCGTCACCGCGGCTCCGGTCGAGGTGCGCATCGTGTCCGCGCCGGCCGGCGCCAAGGTCACCATCGGCGGCAAGTCCATCCACACCCCGGGCGAGATGCCCCTCACTCCCGGCAGCCACACCGCCAAGGTCACCTTCCCCGACGGCGTCGGCGGGCGGTGCCAGGTGACGGTCGCGGAGGGGACGCGCCTGGTCTTCCGTGGGAGTGGCGGCCTCAAGTGCCCATAGAGCGTTGAGGGGAGACGGGCACCAACCCGGTTCAGGGTGGTGGGTGCGGAGAGGGCGTCGACCGGGGACCCTGGATTGTCGTGGCGGAGACGAGGTGGGGCGGGTTCACCGGGTTGGGTGGTGTGGCCGACGTTGCTGCCTCAGAGTCCCCTCCTTCGGGCGCGCGTCGGGCGGGGAGACAGGATGGTGGCGAGGCGGACAGGGAGGCGGGGGCAGGTGGGCCGGCGGCGCCGGGTGAGCGCGAGCAGAGGGGCCAGGGCGAGCCAGGACAGGGGGTATCGCGGGGCGGTCGTGCAGCTCATGCCGGCGTCTTCCAGGGGGATGCGGGTCCAGGGGTCGCTGGCGGGTGGGCTGGGGGGCTCGCCGGTGTCGGGGGTGTCCGGGGTGGGGGAGTCCGTCGCGCGGCCGGTGTCGTCCGTGCTGCTCGGCTCACCGGTGTCGGCGGGGCCGGGGTCCTCGCCGCCCGGGTCGCGGCCGGGCAGGGTCGTCTCGGCGCCGATCATGTCCCAGAAGACCGGGTCTCCGCCCTCGTAGTTCAGGGCCCAGAAGCCGATGCCCTTCAGGCCCTGGTCCACCGCGTAGGCGGTCTTGATCCGGATCGCCTCCAGGTCGTCGTACCAGAGCTGGCTCTTGGAGTCCGGGAAGGTGTAGGCGGTGTCGCTGGCGGCGTCCCAGTTGCGCCCGTAGCGGTCGCCGCGCTCGATCGCGTCGGTGTAGACCACGGCCACGCCGTCGGCGGTCGCCGAGCCGGGCACCGCCGTGGAGCTGCTGGGCCAGTCCCGTCCGTAGAGCGGCAGGCCGAGCACGATGCGATCGGCGGGGGCGCCCCAGGTCATGTGGTCGTCCACGGTCCAGTCCAGGGCGTACTTGCCCCACAGGTCGCCGCCCCGCAGGGGCGCCACGGGGCCCGGGTCGCCGCCGGACCAGTGGTAGCCGTAGCCCATGATGAAGAGCACCGCGTGGGCGGCCAGCTCGTCGTAGTCGTAGGCCCCGGACCAGTCGACGGAGGGGGTGGCGAGGGTGACCTCGTCGACCGCCGCGTCCAGCTCGGCCACGAAGTCGACGAGGTGTTCCTTGTTGGACCGGTCCATGCCCTCGAAGTCCACGGACACGCCGTGGGCGCCGTAGTCCTCGACCAGCCTCTCCAGCTCCGTGATCGCCTTGGCGCGTCGGCTGGGGCTGGGCAGCACGCTGTCCATCACCGTGTCGCTGAAGCTCGTCACCGTCAGGTGGATCCTCACGCCATAGGGTCGGGCCCGGGCCACGGCGTCGGCGGCGATCGAGGTCCACCTCGAGGTGTTGGAGAGGCTACCGTCGCTCTCCAGTCCGACATCGAAGATGGCGACGTGGCTCAGCCTGTCCCACGCCAGGTTCAGGTCGTCGGCCCAGTAGGGCAGGTAGCCGTAGACCCAGACGTCGGGCCCCTGGGTGGGCGACTCGCGCCAGGTCTCACCCGGCTCGAGATCGGCGCCGGGGTGACTCAGGCTGTGCTCGGCATGTGGTCCGGCCCAGGCGATGAGCGACGAGATCAACAGGAGCATGCTCGGCGTCTAACGGCGGACAACGGCACTCGGGCGGCCCTTCACAGCATCTGTACCGTGCAATCCGGGAGGCATCCCGCGTGTCGAGGGGTTGGTTGCAGCACCAGGGCATCGGCAGTAAGGTCGGTGCCGAGACCTGTTTTGGAGTCGGCATGGGTTTCTTCGACCGTATCGCGAACGTGTGGCGTGGGTTCCTCTCCCTGTGGGTCTCCGGCATCGAGACCAAGAACCCGGAGGCGGTCTACGAGGCGGCCATCGAGGAGCGGGTTCGCCAGCATCGGGAGCTCAAGAAGGCGGTGTCGAGCATCGTCTACCTGCGCAACAAGACCGAGACCGAGCTGGAGGAGAAGGAGAAGGAGCTGGCCGAGGTGAACCTCCAGATCCCCATCGCGGTGGAGGAGGGCGAGGACGAGGTCGCCCTGGTGCTCATCCAGAAGAAGGACGAGCTCAACTCCCAGCTCGCTGGGCTCAAGGGAGAGCTGGACAAGATCGCCGCCGAGGCGGAGGAGTCCAAGGCCAGCCTCATCTCCTACCAGGGGGAGATCGAGCGTCTTCGTCGGGAGAAGGACGAGATGCTGGCCAAGAAGGCCACGGCCGAGGCCCGCATCCAGATCCAGGACACCCTCGACGGGCTGTCCATGGAGGCCGACATCAAGGCTCTGGAGAACGTGCGCGAGCACATCGGCAAGCTCCAGGCCGAGGCCGACGTGGGCAAGGAGGTCGCTGGCGAGGGCCTCGACTCCAAGCTCAAGAAGATCCAGGCCAAGACCGCCACCGCCTCCGCTCGTGCCCAGCTCGAGGAGCTCAAGCGCCAGGCCGAGGCCAAGAAGGCGGGCCAGGCCCAGGCCGCCTCGGCGGGCGTCAAGAAGACGATGTGATCATTGGCTGATCCGGACATCCTCCTCCCCCGGCCCACCCCCGAGGACGAGGACCGGTTCATCGCCACCCTGACCTCCGCGGGCCCCGAGGACGTGGCCCAGGCCGCGCGCCAGGCGCTCCGTGCGGGTCGTCCCGGCCTCGCCGCCCGTGCGGTCGGTCTCCTCGGCGAGGGGCCCTCCGACTCCGAGCTCGACAAGGCCCGTCGCGCGGCGGGGCTCCTGCTGGTCCAGGGGGGACGGGAGGCCGAGATCGACGCCCAGCTCGGCTGGATCATCGAGCGGCTGCGGGTCCAGCGCATGCAGCGTGCCCGTCGACGTCAGCGCGACAAGCTCCGGGCCAAGGCCCGCGATCCCTTGAAGCGCCGCCCGCGGAAGTGAGGCCCGCGGTCCGTTAGACCCCCGGGGTGCGCCTCCTCGATCCCCCGCCGGAGAAGCTCGTGCGCTGGTTCGCTTCGCTGACTTCTCGCGAGCGGCTCCACGTGCACATCCTCATCGCCCTCGTCGTGGGCTACATCGCCCACTTCCTCGTCTTCGCCGTCTTCTTCGTCGAGGACGCGGGCATCACCTACGCCATCGCCCGCAACTGGGCCTGGGGGGAGGGTCTCGTCCCGGTGGTCGGCGGCGAGCGCGTCGAGGCCTACAGCAACCCCTCCTGGACATTCCTGATCGGGATCCTGAGTCGTCTTGGTATTCCCGTCTGGACCTCCGCCAAGGTCCTCGGCGCCGTCCTCGGCGCGGCCTGCCTGCCCCTGTCCTACCTCCTGGCCCGGGCCTGTCGCCCCGACCGACTCGACCACGCCGCCCTCGTCCCACCCTTTCTCCTGGCGGCCTCCTCCACCTTCGTCATCTGGAACGCATCGGGCCTGGAGAACCCCCTCTTCAACTTCCTCCTCGCCGCGGGAATGTGGCGGACCCTCGTCGAGGGCCGTCCCGGCCAGCACCGCCGCTTCCCGCTCTCGGCCGTCTTCTTCCTCTTGCTGGCCCTCACCCGTCCGGAGGGCATCTGCTACGCGGCGGTCGGTGGCCTGTTCCGCCTCGTGCTGGCGATTCGGCACGGCCCCGTCCTGCGGCCCATCGCCACCTGGCTCGGCGTCTTCTGGCTGCCGTTCGTGGCCTACCACGCCTGGCGCTACGACTACTTTGCCTGGGAGTGGCCCAACACCTTCTACGCCAAGCTCGACGGCGAGGACCGCTTCCAGCCCTGGAAGTGGAAGACCCGGGGTTGGCGCTACCTCTCCAACTACGGCAGGGCCTTCTGGCTGGCCTTTGCCCTGCCGCTCTACGCTCTGGCCCTGGCCACCCTCCGCGATCGGCGTCGCTGGCTCGTGGTCGCACTCACCGTCGTCGGCGGTCTCCTGCTCGTCTCCGATGGTCGCTGGCCGACCTCCATCGTCGAGCACCGCCCGTCCTGGTGGGGCAGCACCCTCCAGCGCCACTGGGTGGACGCCCGCATCTGGTTCCTCATCCTGTGTCCGGGGCTGCTCGGTGTGGCCACCCTGCGTCACCGTGGGGCGGTGCAGCGCCTCCTGGTCCTCGGCATGGCGGTCTGCGCCGTCTTCTTCATCCTCTACAGTGGTGGGGACTGGATGAAGCAGTGGCGTTGGGCCAGCTTCCTCACCGTTCCCAACTTCGTCCTCCTCGGTCTCGGCATCGGTGAGCTGGCCTCTGCGCTGCCCCAGGTCCGGGTCCCTCGTCTGCCGGTCCGCTTCGGTCCTCTGTTGGCGGGTGCCCTCGTCGTCCTGGTGGCGGTGCCCAACATCTGGCAGAGCGCCTGGTCGGCGCCGGAGCCCGAGACCACCGTCTCCGACATCCACAAGCGTGTCCGCTACATGACCTGGGTGCAGAACCGCCTGCACCTCGACCACGTCACCCTGCTCGACGTCGACATGGGTGCCCACATGTGGTTCACGGACTGGGAGATCGTGGACATCGCCGGTCTCATCGACGTGCCGATGGCCCGGCACATCTACCAGCGCAAGTTCATGGAGGAGTACGTCTTCGGCGAGCGGCGCCCGGACTTCGCCCACGTGCATGCGGGCTGGGCCAACAAGTCCAAGATCCCCAAGCTCTCTCTCTGGAGCCGGGACTACCTCGAGGTCCCCGGCTACCCGGCCAACAAGAAGCAGCTCCACATCGGCAACCACATCCGCAAGGACATCTTCGTGCAGCGGTCCTACACCGGTCCGGAGGGTCGTGAGGTTCGCTACGACGGGGCGGTCCTCGAGGGTTGGGACCTGCCGAGTCCCGAGGTGCCTCAGGGAGGCCGGCTCTTCCTCGAGTACACCATGACCGGTCGCCTGCGGGACGGTGGTTTCCGGGTCCTCGTGGCGGTCGGGGACGCCGACGGTCGGCTCCACGTGGCCGCTCTGCCGCCGGGCTACGACTGGTACCCGCCGGACCAGTGGAAGACCCGGGACCACGTCGTCAGCCGCTACGACTTCCTGCTCCCTTCCGACCTGCCGCCTGGGCGCTACGACCTCGGCTTCGTGCTCCTGGACCTCGACGAGGGTGCTGTCATGATGCCGACGGGATCGGAGCCCTCCGGCGACGTGCGGTGGATGGCGGGGGAGATCTGGTTCACCGACGCCTTCGAGGTCGTGACGCGCGAGGAGGCCCTGGCCCACGCCGACGCGGACCGCGACCGGGCGTTCGTGCTGGCCGACGAGGGGCGATGCGAGCAGGCCTGGGAGTCCTGGCGCATGGCCCGGTGGCATGTGTACCGGGACAAGCGGTACCACTCGGACCACGAGCCAGAGGTCGAGGCTGCGATGGCGACCTGTCACGCGGTCCGGTCGGACCATGTGGCGTCGGAGGCCGAGCGCATCGAGGAGCTCGTGGCGGGGCGGAGGTGGGACCACCACAGCGACGAGGTGTGCGAGCGGGCTCGGCCCCTGGCCGAGGAGCTCGAGGTCCGCGGAGATGCCGCCGCGCTCGAGGAGGACTGGGAGGTCGCCTTCCGGAGCTTCAGCGACTCCGTGGCCCTCGATCCCCGTCGTTCCTGGGCCCGGCGGAAGGCCGAGGAGGCTCGGGATCATCGCCTGGACATCGAGTCCAAGGTCAAGGATGGGGCTCGCAGGAGGAAGGGTTCGGACGAGGACGACGCGCGGAAGACGCCCTCGCGGCGTCGGGGGAGGGGCTCCAAGAAGGAACGGGAAGACCCGGCCGAGGAGGAGAAGGGAGTCGAGGGGCCTGGGGGCGATGCCGGGGGGGGGTGAGGTGGCCGCTGTTGGCTGGCGGGGCGAGGTTGGGGGTGGTCTCGGCGGGTGAGGCTGCTGCGGAGCGGGCGCTGGTGGGCGCCGGGTGGCTCTGTGCTCG
>CAZCVP010000255.1:0-10002 GCA_964501915.1 uncultured Enterobacterales bacterium
GTCCGGTGGTGGTCCAGGCGCCGCCCGAGGGACGAAAGGCCGTGTAGATCTCGGCGCGTGTGACGCTGCTCCCCGAGGCGACGGGTGTCTCGGCGGCCCAGGTCAGGTGCAGGCCGCCGTTCGTGGCGATCCGAACGCATGGCCTGCGAAAGTCGTCAAGGTCGGAGAGCGATGAGTGCGCAAGCGTCACCACGCCCGCGAAGCGGCCCTCCGGTGTGCTGGCGGTCGGAGCCGAGGTGTCTCCAGCGGTCGCTTCGCTCAGGTACACGCCCTCGGGGTTACCACGACCTGTCCGCGGTCACCCGCCGCGATCGCAGGATGGCGAGCCTTCACCGTGCCCCCGATCCGCGCAGCCTGGGTCCAGTTGGCGTAGCCGGCCGTCGTGTCCGAGCGCCAGACCACGACCTCGCCGTCGTCCACGAAGGTCACGTACAGGAACCCGGCGCCGTCGAGGGCCGCGAAGAGCGCGTTGTTGAAGGCGACGAAGGCGCCGCCGTAGTCGGCCCCTGGGTAGGTGGTGGTGACCCGCTCGCAGGGTCCCTCCCACTCGACGCACAGCTCTGCCGCTTCTCCGGAGTAGGTACGGATGCGGGTAGGGGTGGTGCCCAGGGTCTGGATGCGCTCGTCGGCGAGCGGCCGCGGTGTGTGCAGCCTGGTGTCGAGTCGGAGGGAGCTCGAGCGCACCAGCCGGGGGTCTTCCGGCGGGGCGAGGACCCGGATCCGCGGGTCAGGCACGGGTCTCAGGACCCGGATCCGCGGATCGACGGTTCGGCTCACCGAGCCCGCTCCAACATGCCGCTGATGTCGAAGGTGATCGAAGGTGAGGAGCCGCTGAGCGCAGAGACGTTCCAGCGGAGGTAGCGAAGCATGTCGGTGGCCAGGATCTTCTCGACCGTGGTGCTCGTTACGGCGGTCCAGGTAGCCACGACCTCCCAGCCGTCCTCGCTCTCGTTGGTCATGGACGTCTCGAGCCTCACGGTCGCGCTGCCGCCGCCGATGAACTCGTAGACCCGAAGCTGGAGCACGCCGCGCTCGTAGGCTGAGACGTCGAGGGCGATCTCGGCCATCTGCGGTGCAGGAGCGGTGACGATCTTGACGGGGTTCTTGGTGAGGCGTACTTCATCGCGCGTGGGGCTTCTGAGTGAGGGTGCCCCTGGACAGTAGGCTGCCTTTTTCTTTTTTGTCAACCGGTCCTTTCAACGCCTGAGATGGTCTCGGCGGTGGCCGGGGTCGTGGGCACGGTGGTCGCGAGCGCGATCTTCATCACGCTGGCGGGGTAGGCGCCGCTCAGCCGCTGTCCCAGAGCGCGGCGATAGGGATGGCCGCGATCCGGTCGTCGAGCCGGAAGGCCCGGGCACCCGTGTGGAGCAGGACGCCGGCGACGAAGCGACCGCCGAGCTGGTCTCGCAGCCAGAGAAGGTGCCGGGCCTGGTCACGGCCAGGGGCGGAGGTGGCCTTCACCTCGAAGGCCAGGAGCCTCTGGCGGGGGAGCTCGGCGATGACGTCGACTTCGTGCCGACCCTGCTCGGTGCGCAGGTGGAAGAGCCTGCAGGAGGTGCGGCTGACCGGCAGCTCCGCACGGAGCTGGGCGATGACGAAGGTCTCGAGCAGGCGTCCGAGCAGGCCTCCGTCCCGCATGATGCCCTCCTCGTCGACCCGGATCGCGGTCGCGGCCAGGGCGGCGTCGGTGAAGAGACGCTTGGGTCGACGGACGAGTCGCTTGAGGCGGTTGCTCCACCAGGCGGGCAACGCTTCGACGATCGAGAGGTCGCCCAGGAGCTGCTCGTAGGCGAGCGCCGTGCGCCGGTTGATGCCGGCGGCGCGGAAGAGCGTGGCGTCGTCGACGACCCCCGCGGTCTGGACGGCGAGGGTCTCCAGGTAGCGACGCAGCCGGTGCGGGTCCCGCCCGGGGGCGGACCGGGGGGCATCCCGGGTGACGATCTGCTCGAGGTAGCTCGACAGCCAGAGGGCGCGGCGGTCAGCGGGCAGGTGGACCGCCGGCTGGGGAAAGCCGCTCACCAGCAGCTCACGGACATAGCCGCGCAGATCGGGTGGATCGGCGGGCTGGCCGACCGCCTCGACTCCCCCCTCGACGAGCCTGTCGATGAGGCCGGGTCGCTCGATCGCGCCGACTCGCTCCCGGGTGGCCAGTCCGTGCAGGGGCACTCGAACCAGGCGACCGGTGCCGGGCCAGAGCTGGGGGTCGAGTTCGGCGCGGACGGAGCCCGTGATCAGGAACCGGCCGGGCGAGGGGTCGCGGTCGACCGCTCGCTTCACCGCGCCCAGGACGGACGGCACGACCTGCCACTCGTCGATCAACAGGGGTGCTTCCCGATCCCTGAGGGAAGCGTCGGGGTCTGCGCTGACGACGGCTGCTTCCTCCGGGCGGTCCAGCCGGAGGGTGGCTCGGGCGTGTCTCTCGGCGGTCGTGGTCTTGCCGGTCGCGCGCGGTCCGGTCAGCAGGATCGCGGGGAGATCGGCGACCAGGCCCTGCAGCACCGGGTCCAGCAGTCGGGGCAGGTAGCGGGTGGTCTCCATGGATCTGTAGTACCACTTCTACGCAGCCATAACTACCGACTTCACGCACAATTGAGTGCCGTTCTCACGCAAGGGCGGTGATCGAACCTGCCCTCCCGGACCCCCGCAAGTCCGACGTACCTTGTTCCCATGGGTCGTCTTCGCCGACTCGGGATCCTCCTGTTCGCGGTCCTGGCCGCCACCCTGGCGAGCTGCGACGCAGACACCGACAGCCCGTGTGGCGCCCTCGCCGAGCTGGACTGCCTCTACGAAGCCGCCTGCGAGCCGCGCTACTTCGAGTCCTGCGGCTGCGCCTGCACCGGAGACGGCCAGTGCGCCGACGCCACGCGTGGGTCGTGCTGCACCTTCGAGGTCTGCGACGAGCGTCGCTGAGCGGCAGACTCAGAAGAAGATCAGCTCCCCCTCCACCGAGCCCTCGACGGTTGCGCCGTCGACCGTCGACGCCTCGTCGAAGCGCAGGGTCCCGATCGCGTAGGACAGCAGCCCGAAGTCGTCCATGGTCCGCGAGTCCATGTAGAGCAGGGCACCGAAGGCCTGGTCGAGGTCCAGCTCGACGTCTCCGGGCGCGACGCGGTCCTCCTCGAGGGCCAGGTACACGATGACCAGCTCGAAGGGGCTGAGTCGGGAGGTGAGGTAGAGCACGGTGTCCTCCTCCCACGTCCCCGCCAGGGCCCCTCCCTCCAGCACGGGCCAGGTCTCGTCTTCCAGGGAGATCTCGGTGGTCGAGCTGCCGGTGTTCAGCCAGTCCTCGGTGTCCAGCGTGCCCCAGGTGGTCTCGAAGACGGCGTCCAGGGAGCCGACAGGCTCGAAGCAGTAGGAGTCCCGGAGTCCCCAGGGCCAGGAGACCGGTCCGTCGGCCAGCTCTTCGTCGATGTCGGCCCGGCGGGACTCGACCACTCGCCGCACCAGCTCCAGCTCGGCCTGGACGAACTCCAGCATCTCGCCCGCCAGCTCGGGCTCGATGAGCGCCCACATGCGGTCGATGCGTTCGCCCGCGAGCTCCTCGGACCAGATCTCGTCGACGAGGCCCTGGAGGTGGCCCAGGTAGCGGGCCTGGCCCTCGGGGTGGTTGTAGAGGCGCCAGGAGAGGATGCTCGAGGCGTAGACCGAGTCGGGGCCGGTCGACTCCTCTTCCTCCTCGTCCCAGCCGCCGCCGTTGAAGGTCTCGTCGGCGCCCCAGGGGATGAAGTGGAACCGACCATCGCTGGGGTCGGCGTAGAGGTAGTAGTTGTTCGTGTTCGACGCGTAGCCGTCGATGTGCTGCACCAGCACCTCGGCGGCCCAGAAGTCGAAGAAGGCGTCGAGGTCGATGACGGCGTCGAGCTCTTCGAGCAGCACGTCGTCGTCGGCGTCCGCGGCCGCCACCAGCGCGTCGATGTCGGACCGGTCGTTGGTGTCCTCGGTGTTCTTCATCTCCAGGGTGCCGGTCCAGCCGTCCCGGAAGTCGGCCAGGGTTCCCTCGTAGAGGTTGCCTTCGCTGCTCCCGAACAAGCGCTCCAGCAAGGGCTCCTTGATCGGCTCCAGGTTCACGAAGAGCCCCAGGTCCTCGCCGTTCACGGTCACCTGGGCGAGGCTGCACCTCGGCGCCGGCAGGCCGACGTCGGCGAACGTCGCATAGGTCAGGCACTGGGTCACGAAGGACGGGTCGCTCTGCGAGTTGTTCAGGGTCAGGCGCCGCACCCCGTGGAAGGTCGCCTCCTCGTCGTACTCCCCCAGGTCCAGCTTGAGGGCGGGCTTGTCGGCGCTCAGCGAGCCGAGGAAGCCCTTCTTGCGCACGTCGACGCGCGGAAGGTGCTCGCCGTCGAGGGTGGCGGAAGCCTCGAACCAGGTGAAGGGACTCTCGAACGGCTCCGCCTGGCAGTCCTCCTTCATGATGGTGTCGGCCAGGGTCCGGGTCTGCTCGCGGAGGGCGTCCCAGTCCTGCTCGGGCAGCTCGATCTCGACGCGGAGGAGGTGGTCGAGGTCGTAGACCAGCTCGCTGTCGAGCCCTTCGGTCGTCCCTCCCCCCGGCGAGGGCAGGGTGCCGCCTGTGCACGCCACCAGCGATAGCGCGAGGGTCAGCATGGGGCCTCCTCTCCAGATCCACCTTACCGGGTGGGGGGACGAGAGCCGTCTGAGAATGGGTGAGATGCATACCCCGGTCGCGAGCGCCACATGCGCCGCCCGGGCAGACGAGAGGAACCGCCTGTTTCCGCGGGTTGCTGGCGCCTATGGCCGGATCCGCGCAGCCGGGGTCGCACTCCATGGCCGCATCGTGACCGGGGTATGGATCACACCCGGTTCCAGGCGAGGCGCACGTCGAAGCGCAGGGGCTGTGCCAGGGCACCGTCGGCGTCGAGCCACACGGGCCGGTCCAGGACCAGGGGCACCTGGTACTCGCAGTCCCCGGGCTCGGCCTGGTCGTTGTGCAGGTGCAGGCCGAGGGAGCGCTCGTCGTCGTCGGTGAGCCGGAGCACGGCCCAGCCCTCCGCGGCTTCGTCCAGGACGAGCACCGTGTCGCCACGCTCGGCAGGCTCGAGCACGGTTGCGATGCTCGCCCCCCGCTCCGGAGGCTCCACCCAGAGGAAGCCGCCGCCCCAGGACCAGCCCTCTGAGGGGCCGCGGACGTCGGTGAGGGAGACGCCGATGTCCAGGCTCGTGGACTCCGGCCCTTCTCCGCGCAGCACGACGCCGCTGGCGGAGAGGTTGAGCACGTCCTGGACCCTCCAGGTCCCGGAGGGCACCCACACCGCGCCGCCGCCGGCCTCGGCCGCCGCGTCCAGAGCCGACTGAAGCGCTGCGGTGTCGTCCGTCACCCCGTCGCCGACCCCACCGTGATCCCGCACGTCGACCACGACCGGCACCTCCGGTGGCTCCGCGCCCTCCTGGTAGCCGGCGTAGGAGAAGTCGGGCAGGCGTCCCCGCGGGTCCCAGAGCTCCCCAGCCTCGCCCCAGAGGGCCGAGGTCCCAGCCCACCCGATGCTGACCCACCACCACACGGGCCCATCTTGCCAGGGTCGTTCCGGCGGTAGGCTTGGCCCACCATGCGCCTGCGACCGGTCAAGTGTCCCTCCTGTGGTGCCTCCGTGCGCGTCCCTCGGGCCGGCGAGGACGTGGTGTGCAGCTTCTGCGGGACCGAGTTCCACTCGGCGGAGCCGGTCGGCGCGACGGGAAGCACGTCACGCCGGGCCGGGGTCCTGATGTTCCTGTCCCTGGTCCTGGTCGCGGCGGGCATGGTCGTGTCCCTGATGATGCGACCGATCGGTGAGTCCGGGTCCCTCGGCGCTGTGATCGACGGGGTGGAGTCGATCGCCGCCTCGGTCGGTCCGGGGGAGCGCTACGCCTGGGACAACCTCTCCGTGCCCGTCGTCCTGGAACGCGGAGGCGCGGACGGCGTGCTCTTCGGCCGCACCCGGGTCCACCGGGACGACGGCAGTCACCTCCACGTCAGCGCCTTCGATGGCCAGAGCCTGGAGCGGCTCTGGGTGACCCCCTCCCTCGGCACGTGGAGCGGGGACGATGCCTACCGACGGGTCCACGTCCTCGTGGCCGGGGAGCGGGTGATCTACAGCGACAGCCGCGCGGGCCTGACCGTCGCCGACCCGACCACGGGAGAGACCACGCACCACCTCACCCTGAGCGACGTGGCCGAGCGGATCTGCCCCGGGGCCTCCGCCGAGGAGGTCTGGGTCCAGGTGGCCGACGAGCAGCACGTGGTGGTCGACGTGGCGACCGGACGCTCTTCGCCCGCTGCCGACCCCGGGACCTGCCCGCCCGATCGGCGGCCCTCCCCGGACTGTCGGGGCTTCTTCGCGCCCGATGGGTGGGCCCTGACGGCGACGTGCCTGCCGGAGAAGGCCGCCCCCCGCCAGGCCGGCTTCGAGGCGGAGCGGGTCCTGCGCCACGGGGACGACGCGGTGGCCGTGGGGGTCCGCAGCCCCGGCACCGAGGTCCCGATGGCTCTCGGCTTCGACCCCCACAGCGCGTCCGTCCTCTGGTCCCGCACCCTGCCAGCGGGAGATCCCCAGCGCGCCAAGGCCGAGTCCGCCGCGCTGACCGACCTCCACACGGGCACCCTGGTCGCCACCTACACCCAGCGCGACGACAGCAGGCGCCTGATCGCGATCGACGCCCGCACCGGCGACACCCTGTGGGACGTGGCCGTGCCCCGCTCCCAGGACGGCTCCGAAGAGCGGGCGATGGTGGTCACGGCGACACGTGTCTACGTGCCCCACTGGACCTGGCTGGAGGTGATCGACCGGGCCAACGGCGCTCACCTGGGCACCATCGGCTCCTGGTAGGTCGGCTCACATCCCGGAGGGACCGGGCTCCCAGCTCAGCAGATCGATGTCTCCCACGTCGCCGAAGGTGTAGCGGCGCACGGCCTGGTCCCTCCAGACGAGGAAGGCCAGCGAGGGGTCGTCGAGGGGGTCGGCGAAGGTGAACTCGACGTGGGTGGGGCTCGGCCCGTCCACCGCCAGCACCTCGACGGTGAACAGGTCCACCTCGACGCGGTCACCGACGGCGAAGGGGTGCTGCTCGCCGCGGAAGAGCGACGGGAAGGGGAGGTCCAGCAGTCGCCCGTCGAGGGATTCGAGCTCGAAGCTGTGGGTGCCGGTGCGGGTGAGCCGGTAGTCGGAGGCCACCATCCACAGGGCCGTCCAGGTCTTCGTGACCGGCTTGCCGCCCCAGAAGAGCGCCGCCCCCAGGTAGACGGAGATGCCCGGGTCGGAGGCGTTGAGGATCAGGGCGTGCTGACCAGGCGCCTCGTCCCAGTCGATCTCGACGGTCTCCATCAGGCGGTCCCCGTGGCCCAGCGCCTGGCCGAGGAAGAGGATCGTGCTCACGAAGGCCAGGGGGGCGAGGGCCAGGTGCACGCCGCCGACCGCCGCGGTCAACAGCCCGGGTCCGAGCCGGCCGCCCGCGTCCGGGTCCGTCACTCGCTGCCAGGCCCACCGGAGCACCACCGCGATCAGCACCGCGCCAGCCAGCCCCGGCAGCAGGAGCAGGCGGTCGAGGGGGAAGGTGGCGATGACCGGCAGCAGGGCCAGGGCGCCGCCGAGGGTCAGCCAGCGCACGGTCCGCTGCTCCTCGGGCTCCAGGGTCGGCCACGCGAGCCGCAGCAGCCAGACCAGGACGGCCACGACCGCGATGCCCTGGAGGGTCAGCAGTGGGCGTGCCGGAGGTGCGATCGCCCAGATGTCCGAGGGCAGGAGCCCGAACTGGGCACCGACCAGGGCCGGCAGGCGCTGGAGGGACTGGACGAGGTACTCCCCGGTCTCGGCGATCGGGTCCAGGTACAGGCCCGAGCCGTTGGCACCGAAGCCCTGGGACTTGTACCAGGCCGCCCAGGCCAGCCCGACGAGGCCGGCCGGCACCAGGGACCGGATCCGCTCGATCCAGCCCCCGCGAGCGCCGACGAGCTCATAGGCGCCCACGTAGGCGAAGACCCCCAGGGCCGCCTCGCCACCGAGCAGTCCCACGCCGAGACCGAGCATCGAGAGGGGCAGGCCGGGCCGCCAGCCCTGCTCGCGCCAGCGCAGGTGGGCGACGAGTCCCAGCAGGGCGGGCACGGCCGCCACCAGGGCGTTGCGGTTGGCGATCCAGGCCACCGGCCAGGTGTGGCTGCTGTCCAGCGTGAACACCAGCAGGGCCAGGGCGGCGAGGCCGGGGCCGAGGAGGCGCCGGAAGAGCGCGTGGCAGACCGCCACCAGGCCCAGCCACCAGGCCACGGAGTGCAGGTGGAAGCCGACGGCCCACCGGTCGAAGAGGGCGTGGTCCACGAGCATCGTGATCGTGGCGAGCGGTCGCCAGAAGTTGAGCTTCTCCGCGGGCCACGTCCACCAGGGGTAGACGGACTGCTCGATGAGGGGGAGGTTCATCTCCGGGGTGCCGTCGAGGAAGGCGAAGGGGTTGATCAGCCCCAGCGGGTCCTCGTGCATGGCGCGGGACCCCCAGCCGTCGGGGGAGACGCCGGTCCAGGCGCGCACGACCTCCAGGTGGATGAAGTCGTCCATCATGAAGGGCAGGGCCAGGCCGGGCAGCGCCAGCAGCAGGGCGCAGACCAGGGCGATGGCGAGGGGGCGGCGTCGCACGTGGTCCGCCGCGGTCTGGAGGATCCGGATCAGCCGTGCCATGCGGCCTCCAGTGGAGTCCCGCGCATCCTACGCCCGACCGGGCACTCTCCTGCGTTCCCAGGGGATTCAGCGCCAGGTACAGGCCTGGGTCAGCACGTCACAGGAGAAGTCCCTGGACTCCGCGGTCTCGTAGGTGGTCGTCTCGGCGCCCCGGGCGAGGGTGATGTCGTCGGGCGTGTCGCCGGAGAACTCCGTCGCGCTCGCCGTGAGGCTCGACTTGCCCACGAGGTAGAGGCCACCGCCGCTGGAGCTGGCCGCGTTGCCACTGAAGACCACCGTGTCGAGCTGGCCGCTGGCGGACTGGGTGGCGAGGCCCGCGCCACTGGTGGCCACGTTGTCCTGCACGACGACGTTGGTGAGCTCGTAGACGTCCTCGTCCACCCCGACGCCACCGCCGAGGCCATCGCTCGTGTTGCTGGAGACGGTGGTGTCTTCCAGGTTGCCGTCGCTGCGGATCACCACGCCCCCACCGAGCTCCACGGCGGTGTTGGTGCTGATGGTGCCGCCGGACCAGGTGCCCTCGTCGTAGACCATCAGGCCACCGCCAGCGACCGTGGCGTGGTTGAGCTCCAAGCTGGTGGTCGAGTCGGCCGTCACGTCCCAGTACCAGACGTTGCCGCCGCCCCCGTAGCCGGCCTCGTTGTCCCGGGCGGTCACGCCGGTGAGGGTGCCGTGGAAGAGCAGGAAGCCCCCGCCGCCCATGGTGGCGGTGTTGGACTCGAAGACGGTGTGCTCGATGGTGTCGGACGCCGGGTAGAGCCCGGTGCCGATGAGTCCACCGCCGAAGTCCGCCTCGTTGCCGGAGATGATGCAGTCCACGACCTCCAGGCCGTTGGACTGGCCCGCGTAGACGCCACCGCCCCAGCGGCTGCCGTCGTTCATGGTGCCGTTGCCGCCGGTGACGGTGAGGCCCTCCAGGCGCACGTCGATCCGCCCGCGCACCTCGATGGTCGAGGCCTTGGGCTGGGGGCTGTTCCCGTCGACGATGGTCCGCTCGGCGCCCTCGAGGCCCAGCAGCGTCTGGTCCTGGTCGATCACCAGGGTCTCGGCGTAGGTGCCGGGGCAGACCGTCACGGTCTCGCCTGGGGAGGCGATGTCCAGCGCCGACTGGATGGTGGCCTTGGACGTGCCGTCCTCCAGGCTCACCACGCCGTCCTCGCCGCTGGTCTCGTCGCAGTCGTTGTCGACCCCGTCACACGCTTCGACGGCGTCGGGATGGATCTCCGGGTCGTCGTCGTCGCAGTCCGTGCCGCCGCTGGCGAGGCTCGGGAAGCCGTCTCCGTCGGCGTCGACCGGCGGGGTGTCGGTGTCGGTGTCGGTGTCGGTGTCGGTGTCGGTGTCGGTGTCG
>CAZCVP010000256.1:0-5603 GCA_964501915.1 uncultured Enterobacterales bacterium
CGGTGTCGGTGTCGGTGTCGGTGTCGGTGTCGGTGTCGGTGTCGGTGTCGGTCTCGGTGGTTCCGCTGTCGTCGGTCGTGTCGTCGCCACAGCCGGTGGTGGCGAGCAGACCGCCCAGAAGTAGAAGGCTCAGGCTCATGGGGTTCTCCTCCTTGGACCGGGATGGCACTCCCGGATCCGGCGCAGTGTGACCGGGTCTGGCGGGGAGGGCAACCCTCGACGACCTCGTTAGGTGTCGGCTCCACCTCTGGAGGAGCCCCCCATGCCCAACCCCACCGCGACCTGCACCACCAGTGAAGGCACCTTCACGGTCGAGCTCTACAAGGAGCAGATGCCGATCACGGCCCAGAACTTCATCGACCTGGCGAACGGCGGCTTCTACGACGGACTGCACTTCCACCGCATCATCCCCAACTTCATGTGCCAGTTCGGCTGCCCCCACTCCAAGGACCCCCACAGCGGTCGGGCTGGCACCGGTGGCCCCCCCCACGGCACCATCCAGGACGAGTTCCTCCAGGACGCCAGGTTCTCCAACGAGCCCGGCACCCTGTCGATGGCCAACACCGGGCGCCCCAACTCCGGCGGCTCCCAGTTCTTCATCAACACGGTGCACAACCGCTTCCTGGACTGGTGGGACACCTCCACCCCCTCCAAGCACCCCGTCTTCGCCCGGATCACCGAGGGCATGGACGTGATCAAGGCGATCGAGACCAAGGGCACCCGCAGCGGCAAGCCAACGACGCCGGTGCAGATGATCTCGGTGCGCATCAACGCTTGAGAGCGCCGAGCCGAAGGGAGGTCCTGGCCGGAGTCCCCGGGCTCGCGGTGGCCCCGCGGGCCTGGGCCCAGGAGGACCTGCCAGGCTGGCTCCGGACCGATCCCTCGGACACGCTCCTGGCCGGCCTGCGCCAGCGGGTGGAGGCCGGCCTGACCCCGGCGGCCCTGCACGAGGCCTTCACGCTGGCCACGGCGCAGGCCATCGACGCCGGGCACGGCCTGAGCCGGGCCTTCGACCTCGTCATCGCGGTCGACCCCGTCGCCAGGGCCTCGACCGCTGTCTCCAGCGAGCTGACCTGGTGGCCCTGGGTGTGGCTGCTGGATGCCTGGTCCGAGGGTCGCAGCGAGGATCCCCTCCCCCCGGCCCCCAAGGTGCCCGGTCGCCTGCGGGGCCTGCCCACCATGCTCCAGACGGCCCTGGACGACTGGGACATGGCCCTGGCCGACACCCTCGTCACGGCCTGGTGTCGCACACAGGACCCGCGCCAGGCCTTCGACCTGCTGGCGGTCCAGGCCGCCCGCGACGCCCGCTACGTGGGTCGCAAGGCCGAGTACCTCGCGGCCGCCTGGCGGAACCTGGAGACGGTGGGGTTCTGGCACGCGGAGACGGTGCTGCGCTCCGCCGTGAGGGCGCTCCTGGTCCGGGAGCAGCCCCCGGGCACGAGGTACCAGGGCGGGCTCGAGCAGGCGGTCGAGGCCGTGTCCCAGCCCACGTCGCGGCCCACGTCGGGCCCCTCCGACGAGCGGCAGGTCCAGCAGACCCTGGAGGTCCTCGCCACGGCCAGCCCCCTGGAGGTCCAGCAGATGCTGGCCCGAGACCGGGCCGCAGGACTCCCCGCCGGGCCCTCCTGGGTGGCCCTGCACGTGGGCGCGGCCCGCCTGACCCGGGAGCGACCGACCCACGTGGTGGGCCGCCGAGCGGTCTCGACGGTCCAGGCCCTGCACGCCCTCGCGAGTCGAGCGACAGAGGCCCGGACGCGAGGTGTCCTGCTCCTGCGGGCCGGCTGGCGCCTGGCCTTCTTCCGGGACCAGGCCATCAGCGACGGCACGGTCATCGACCTCGGACCCGCCGTCCCGCCGCTGCCGGCTCCCCGCCCGGGCCCCACCCTGGAGCGCCTGGTCCGCGGGCCCCGGGACGCCAAGGACTACATCTGCACCGTCGCCGCCCTGGACGCCGCCGAGAGTCTCGAAGCCCCCTGGTCGACGGAGTGCCTCGCCGCAGCGGCGCCGGGCTTTCCCGAGGACCCGAGCACGCGGCTCGCGAAGATGGCGAAGGGCTTCCCGGGGCGGTGAACCGAGGGGCGAGGCCCCCGGCGGCCCACAACACCGCCGGTGGCATCCCACCCCGCACGTTGTGGGCTCCAGCGACCGGCGACGCGGCTGCTACCCGCCTTGCCGCCCCTAGGAGGGTGTGGGGCATTGCTCCCGAGGGCTGCTAGAACTCCCCCGGCCGCCGCAGCACCAGGACCAGCACCCGGGGCTCCCGGTCCTCGCCTGGCTGGATGGGCCCTTCGTCGTCCCACTCCTGGACGTCCACGACGTCCAGGTCCGCGTGGCGCGCGGCGTCGAACCACTCCGACAGGGGGTGGGTCCAGGCCTTGACCTCCACGGTCCCGTCGGGAGTCTTGTAGCGAGGCCGGACCCCTCGCCGCTGCCGGCACGGATGCAGCTCGATCACCACGGCCCGCCCCCCGGGTACCAGCACCCGGCACACCTCAGCCAGCACCGGCACCACGCTCGGCACGTGCTCCAGGACCAGGTCCTCCAGGACCAGGTCGAAGGAGGCGGAGGGCACCGGCAGCCCCTCCTGGAGGTCGTGCTGCACGAAGCGCACGTCCGGTGCCTCGACCCGGTCCCGGGCGAGCGCGAGCATGCCTTCGGACAGGTCGAGGGCCAGGACCTCGGCGGCGCCGGACAGCCGCTCCGTGTTGCGCCCGGTCCCACAGCCCAGCTCCAGCACGTGCAGTCCGGTGACGTCGGGCAGCAGGGCGTCCAGCACGAGCCCGTCGAGGTCCCGCGTGGGGTTGTCGTCGCTGTCGTAGGTGGAGGCCCAGGCGTCGTAGCCCGAGGCCACAGCCGCGCTCGCTCCCTCGGGACGGGTCCAGCTCTGGAGCTCCACGAGGTTGCCCTCGGGGTCCCGGGCGTAGGTGAAGGCCAGCCGGCCGGCGCCGGGGATCTCCCGGGTGACGACCTCGCCGGCTCGCGAGCCGCCCGCCTCCAGCAGGTCCCTCAGCGTCGCTTCGACGTCCTCGACCTCGAAGGCCAGGTGCCCGGCCCCCCACTGGTTGGGCGCTGGCATCGGGCGCTCGAACGCCGGCGACCACGTGAAGATCTCCAGGGTCGGCCCAGCCGGTCCCCCACCCGGGAGTCGTAGGTGCACGCCGTGGAGGGCTGCGTGCTCCACACCCGTCCCGCGCTCCAGCCACTCCCCCTGCTGATCCCGCACCGGGGGCACCGGAACACAGCCGAAGACATCCCCGTAGAACCCGGCCAGGGCCTTCCAGTCCCGGGCCACCAGGTTGGTGTGGGCGAAGCGCATCCGACCTCCTGGGACGCTCGATGCGCCAGATCCTAAACGCTGCGGCCCCAGCCCGGGGCCCCGCTTCGGCCGTCGGCAGGACCGGGTACGATGAATCGCAGCCCATGCTGATGCGCCTCTCCTGGTTCCTGCCCACCCTCGCCGTGCTGGCGCTCGGCTGCGGCGGTGTCCGCGGCGGCGACAGCGGGTGGTGGTACGAGGACCCGGACGATCCCCGCCGCGGGGGCAGCGCGACCTTCGACCCCGACTTCTTCCTGGTCCACACCTACGCCGCCTACGAGGGCGACCGTCTCCACGACTTCGCGATGGAGTCCGGCAACCCCGCGAGCTCCCTGCCCCCGGTGATGATGTTCCTCTTCGCCGAGAACCGCTTCTTCGCCACCGGCAACGAGGACTATGCCTGCGAGTGGATCGGCCAGATGAACGTCGAGGGCATCGACTTGATGGACGACGACCAGCTCTGGCTCGGCTACGCGATCAGCCTGGAGCTGCTGGAGACCAACTGCTACGAGATGGACCCCTACGTCTGGGGGGAGTCCACGCCGACGACCATGCTCGAGCGGGCCTTCCTCGGCATCGGCTACGGGCCGATGTCCAGCCAGTTCGCCAACGTGATCAAGCCCCTCGTGGCCGACACGGACTCGGAGTGGGAGACCGAGTGGGCGCCCTACGTCTTCTCGATGTACCTCGGCCTCTGGGACGACGAGCGCGGCGCACTGGTGCCGACGGAGCTCAACTACGCCTTCAGCTACGAGATGGAGGACGGCGCCCTCACCTACGACCGGAACCAGGAATTCGTGCCGCTCCGGCTGGGAGAACACGGTCACCCGCCGGAGGGGCTGCTGACAGGGTACGCCTTCTATGACCTGGAGCCGGAGGCGCTCCGGTAGGGTGCCTCCGACCTACTGGAAGATCGAGAGGGGGTCGTAGCCGTAGATGGCGATCCCGTACATCCAGCCCTCCTCCAGCTCCCCGTCGTACTCGATGGGGATCAGGTAGCCGCTCGAGTCGGCCTGGATCTCGCCGGACTCGTCGGTCTCGAACATCCAGACGATGTCCGCCTCTACGCCGTAGACGTCCGACAGGCTGCTGTCGTACATGCCCCAGACTCCGCTGAGCAGGTAGGGCTCGTAGAGGGAGGTCCAGTCCGACTTGGAGATGGAGTAGCTCGACAGGAAGTCGGACTCGAAGGAGCTGCTCATGTCGGCCACGCCGACTCCCCAATTCTGGCCCTCGATGGCCAGGGTGGGGTCGCTGTCTCCCCAGACGGACGGATCGAAGCCGGTGCAGTCGCTGTCGATCTTGGAGGTCGTGAACTCCCAGCTTCCGAGCATCGTGGAGGCGCTGTAGTTGAGGTCGTGCTCCCCGACCACGCTCATGTCGCCGTACCACGAGCAGAGGTAGGACTCGTCCCCCGTCGAGAAGTACTCCGTCTCGGCGAAGACGAGCTCGATGTAGGGGTCGAGCATCGTCCCCGAGGAGTAGACCGCCTCGGGTTCGTCTCCAAACCACCCGAAGTAGAAGCTGAAGAAGAGGGCGTAGGTGTCGAAGTAGGGGCTCTCGGCATCGGCGCCGCTGCAGTCCTGGTCGATGCCGTCTCCGCCCACGTCCTCGGCGTCGGGGTTGACGGTGGCATCGCTGTCGTCGCAGTCGTCCCCGCCGAAGGCCTCGTCCAGGAAGCCGTCGGAGTCCTCGTCCCCGCTGGAGGCCGCACAGCCGGTGGCCTCGGTCTCCTTCACGCCGATCACGCCGGTGTGAAAGCCCAGCGGCCCGCTGAGGCTCATGCTGCCGAAGCCGGTTCCGACCCGGCCCGAGACCGTTCCTTCGAGCCGGCTGTCGAGCTCCACGCCCTCCAGGTTGCCCAGCTCGCTGCCCGCGGAGATGGTGGTCACCTCCACCCAGGCCCGGGTGGCCGTGTGCACACCCTGTTGGGGCTCGGGCACGTCCGTACAGCCCGTGGTGTCGACGGTGAGGGAGCCCTGTCCTCCATCGGCCGCGTAGTAGCCGGTGCCGCACAGGTCCGTCTGCGTCCACCGGACCGAGCACCCCTCCTCCGCCGTGGACCAGGTGACGTCGTAGGAACGCACGGTCGGAGGGGCGCCGTCGGTGAACCGGTGACTTCCCGTGACCGCCAGCTCCGCGCAGGCGTCCAGCGTGACCTCTCCGCCGCTGGACTGCGTCAGGGTGAGGCTCGCCGTGCAGGAGTCGGTGTCGGTGTCGGTGTCCGCCGGGTCCGCCGGGTCGTCGGCGGCGGCGGCGCCGGGGAGCGGCAACCGCATCAGCAAC
The DNA here is from genome assembly GCA_964501915.1 of uncultured Enterobacterales bacterium. Taxonomy (GTDB): domain Bacteria; phylum Myxococcota_A; class UBA796; order UBA796; family CAJQPC01; genus CAYFPX01. The sequence goes on from CAZCVP010000256.1 coordinate 5,603, forward strand.
C
>CAZCVP010000256.1:5613-9175 GCA_964501915.1 uncultured Enterobacterales bacterium
GTCGGCGAGCGCGTGGGCGCCGGCGTGCGTGTGCGCGCCGGCGCGCGCGTCGGTGTCGGTGTCGGTGGCGGTGTCGGTGTCGGTGTCGGTGTCCGTGTCGGTGTCCGACTCGTCCCACCCCGAGTCGAGAGGGTCGTCCCCGCAGGCCAGGAGGGTCATCGCCAACAGAGTGAGCATCGATCGCATGTCATCGGCCTCCGAAGCCCGACCCGGGCCCAGCATGCCACGGATGCCTGGCGCCCGGACAGTCATCGTCTGGCCCCATGGTCGTTTCGATGCGGTCGATCATCTCGACCGGTCCTCCTCAGTCCCCCGGTCCCAGCTCCACGTCGAACCGCACCGCCGGCCCTTCGGTGCGTATCCGCGAGATCCGAACCCCCGTCACCTCGTCGAGCAGCTCCGTCACGCCCAGCGAGCCCGGGAAGGGGTCCGACGCATCGCCGAAGTTCTCCTCCAGGGGTGGCACCGGCCTCCGGCCGAGGTCCGTACCATGGGCGAGGTCGTCGCGGCCATCGGCCTGGAGCAGGACCACCTCGCCACTCCGAGCCCGCGGCTCCCGCCAGACCAACAGTCCATGGCCCGGCAGGTCGCGGTGGAAGCCCACCGGGCTGCGGACCTCCAGGTAGAGGTCGTGCTCCCCGGAGCCGGGGATCCTGACGACCTCGCCGGTGCCCTCGATGGGTCGCAGCAGCAGGTCTTCGGTGTCCTCCGCGACCACCCGCTCCCGGGCCCAGCCGAGCTCGACCTTGGCCCGGGCACGGGGGTGGGTCGGGAAGCGGTACAGGTCCGCCTCCGCCACCAAGGCGTGGGGTCCCCACTGGCCGAGCCCCATGATCCCCCAGGCCCCGATGCCGTAGTCCCCGTGGCGGTGGTCGCCGTAGCGGTCCCGGAGGCGGTGGAGCCGGTGGGCGGCCTCGTGGAGGTAGAAGCCCAGCGGCACCCGCTGGCCCACCGAGCCGATGCCCTGGCTCTGGAGCACCATGCTGCGGTCGGCGCGACCGGGACTGAACAGGGCTCGGGGTCCGATCCGGTCCCTGGGCAGGCGCCCGGAGTGCACCACGAAGAGGTGGTCGATGCGGTGGTTGCCCTGGGCGTCGAAGGCGGCGACGTCGATCTGATCGGCGAAGAGCTCCCGCGCCAGCAGGACGGCTCGCTGGGGCTCCTTCGGCGGCTGATCCGCCCAGCGGGCGGGAGCCGTGCGCCAGGGCAGCACGGCTCCCGTCAGCGTGAAGCGTCCCCCGGAGGCCTCGTCGAACCAGGTCGCCAGGGAGCGGTCGGCGCCGAAGAAGGCCTCCTGGACCTGGGAGACAGGCAGCGTCGCCGGCGCGTCCTGCCAGGCCATCAGCAACACCAGGGCCCGCTGGTGCCCCAGCCAGGGCTGGCGGTGACGGGGGGCCCGCTCGGGCTCAGAGCAGGCGAGAGCCGAGACGAGGGCCATCAACAGCCCACGGATCATCCATCTTCGAGCGGTGATCGCCACGCCCCTGGGGTAGCCCGGGTAGGCTGTCACACCCAGCCGCAAGCCCCGGAGGTGCCGTGGAACCCGTCCTGCTCACCCTGCTCCTCGCCTGTCCCTCCGGAGAGATCGACGTCGGTGAGGACGACACCGGCACCGCCGGCACCACGGACACGGAGGACACCGAGACCGTCACGGACTCCGGCACCGACACCGCCACGGACTCCGGCACCGACACCGCCACGGACACCGCCACCGAGCCCGAGACGGTCTGGATCGACGTTCCCGTCACCTTCACCGGCGGCGACCCGGACGGTCTCTCGCTGGCGCTCTACCCCTACCTCATCGACGACGATCTCGTGGTCGGCGACCAGGAGGGAGGCGAGCCGGTCTCCGGCGATCCCACCTGGCTCTCGGTGCCGACGCCGGACGAGGACGACCTCCAGGAGCTCAGCCCCCTGGACGCTCCTGGGCTCTTGGCGAAGTTCTACGCCGTGCTGCCCTTCGAAGACGACGACGCAGACGGTGACCAGGACCAGGGCTGGGAGGACATCGTCGGGGGGCCCGGTGACCGCGCCCTGGTCTACCTCGGCGGCGAGGTCGAGCTCTACTTCGGCGTCGAGCCCGGCTTCTACATCTTCTACGAGGACCTGTTCGGAGAGACCCAATTCGGCGACGTGAACCTCGGCGTCGAGGTCGACATCTGGGTGCCGACGGAGTCGATCACCCTCGGCGGCACCTCGGCCAACCTCGGCGTGGCCGAGCACTCCCGCGGCGTGGCGCTCTTGCCGATGACCCTGCTCATGGGAGCCAACGTCGACCCCCTGGACGACGGTGAGTCACCGGAGTCGTGGTCCCTGACCGCCAGCGGCGAACCCCCGGACGGCCACGAGTACCAGCTCGTCGACGACAACGGCCAGAGCCTGACCCTGGCCGGGGAGCTCCCGGTCGCCTACACCGACACGGACGAGTCCGGGGACTACACGACCGGGGACAGCCTGCTCGCCGCGGCCTGCCAGGACACCTACACGGTGCTCGCGATCTACGCCTTCGCCCCGACCTACCCGCTCTACGCCCTCTACTTCGACTACGGAGGCATCTCGCTGGGGTGGCAGGCCATCGCACAGGCCCCCAACGACTCCGACGAGGACGTCCCGGTCGACGACCCGGAGGCGCTGGTCATCGACCCGACGATGTGCAGCCTCGAGTAGCGCCCACCCACCGCGCGAGTGTCGCTGTGAGCGACATCCAGGGCCTCACACGGGTGTGTGGCGGCCCGAGTGTCGCCCTGAGCGACACTCAGCGGCGGCGTTGAGGGAACCTCAGAACTCCTCGTTGTCGTCGTAGCCGTCGGTGCACTGGGGGTCGTCGGCGTCGAACAGCAGGTCGAGGTCGTTGTCCAGGGCGTCGTTGCAGGCGTAGACGGCGTGGTTGGAGTTGTCCTCGTCGTTGCCGACGCCGCAGTCCGGGTCGTCGCTGTCGGTCCAGCCATCGAGGTCGTTGTCGGCGCCGTCGGTGCACTCGTAGACCGGGTCGGTCTCGTCGTCGTCGGCGCCGTCCTCGCAGCCGGGGTCCTCGGAGTCCACCTTGCCGTCGGAGTCGTCGTCGCCGCCGTTGTTGCACTGGCTGCCGCCACCGAAGCCGTCGCTCTCGTCGTCCTGGGCCGCGTCGGCGCAGGTTGGATCGTCGAGGTCGATCCAGCCGTCCAGGTCGTTGTCGAGGCCGTCGGCGCACTCGGGGTCGTGGTACTCGTCGCCGTCGAAGGCCGTCTCGCAGCCCGAGTCGTCGGCGTCGGCGTAGCCGTCGGTGGGTGAGTCGTCGTCCTGGGCGTTGTTGCAGACGAACTCGGTCTCGTAGCCGACCTCGGTGGACGACCAGCCACAGTCCGGGTCGTCGCTGTCGATCCAGCCGTCGCCGTCGTCGTCGTCGCCGTTGCCGCAGGTGTCCTGGGCCACGGTGCCCTCGAGGTTGTCCCAGGCGTCGGCGCACTCGGGGTCGTCGCCGTCGGTCAGGCCGTCGCCGTCGTTGTCGATGCCGTCGAGGCACTCCTGGGGATCCGCCGCGCGGGTCGAGGCGGTGCCGCGGCAGCAGTGCGGCAGGGCGGTG
>CAZCVP010000256.1:9185-9719 GCA_964501915.1 uncultured Enterobacterales bacterium
GTCTGTCCGTGTCCGTCTGTGTTGGCGTCGTCGTGGCTCTTCTGTGGTGTCGCGGAGCTGTGCTCGGTGGTGGAGATGATTCAGTCCGGTTCGTCGGTGTCGACCCAGGCGTCGCCGTCGTCGTCCTTGCTGTTGCGGCAGGAGTTGGTGTTCGAGGTCTCGGCGGGGTCCGCGGCGTCGCGGCAGCCCGAGTCGTCGGCGTCGATGTCGGAGTCGGCGTCCTGGTCCTCGCCGTCGTTGCACTCGACGTAGGTGAAGCCGATCTCCTCGCCGTAGAGGGCGCAGTCCGGGTCGTCGTCGTCGATCCAGCCGTCGCCGTCGTCGTCGGCCTGGTCGTCGCAGGAGCTGCCGTCACCCTCGACGGAGTCGAAGCCGTCGACACAGTCCAGGTCGTCTCCGTCGGCCAGGCCGTCGCCGTCGTCGTCGTCGCCGTTGCTGCAGGCGAAGGCCGCGCCACCGGTCTCCGCCAGGCCGAGGCGGCAGTCCGGGTCGTCGCCGTCGGTCCAGGTGTCGCCGTCGTTGTCGATGCCGTCG
>CAZCVP010000257.1:0-9693 GCA_964501915.1 uncultured Enterobacterales bacterium
GTGGGGTGTGTGTGTTCACGGCCTGGTCCACGTCCTTGCGGATCTCTTCAGCCTCCACTGACATCGTGCGACGGCGCCGTCGTGGGTTGAGGGCCTGTCCAATGCGCTCTGGGCCCACAAACTGATCCAGCATCTCGAGCACCCGCTGGCGCTCGACCCGCCCCGAGGTCTGCAAGGTGGCAGGGTCGAGGCGGAGCAAACAGAGGACCTGCCCGACCAGCATCTCTGCTGCCGTCAGTGTCCGCTGCCCGAAGTGAGCGCCACGGGGGAGCAAGAAGTAGTAGCCGTCGACGGATCGACAGAGGTCGCAGCCGTAGCGATCGTAGAACTCCTCCAGTTCTGGCCGGGCCTCCTCTAAGAAGCTGAACTGGTCGAGGTCGCGGTCATCGATGTGACCACCCTCTCGCAGCCGAACATCGACGGATGGAAAGAGCTCGTCGGCGATCACCTCGGCCAATGTGGGCACGCGATCCGTCACAGTTCATCCCCCCGAGTGATGGTCCACTCCTCGACCTCGAGAGTGGCATCCACTGGAACCCAAGCGCGCTCCCGATCGCTGGAGACGGTAGCAAGCCGCGCAACTTGACGCGTGATTCGACCAGCAGCACGGAAGGGATCGTCCCGGGGCAGCAACTCACTCAACGCATGGCTGAGGGTGGAGGGGGCGTTCGCAGCGAGCCAGGCGCGAACTTGCTGCTCCAGGTTCGCGGTCTCGCCGTCGGGGTCGACATCGACCAACGCTCGCTCACGGTCCAAGGCGGCGCGTCGAACCGGATCGTGGTTGGCATGTACAGACGGGACCCGCAGGAAGAGGTAGGCGCGCTGGTCTGCAACGTCGATGTACCAGGGCTCCTCGGGCCACGAGGCCAGCCCTTCCTGAAGCCGGCGCGAAACGGCGCGGCCTGGGTCCAGGCGCACGTGCTCGCGGAGAAAGCGCTGAACCATCGCGAAGTACTCGGACCACGCTTCGTGCCGGGCGCGACCCCAAGCGGCAATACCATCGACCTTGAGCTGTGCCTCCCTCGCGGCGTCCGCCGCTGGGTCGGCTGCTTGCTCTGTGGCGAGGGACTCGATCTCTGCCAGCAGGTTGAGCAAGTCGCTCGTCTCGCCCATCAGCACATCCTTGAGCTCGCCCAGGGTGCTGGTGGTGTCATCGAGCAGCGCCTCGCACGCCTCGAGTGCGTCAAACCAACCCTCCGCGAGGAGCGAGCTGACGCGGCCCTGAACGTCGGCCTGCTGCTGATCCAGACCACGACGGCGGCGGTCGATCCCCTCCACCAGGCTGGTGACGTTCACCCGCAGCGTCTGGCGGATGCGCTCCCAACCTTGCGAGTCGGGCGAGGTCTGGGCGAGGGTGAGCAACTCCGCGACGTTGGAGCGCAAGGCCGTGGTCAGGAGCACGAGGCTCTCGCGGGTCAGGGCCTCATCCTCGAGCCACGTGTCCGCGATCGCCACGCCCAGACGGGTCAATGCGTAGTCGCCCGCTCGGACCAGACCCGCGCCGTCGACCCGGGACAACAGGCCCTGGCGCCGCAAGGACTCCAGGGCGTGGGTGGCCTTCTTTCGCGGCAAACGGGACCCGCCTTCGACCACTTCGACCACCTCGACGTAGAGGGCGGCGAGGCGGTCCTCGTCGAGCTCGGCCAGCACCTCATCCCGGGTACGAACCCGCATGGCCACAAGCAAACAGATCTGTGCCGTGCGCAGTTCAAGCGAGGGGCGAGCTCGTGCGAGGCCGGCGATGGTGGTGTGCAGGTCGGCCATCGGTCGAGGTGTTCCTCCTGGGGCCCCCTTAGTTGAGGAACGCCTGGCCCGTCGACAGATCTGGGCGCAGCAGCATTCTCAGTCAAGTCGAACGGAGCTTGTGCCAACCGTGTTCTCAGTGTTCGCAGGCCGCGATCCCAAGACCCCACTCCTGCAGCTCATGCAGCTGGAGCTTGGCCGCCTGCCGCCAAAGACGCTCAGGTAGCCGCCCCCGGTCCTGCTCAGCACGAAGAAGGGCTTCCTTCACATCACTGCGAACACTGAGAACAGCCAGCACCTGAGTGACCCTCGCCCTGCTCACTCCGAGGTGCCTGGCCAGCTCGGCCCGGGTGTTCACCACCCCGTCCTCGAGCAGCGCTCCCCACGCCTCCGCACGCTCCAGCGGATGCACCCTGGGGGCCCTCGACGCCTTGATCCGACCCCTCGACTTTCCGCTCCTGGGCTTGCTTTTCAGCCGCGCCTCAAGACGGATCGTGCGATGAGCCGAGCCAGCATCCGCAGTTCGTTTCCAGTCCCGTACGGGGAGCCATTCCATAGGCTGACCTAACTGCGGTCGGTCGGCAAACACATCAAGCCGCCCTGCCTCGGGATTCCCGAGCAGGGCGATCTTGATCTGGGACCCCGTGATCTCCACGCCGTCGAGCAAGTAGGCCAGCAAGTCGGCCCGCTGGAGGGCGTCGGTGGCTTCCCAGACTTCGCGGAACCGAAGCAGCGTGGCCCGGCAGGTCTCGACCGAGAGCTTCTTCGACCGGGTGTTGGCAAGCTCGACGGCGAGACGTGCCGCCACACTCTCGGCACCCTGCACCTGGGCCTCCAGATCCTTGGCCTTCTGCCAGAACGAGGCGGGGACCATGCCCTTGGGGGCGGCCAGCAGGCGCTCGACCAGGGCCTCGTGCTCTGACTGGAGCCGGGTGACCTGGTCCTTGGCGGCGGCCAGTTCCCGCTGCTTGCTGGGCACGCCGTCTTCGATGCGCTCGTTGGCCCGCTCGACCGGGCGACCGAGAAGATCCTCGTCCTCGGACAGGTGCAGCGAACACGACGCCCGCGGGGAGACTCGTCCTGTGGGCCACCCCTCCACCCCACTGCCCGCAGCGCCTCCCGGGTGTTCCTCGCGACCACGTCCTCGTCCGGGGCATCAAGGTCGCCCGCTACACCGCCCCGACCCGAGGCCACGATGGGCAAGGTCGTCCAAATCCGAGACCACCGGTCCAAGATCCGTGAGCAACTCGGCCTCTCCACCCGGCTCGCCAACCGCCTCGCTGACGCCGGCATCTTCACCCTCGGCGACCTCCTCCACCGAAGCTGGGCCGACCTCGACAACATCCGAGGACTCGGCTCCTACGCCCGCCGGGACATCCGGGGAGCCCTCGCTGCCCAGGGTCTCTGGCTTCCCCGGCATACGGACCGGCCCGTCCCCGAGCAGCACACCGCCACCAACGACGAGCGTGCCCTCGACATCGCGGTTCTGGGGCTCGCCGCCCAGACAGTCCGCACCCTTCAAGCCGGCGAGGTGAACACGGTCGGCGACCTGGTGGACCTGAACCGGGCCGACCTGCTCCGCATCCCCGGAGTCGGCCCGGTGATGGTCCGGGAGATCAAGGCCGGGCTGCGTGAACGGGGACTCGACCTCACCCGCTACTACGGCTTCATGAAGCCCGACGCCCCCGTGGCGGGGGATGCATCCACGACCATCGAGGCCCTCTACTACCACGGTCACCTCTCCGTTCGAGCCCTCACCATCTTCGAGCGGGAGGGCATCACCACGGTGGCCGACTTGGTGGCGATGAAGCCCGCCGACCTGCGGGCGGTCCGAGGCATCGGACCGATCACATTCGACGTGGTCCAGAAGGGTCTCCGCCGGCTGGGGTTCCGGCTGGCAGGCGGGAGGTGAGCGGAGCCCAGCCCGAATGACCGACCCGCCTCCGGGACCGTCGAGCAGCCTGTCAAGAAGCCCGCTGACGGGCGAGGTCGGCCACTTCTCCATCGTCAGCGTCGTCCACGGCCTTCTCCAGCAACAGCGCCGCCACCTGGAGCGGCGTCACAGCTACCCCATGTTCCCGGAGCGCCTCGGCCAAGCCCTGCAACCGGTCCAGCGTGCCTGGAGCCAGGGGCAGCAGCCGCCGCTCTGTCCACTCCGGGTCGGTGCCCCTCCCCCCTCTTGGTGGGGTCCGGAAGCGCGCCTGGACCTCGGCTACAAGCTGTGCGGCACCGAAGGGTCCACTGCCGGCGCGAACGCTCCCCCGCCGCTCAGCACCAAGGGCTCCAGCGATCTTGTTCATGTCGAGCGTGGGCTTGTCGGTCATGACTCTGGCTCCTCGTAGTCGTGGATGGCGAAGTACTCGTCGGCGATGACGAGCCCGATCTCCCCCTGGTTGGCGTCGCGCCCCATGCGACGGCAGAAGGTCGCGAGGCGGGCAAGGTTGCTGGCGTCCTCGATGGCTTCCGGAGACATGTAGCAGTGGACGACGACGGGCTCGTCGAACACCAGGGCACCATCCCGCTCATCGTCGCGCCACACCCCGCGAGCCTTGGGGTAGGCGGTAGCTCCGCCGAAGACCTCGCCGAACAGGGCCAGCGCCTGCTCGACCCAACGGGCCTGGTCGATGGCGGTGGTCCCGTCCCGCTCGACGCTCGGCACGAACAACACGACCAGGACCCGCTTGCCTTGAGGGCGGAGGCTCATATCGATCTATATAGACCGAATACCGCCGATAGGCAACCTCCATCGCGGGCTACGATTGCAGCAGGACCACCTGATGGGCGACGGCTACGACATCCCGGACGAGGTCTACCAGAGGTCTCTGGAGAGGCTCCGTCGCATGTCCCAGGCCGACCGGCTCCAGAGGCTCAAGGACATCGGGATTCTCACTGCGGCCGGCAACCTGTCCGCTCGGTATGGGGGTGAGCAGCAGCCACCCCACTCCACGGCTCGCCAGGCCATGGGCTCCGCCGACAAGTAGCGATCCGGCTACCCGACTGCCCGCAACGCCTCCCGGACACTCATCCCGGCCACCGCCTCGTCCCCACCCAGCAGCCGCCCCCGAAGCTCCTCTGGCAGACCGAGCAACGACGTCACCTGCGTCACCCGAGCCCGCGTGTACCCCTCCCGCCTCGCGATCCCCGCCCGGTTGATGTCGCCGGCCTCGATCTCCGCCTGCCAGGCCATCGCCTTGCGCAGCGCCTCGGCTGCCGGCGGTTGCCTCATGCGCCGCTCCCTGCGCTGGGAGCGTTCGCGGTGAGGGTGGATCTGATCATGCGGCCTCCGTTTTCGGCGTCCCACCGACCCTCTCGGTCTGCGTGAGCCAGTGCCGTCCGCGGAGGTTGGCGATCATGAACTCGTCCCAGCGGCCAGCCTTGAGTGCGCAGCGGAGGTAGAGCAGGGCGGCGAGATGGTCCTCCCGCCAGAAGGTGCTCGGCGCCTTGAACCGCAGGTTGATCACGCGCCGGATGGCGCTCTCCACGACCCCCGAGCCGATGGGGACGTTGGCGGCCTTCCAGCGGGCGTATCGCATGTGGGCGGCGTGCTTGCGAAGGTAGCGGATCTCCTTGTTGACCCGCTTCCCGCGGCGACCCCGAGCCAGGGCCGACAACTCGCGGATCACTTCCTCGATGCCATCGGGCTCCAGCATCTTCCGGCACAGCGCCCCGTGCCGGGCCCGGCGCTCCTTCTCCGAGAGGTTCTTGCACGCCTTCAGCGCATCCGAGATGTGCTCGGAGGCATGGTAGAAGTCGAGGATCTTGTGGATCCCGACAGCCCGAGCCACCCGGAGCAGGCCTACAGGGTCGGTGTGGAGGCCGACGGTGACTGACCCCCGAGCCGCTACGGGCGTAGACACCCGCGCGCCCGCAGATACGGGCGGACCGCCCGAACACGAAAGAACCAGCGTTCTACGCCCGCTCTGCACGCACCCCGCTCATGGAGCGCTCATAGGATCTGCCATTCAACCCAGGTCAATCGAAGCGGATCGACCCGGGTCCGCGACGGATCGACCGGGGCTCCACACCGACGGACCTCTCCCCGCGAGGGTTCCACGACCATGAGCGAGTACCAATACTACGAGTTCCAAGCCATCGACCAGCCGCTCGACGAGCGAGCGCAGCGCGACCTCCGCGACATCTCCAGCCGCGCCACCATCACGGCAACGAGCTTCACCAACACCTACTCCTGGGGCGATCTGCGAGGCGATCCCGCCAAGATGCTGGGCCGCTGGTTCGACGCCTTCCTGCACGTAGCGAACTGGGGAACACGCTGGCTGGCCTTCCGCATACCCCGTGGGGGGCTGTCCCCAGATGACCTGGCCCCCTACGAGGTCGAGGTCTTCTCATCACAGCACAAGGGGAGCCACACCTGCCTGCACTTCCACCTGCAACCCGAGGACGGCGGAGGCGACTGGTTCGACGGCGAAGAGCTGCTCGGTTCGCTGCTCCCCCTGCGAGAGGCTCTCGGCACCGGAGACCACCGATGCCTCTACCTGGCTTGGCTCGTCGACGTGCACTGGGGCACCCTCGATGACGAAGAGGAGGAACCGCCTGTTCCTCCCGGCCTGAACGACCTCGACTCGGCACACCAGGCCTTCGTCGAGCTCATGGGCGTCGATACTCACCTCCTGGAGGTCGCGGCCGAGGCGAGCGTTCCCCTGGAACCAGAGGAGATCACGCCCGCCAAGACTCGAGCATGGCTCGCTGCGTGTGATGGCATCGAGAAGGACAGCTGGCTCCTCCAGGTGATCGACGGCAACGGAGCCCAGGTTCGCTGGGACCTGCGCAAGCGCCTGCGAGACGAGGTGGCCAGGCCCGTCCGCGCCGAGCCCCCGTCTCGGACCGTCGGAGAGCTGATTCAGCTCGCCGAAGCTCGCACAACGGAGCGACTCGAACAGCAACAACGCGCGCGAGCGGAACGGCAGCAGCGCGAAGCGGCCGAGAGAGCCGAGGCTCGTCAGCGCCATCTCGACGGCCTCACAGGGAGAGAGAGTGACCTGTGGCAACAGGTCGATGAGCTGATCGCCACGCGCAAGCCCAAGTCCTACGATGAGGCCGTGAACATCATCGTTGACCTCCACGACCTCGCCGAACGTGCGAATGAGAACTTGACCTGGGAGACCCGCAGGTCAGCTCTCCGCGCGGCCAACCATCGAAAGCAGACTCTGATCCAAAGGCTCGACAAGGTCGCCACGCTCCCCTCCGACAATGGGAGGAACTGCTGATGCCTGCTGGCGATGCGCAGCGCGTGTGGTTCCCAGAGATGATCGACGAGCTGCGGCTCACCTGGTCGTCAGAGATGACGTGGGAGGAGCTCGCCGAGTTCTGCGCCCAGATCACTCAGGTCAGAAGGGAGATCCGCAGCTCCAGAGGGATCAGGCCGCCCCTGTTCACGTGCCCACGGTGCGGAGAACGAGGGCGCTCGGAGATCAAGGGGGTGTCGATCCGATCCGCGCTCTACGTGTTGAAGAACAACGACATCGTCACCGAGGCGAAGTTCAAGGCCCTGGACAAGAGCTGGAAGAAGCACCGCGCCAAGAACTCGCTCGATGCCTATGGCCAGCCGAGTGAGCCAGCCACCGCAGAGAAGAAGGGGGCTGGCTGCTGCACGTCGACGTCGGATCAGCTCGCCCTTGACCTCCGCTCGACACTCGCTCCTCTGACGACAACGATGCCGCCTCCACCGCCTCCACCGCCAACACAGGCGAGGCAGCCGGCGATCAATGCCCACGGTCCGGTGGGAAAGAAGCTCATCCGAGCCATACGCCGTGAGCGCTCGAAGACCGTCGTGGACTTCTCTGCGATAGCCGAAGGGGCCCGCCACGCCCGCGAGCTCCAGGAAGGCACCACATCGAGGGAAGATCTCGCCGACCACGACCCATCCCACGGCTGGTACGTCATCGCCCAGCAGCAGCTCTCGATCTTCGTCGAGCAGACCGGCGCCATGCGCGAGACGCTCTGCTTCACCGACCCCATCAACGACGCAGACGACGAGTACATGCCCATTGGCCCGCCGATGAGCCCGCTGACCGCCAGCTACTTCTTCTACTGGTCGGTCTGCGATCTCTCGCCGAAGGGGGACGCCGAGACGCTGGCCAGTGCCACCCTCGATCTGGTGCGAGAGATCGGCACCGATCCGCACCTGCTCGCGGGAATGGAGACCCTCGAGTCGTCCCGTATGGGCCTGTGGGAGCATCGCGGACACGACGGAGACCGCGTGCTCCTGCGAGAGCTGGTCACCGACGTCGAGCGCGTCTGCCATGTGACCTCTGGCTACCGGGGGCGCATCGGCGAGATCTGGTTCGCGCGGGTGCTGCCGCCGCCCATCGAGGGCCTCGACGCCGTGGTGATCACCACGCCCTACCTGCTGATCCACAGCTCGCGCGCTGACTGGCTCGCCTACCTGGACCGGACGCTCGCCGCCTACCCCAAGCACCGGCGTAGACAGGTCTACCCACTGCTCATGAAGTTCGGCGAGAGCCCTCGCTATTGGCCCGAGTACGTCTTCGAGGCCTACGTGAACCACGCGTCAGACGTGGTGTACCTGACGGGCTTCCCCGACATCGAGGCCAGCCGGCCGCACTCGCCGGTGAACTCGTGAGAACCACCATCCCAAGGATCCACTGATGGCCGCCTCGCCCATTGACCGCGACAAGCTGCACGTCTTCGTCCGACAGCTCGACGCCGACGACCTCCTGGACCTGGTCGATCGCGCGATCGATCTGCTCCCCAAGACCAGGCTCCCGAAGTTCATCATGGGGTACACGAAACCAGCCGACCTGGGTCCAGACGGTCCATCTGCGGCAGACGTGCTCGCTGTCGTCGAGGGCTTCCACGCCGCGAGCCTGGCGGGTTCGTACTACGAGTCCTTCAACGTGAACTCCAAGAACTTCATGAACATGTCCAGGGGCACGGAGACCTGGCTCGCGGAGTGTGAGCGCCTCTTCGAGAGCTGTGTCGCCGCCGCGAAGACCGATATGCTCGCGGAAACTCGGGCCGCCTTCGAGCTCCTGTTCGACTTGCTGCTGCGCATCGACGATGGCCGAGGCGAGTTCATCTTCTTCGCCGACGAGGCCGGGTCTTGGCAGGTCGGCGTGTCGTGGGAGACAGTGCTCCCAGCCTGGTTCCGGTGCCTGGCCGCGACGGCGACGGCCGAGGACTACGCGCGCCTGTCACACAGGATGATCTGCTACTTCGAGCACCACCGGGCCAAGGACCTCATCCCCGTAGCCATGGAGCTCGCGAACACCGAGCAGCGGGCCGCTCTGGCCGCGCTCCCACCCCCGAAACAGACCTACGAGCAGCCGAGTTTCGTGTCCTGATCTCAGAGATCAGAGATCAGAGCCACGCTTGGAAAGGACCGCCCCAATACCCCGATACTACGAATTCGAAGTCTCCCTTCAAGAGATCCAGCCGAGGATATGGCGGCGCTTCCTGCTGCGTACCACCTCGACCTTCACCCACCTCCACGATGCGATTCAGGACTGCTTCGGCTGGCAAGACGACCACCTGTGGGAGTTCCGGCTGCCCAGCTAGCAGGCCAAGCCCATCGCGGGTCTACCAGGTGGCGAGGAGTACGATCGCCCGACCCCGGACGCCCGCAAGGTCAAGCTCAACAGCTACTTCACGAGCAAGGTGAAGGTCGAGTGGTGCGAGTACCTCTACGACTTCGGGGACAGCTGGACCCATGACGTGAAGCTGGTCGCCGTGCACTCGGAGAAAGAGAGCTTCAAGCGGCGCCTGCTGGGCGGCGAGGGCTCGGGACCTCGCGAAGACAGCGGCGGCACCCCAGGGTACGAGCGCATGGTTCACTACCGGAAGACGGGGGAGGACCTGTTCGGGGATGATGCCGTCGATCTGGGCGCATGGCTCGGCGACTGGCAGCCCGAGGTCGAGGGCGCGATCCCTCGAAGACGGCGGGCATCACGGCGCGGTGAGCGGTCAGGCGCT
>CAZCVP010000258.1:0-9629 GCA_964501915.1 uncultured Enterobacterales bacterium
GCGCGGGCCGGGGCGCCGTCGCAGTCGTTGTCCGCGCCGTCACAGACCTCGGTGGCGACCGGGCTGATCGCCGGGTCGGTGTCGTCGCAGTCCGTTCCACTCGTCACGTAGCCCGAGGGCTCGCTGCACGACTCGAGACTCGCGTCGGGATCGCCGTGGCCGTCGCCGTCGGCGTCGGCGTAGTAGGTGACGTCCAGGTCCTCGTCCACGTCGCTGTCGCAGTCGTTGTCCAGGCCGTCGCAGACCTCGGTGCCGAGCGGGTTGGCCGAGGCGTGGGCGTCGTCGCAGTCCAGGTCGTTGACCACGTAGCCACTGGGGACCTCGCAGCTCTGGAGGCTGTAGGACGCGTTGCCATAGCCGTCACCGTCCAGGTCGAGGTAGGAGGTCGTCTGTCCCGTCACGTCCGGATCGTCGTCGTCCACCAGGGCGTCGCAGTCCTCGTCGTCGCCGTCGCAGGTCTCCGTGGCCCCGGGGAAGGCCGTGGCGTCGCTGTCGTCGCAGTCGCTGTCTTCGTCCACCGTGTTAGAGGGCTGATCGCAGGCCACGGTCGTGCTGGCCGGATCGCCGTAGCCGTCGCCGTCCAGGTCGGCATGGAAGGTGCCGGGATCGGCCACGTCGGGGTCGTCGTCGTCGACCAGGGTGTCGCAGTCGTCGTCGAGACCGTTGCAGACCTCGGTGGCGCCGGGACTCACGGCGGCGTCGGTGTCGTCACAGTCGGTGTCGTCGGCCACGTACTGGGTGCCCCCGTCGCAGGACAGGGTGCTGGCGTCGGGATCGCCGTAGCCGTCGCCGTCCGTGTCGGCGTACCAGGCGCCGGCGTCGGTCGCGTTCTCGTCCACCTCGGTGTCGCAGTCGTTGTCGACGCCGTCGCAGGCCTCGTTGGCGCCGGGGAAGGTCGCGGCGTCCCCGTCGTCGCAGTCGTCGGCGGTCTCGGCGAAGCCCTCCGGCGCGTCGCAGTCCTCGACGCTGTAGGCCGAGCCTCCGTGGCCGTCCCCGTCGCCGTCGAGCCACCAGGTGGTGAGGCCGGTGACCGAGTCGTCCTCGCCGTCCGTGAGGCCGTCGCAGTCGTCGTCCACCCCGTTGCAGGTCTCTTCGGCGTCCGGGTTCACCGCCGCGTCGCTGTCGTCGCAGTCCCCCGCGTCCTCGGTGTAGCCCTCGGGGACCTCGCAGGCGGCCACGGTGAGGGCGTCGTCGCCGAAGCCGTCCTCGTCCCCGTCGCGGTACCAGGTGCCGGGATCCGACAGGTCCGGGTCCTCGTCGTCGATGAGCAGATCGCAGTCGTCGTCGAGGCCGTTGCAGACCTCGGCCATGCCCGGGTTCACCTCGGGATCGGTGTCGTCGCAGTCGGTGTCGTCGGCGACGTAGCCGGTGGCTCCCTGGCAGCTCTGGACGGACGCGTCGGGGTCGCCGTAGCCGTCGGTGTCTTCGTCGGCGTAGAAGAGGTCTCCGACGGCGTCGTCGACGTGGCCGTTGCAGTCGTTGTCCTTTCCGTCGCAGACCTCGGTGGCCCCGGGGGTGCGGTCCGGATCCTCGTCGTCGCAGTCCTCGGCCAGGCCGGCGCCGTCCCCGTCGAGGTCGTCGTCGGGGGTGGCCTCGTCGCAGTCGTCGTCGAGGCCGTTGTAGGGCGTCTCGGTGTTGCCCGGGTAGACGGCCCCGTTGCTGTCGTCGCAGTCGACGTCGGCCGGCGAGCCGTCCCCGTCGAGATCCACCACCTCCGTGGCGGAATCGGTTGTCGTGACAGAGCCGGTGTCATCGATTCCGGTGTCTTTGTTGCGACAGGCCGGGAGGAGGAGGAGGAGGACGAGTCCGAACCGCATCATGGGCTCCTGGGCGTGGCTGCACGGTAGCACCCCCGGCGCGAGGTAGCGTGGCCGGCGCATGGTGTGGCTGTGGACGTGGCTGGGGATCGGGGGATGTGCGGCGCCCGAGCTGACGGTCTACGCGCCACCCTCCCCGCTGGCCGGATCGCGGGAGCTGAACGTCCGGGTCACGCCGGAGGACCAGGAGGTCGTGCTGTGGGTCGACGGGGTCGAGCTGTCCCGGCAGCGGGTCGAGCAGACCGGCACCGTCGTGCTCGACACGGCTGCGCTCGGCGACGGGCCCCACGAGGTCGTCGTCCAGGCGTCGCGCTGGTTCCGGCGGACGGCGTCCTGGAGCGAGCAGCTCGTGACCGACAACAGCCCCCCGGAGGTGATCCTGGCCGCCAGCTCGGTGCGGGCGGCGCAGGGTCGGACCCTCGGCGTGTTCGCCCGGCTCGACGAGCGGGTCACCACCGCCGAGGTGAGCTTCGCCGACGCGACCTGGCCCCTGGAGCGTCTCGAGGACGGCCTGTTGCTCCGCGGGGCGCTGGGGGTCTCCGTGAAGGCCGAGCCGGGGTCCAGCCCGCTGGAGATCCGGGTCGTCGACCTGGCGGGCAACGAGACCCGGGGGGTCTGGCAGGTCGACGTGCAGGAGACCGCCTTCCCGAAGGGGGGCTACGTCCGGCTGTCGAAGCAGAAGAGGCGGGACATGAACGACGAGCTGCTCAGCGAGCAGGCCAACGAGGCCCGCTGGGAGGCCTACCGGCAGGACCTCGCGCTGCCGCTGGTCGAAGGGCTCTTCGCCTGGCCGCTGAAGGGGCGCATCACCTCGCGCTTCGGCAAGGTCCGGCGCTACAACACCGGCGTCGTGCGGCACCACCTGGGCACCGACATCGCCCACAAGGAGGGCACGCCGGTCCACGCCGCCGCGTCTGGCACGGTCACCCTCGCCGAGCGCCTCCACATCTACGGCAACGTGGTGATCCTCAAGCACGGTCCCGACGTGTCGACCAGCTACAACCACCTGGCGGCGATCACGGTCGACGTCGGCCAGGAGGTGACACAGGGGATGATGGTCGGACGCCTGGGGTCGACGGGGCAGTCCACCGGTCCCCACCTGCACTGGGGCATGGAGGTCGCCGGCGTGGCCGTCGCGCCGGAGGAGTGGACCGAGCGGGACTTCGGCCGTCCGCTGCCCGATGACTTCGAGCCCGGGCTGCCGGTCCCTGGCGAGTGAGTCAGCTACTCCTCCCTCCACGTCTCCAGCTCAGGCCACTCCTCCAGCTCCAGGTCCCACCAGTCCTGGTCCCGGGAGTCGTCGATCAGGCTGCGCCGCAGCCAGCTCGTGGTCACCGTGCGGGAGATGTCCTGGCCCACGGCCATGTCCAGGTAGCCGGCCTCCTCGCCGTCGCACTCGTCGCTGATGAAGGGGCCCACGAGGCAGATGTCGGAGAAGACGAAGTGCCCGGCCCCTTCCAGCACCTGGAGCTCCTTGGGGGCGTCGAGGGCCTCATACGTCGGCCGCACTTCGGGCTCCAGGGGGGTGTGCTCGTCGAGGGTCCCTCCCCAGACCTGGGCTGGGCCCACGGACTCCAGGCCGTCCTCCAGGAAGGCGTACCAGCCGCCGGGCGCCATCGGCAGGGCCAGCACGGCCCTCGGGTCGGGGGCACCGGCCACGCTGAGCGGCTCGTCGCCGATGCGGCAGAACTCGTACTCGGGCTCCAGCTCGCAGAACGCCATCATCGCCGCGTGGTCGACCACGCCGCCGGCGACCACCAGCGTCGTCCAGGCGCCGAAGCTGTGACCGGTCATGCCGTAGGTCTCACCCTCGACCAGGTCAGCCAGGCGGTCCTCCGGGTCGGCGACGCGGTCCAGCAGGGCGTCCACCGCGCTGACGACCTGGCCGGGGCGATCGTCGGCGACCAGCGTCCAGTCCAGGGACTCGGGATCGAGCAGGTTGTTGCCCGGGTGATCGGGGGCGACCACCACGAAGCCATGGCTGGCCCAGTGCTCGGTCAGGGTGATGGACTGGTAGCGGATGCCCTGGCTGCCATGGGAGAACGCCAGCAGCGGGAAGGGGCCGTCGCTGGCCGGCGTGGCGTCGCGGAAGGCCGTCCCGGCCATCGGGAGCTCGAGGTAGCGGTCCGGCTCGGCGTCCTCGCTCACGGCCGCCGGGTACCAGACCTCGACCGTCAGCTCCTCGCCCTCCCGGCCGGTCGTGGTGAAGGTCGTCACGCCAGGGGCCCAGGGTCCGGCGACGTCGGGCGGCCCCCAGGGAGGAGGCGCTGGATCGTCGGTGCAGGCGGCGAGCAGCAGGAGCGTGAACACGCTCGGAGGATAGCGGACCGTCAGCGCTCGATCGGCTCGGAAGAAGCTACGATGCTCCCACGCCAACTCTTGCACCCCGGAGCCGAGGCCCTGACGTGCCACGCCTGATCGACAAGCTCGACGCGGCGGCCGGTCGCACCCCCGAGGTCCTGGTGCCGGAGTGCGACTACATGGTCCGGCGGGGGCCCCCGCCCACCCTCGTGGACGCCAGCGGTGTCTACCAGCCGGGCTGGCTCGCGGCGGTGCCCGAGAGGATCAACCCCCAGGACTCCAGCGCCTTCGACCTGGCCTTCCAGCGCTGGTTCCACGTGAGCTTCGACACGGAGCGCTACTTCGTGGTGCTCAACATCGCCCACCTCGCCAAGGCGGCCAACACGGCCGTGCTGGTGGCCGACAAGCGGAGCGGCGAGTTCCACCACGCGTCGCTCACCCGGGTGCTGCGAGCCAACGACGTCGAGGTCGGACCGAGGGCGCGGCACTTCCACGACGGGGACACCGGCAGCTTCATGACCATGAGCGAGGACGACCAGACGCTGGTGTTCTCGGTGCGGGTCGACGATCTCGCGGTGATGGGGGAGGCGAAGCTGAGCCTCGGCCCGCCGCTGATCCAGGTGACCCGCTTCCACCGGGGCCGCGGCAGCTTCCAGCTCTACGGCAACCTGGAGGTCGTGCACGGAGCGATGGCCATCGACGGCGAGGTCGTGGCCCTGGAGCCCGGCTGCCTGGGGCTCTTCGACCGCACCATGGGGCACCAGCGAGGCCAGCAACACTGGAACTGGCTGGCGGCCTCGGGACCGGCGCGGTGCGAGGACACGGGAGAGGAGGTCGTGATCGGCCTCCAGGTGGCCCGGGATCGGGAGCGTGCCCGCCCGATGGTGGAGGCCCGCAAGTACGCGGTCTGGACCCCGCACGGTCTGTTCAAGGTCCCCGAGGCGCAGTTCGAGTACGAGATCCTCGACGACAAGAGCCGGGAGAGCTCGGACTGGCGGGTGACCAGCCCCGGGTGCCGCGACAGCTTCTTCGACCTGACGTTCTCACCCCGCTTCCACCGCCGCGAGCGCAAGTACCTCTGGCTGATGAACGCCGACTTCAACCAGTACTACGGCGAGCTGACGGGCCGCGTCCGGGCCGGGGAGCGGACCTACGCGATCGACGGGCTGTTCGCGGTCACGGAGGAGTCCCTGCTGGAGCTCTGAGCGCCTCGATCAGTCGGAGATGCTCACGCCTTCCCGGGTCCAGGGCCCGAGCTGTTGGCCGGCCTGGAGCTCTGCTTCGGTGGCGATGCGGGCCCGGAGATCCTCGTGGGGGCCTTCGATCACGAGCCCGACCGCGCCGGTGAGCTGGGAGAAGCGGACCTTCAGCCGCGGGACGCGACGGACGAGGATCCAGGCCCCCTCCTGGTCGATGCGGGAGCGCACGTCGACGGTCACGCCGAGCACGGAGGAGCGCAGCCCGTCCAGCTCGACCCAGCCCCGGCCGAGCCGCAGCGGTCCGTGGGTGTTGTCGAGCCGGATGCCGTCACCGGGCTCGTAGCCGACAAGCTCCAGCACCCCCCTCAGCACGGGCCCCAGCTCCCGTGGGTCGAAGTCCAGGGGGATGCGCAGCACCGGCATGCGCACGTCGGCACGCAACACCGAGCTGCCGCGAGGCACGTCACCCGGGGCCTGGTAGGCGGCCTCGGCCGACAGCAGGCCGCGGACCGGAGAGCGCTGGTCGGAGGTGGCGGCGATGATGTCCTGGATCCGGATGCCCGCCACGTTGCCGGTGAGGTCCAGGTCGGCCCTGCGCTTCAGGAGCCCGACGAAGCCCAGCCTCACGTCGCCCTTGCCGCCGGTGAGGCGGTAGGTGGCCTCGTCGAGCACCACACCGCGTTCGTCGGCCACCATGCTCCCGACGACCACGTCCGTCAGCGGCAGGCGGCCATACTGGACACGGGCGACCTGAGCGGAGCCACGGCCCGTCAGCTCCCGGGTCCCGGGCACGAAGCTCACGGCCTCCAGGTCGGCGTAGGCCCCGACCGCCAGCACCCCCGGCAGCGGTGCGTCCTCCGCGACCTCCACCCGGGCGTCCCAGACCTGGACCCGGTCGATCAGGACCCGCGTGGGGTCGTCGCTCGGCTCCCAGGGGGCCGGCGGTCGCTGGGTCGGAAAGACCAGGCGCAGGCCCACGACCCGGGCCCAGGGCACCCTCAGCGTCCGGGTCTCGCGGAACCCGGCGAGGTCGGGCAGCCCCACGACGACACGGTCGAGGGTGAAGCGCGGGCGGGCGGGGTCATCGGGGACCCAGCGCACCTGTTCCAGGGACACCTCCCAGGTGTCCGGATCGAAGGGGTCTCCGGGGCCGGTCCAGTCGATCGTCCCGACGGAGGCCTCGCCGGGCAGGGCGGAGAAGAGGCGCTCGGCCGCGAAGGTCCAGGGCCAGGTGGAGGTGGCGATCCACAGCAGGAAGGACACCAGGAGGAGCCCACACAGCAGGGCCAGCCGCGCCACGGCGCGCGTCCACTGCGTGAAGGTGGGACGGCGTCGGCCGACATCCGCGAACACGGCCTCGACCTATCCCGGATACGGGGAGGCGCGTGTGACAGGAGGGGTCTTCGTGCTCGTGCTCGTGGTCAACAGCGGCAGTTCCTCGATCAAGGCCGATGTGGTCGACGCCCGGGACGGGACCCGGGTGGTCTCCGTGCGGGTCCAGCGGCTCGGAACCCCCCAGGCCACGGCCCGCTTCGGGGACGGGGACGGGGAGCCCGAGCCGACGGTGTCGGACCATGCCGCCGCGCTGGCCGCGCTCCTGCCCCGCCTGATCGGTGCGCTGCCGGCCGGGACGGCGCTGTCGGCAGTGGGCCACCGCGTGGTGCACGGCGGCGAGCGCTTCGTCGAGCCGACGCTGGTGGACGCGGGTGTCGAGGAGGCCATCGAAGCCCTGGGCGTGTTGGCGCCCCTTCACAACCCCCCGAACCTCGCCGGCATCCGTGCAGCCCGGCGCCTGCTGCCGGACCTGCCCCACGTGGCGGTGTTCGACACCGCCTTCCACGCCACCCTGCCTCGCCGCGCACGGGCCTATGCCCTCGACGCGGACCTCGCCGAGTCCAGTGGGCTGCGGCGCTACGGCTTCCACGGCACCAGCCACGCCTTCGTCGCCCGCCGGGCCGCCGAGTGGCTGGGCGAGGACCTGCGTGAGCTCCGCATCGTGACGCTCCACCTCGGCAACGGCTGCAGCGCGGCCGCCGTGGAGTACGGGCGGTCGATCGAGACCTCGATGGGCCTGACCCCTCTCGAAGGGCTCGTGATGGGCACCCGGTGTGGCGATCTCGACCCGGGCGTGGTGCTCCAGCTCCTCCGGGACGGGCGCACCCTCGACGAGGTCGACGACCTGCTGAACCGGAAGAGCGGCCTCGCCGGTCTGAGCGGCTGCGGCAACGACCTGCGCGACATCGAGACGCGGGCCGGTGACGGCGATGCCAGGGCCCGGCTCGCGATCCAGGTCTTCTGTCACCGGGCGAGGAAGTACGTCGGGGCCTACGCCGCCGTGATGGGCGGCGTCGACGCGATCGTGTTCACCGGTGGCATCGGCCAGAACAGCGCCCTGGTGCGGCACCGGATCTGCCAGCGCCTGGAGTTCCTCGGGGCTCGGCTGGACGAAGACGCCAACCGGCAGGCGCGGGCCGGCGCCAGCGAGCCGGTGGCCTGTCTGAGCACACGCCACAGCCGGGTCAAGCTGCTCGCCGTCGCCACGGACGAGGAGCTCGAGATCGCGGTCCAGGCTCGCCAGGTCGCCGCGCAGTGCAGCCAGGTGTCGGGCCAGCGGACCATCCCCCTGTCGGTGAGCGCTCGCCACATCCACCTCACCCAGGCGCTCGTCGAGCAGCTCTTCGGAGAGGGGCGCCAGCTCACGCCGCGCAACCCGCTCACCCAGCCCGGCCAGTTCGCCTGCGAGGAGGTCGTGACCGTCATCGGGCCCAAGCGGAGCCTGGACCTGCGCGTGCTCGGACCCGTGCGCTCGGCCCTGCAGGTCGAGGTCAGCACCACCGACGAGTTCCACCTCGGCCTGGATGCCCCGGTGCGCCCCTCCGGGGACACCCGCAACACGCCGGGCTGCACGCTGGTGGGCCCCGCCGGTCGGGTGACCGTGAGCGAGGGTGTCCTCTGTGCCTGGCGCCACATCCACATGACCCCCGAGGACGCGGAGCACTTCGGCGTCCAGGACCGCGACGTGGTCGAGGTGGTGGTGGACAGCGAGGGCCGGGACCTCACCTTCGGCGACGTGATGGTGCGCGTGAAGTCCAGCTACAAGCTGGAGATGCACATCGACACCGACGAAGCCAACGCCGCGGGCATCTCGCGCGGGGCCCACGGCATGCTGGTGGCCACCGATCGCACCGCGCGGCTCACGCGGCGGACCCCTCGGTTCGACGCCAGGTAGCGATCGCGCGGGCTACCTGGAGACCGAGAAGTCGCCCGCGTAGTCGAAGGTGAAGCCCGTGTACGTGATGGTGCCGGTGGCCTCGGCCTCCAGGGTGGTGCCGCTCACGAACTCCCCGTCCCAGGGCACGGTGCCGATGGTGATGTCGACGTCGCCCGAGCAGTAGGGGTCGGCGTCGTGGTCGCCCTCGAGCGAGATGGTCAGGGTCCCGATCAGGGCCGCGCCGATGCCCGAGAAGACGCAGTCGCCGAGCCCGACGATCTGCGGGGAGTCGGCCTCCACCACGTCGACCTCCATGCTGCCGGTGCAGGTGTCGCCGATGCCGGTGGTGGTCTCGGTGAAGTCGATGTCGATGGTGCCGGTGTAGGTGCCGTCGTAGCTGGTGCAGGTCTTGCCGATGCTGCTGTCCTCGTCGTCGCAGTCGTCGGCGTTGTCCACGTAGCCGGAGGGGGCCTCGCACGAGTCCCAGGTCGTGCTGGAGGTGCCGTAGCCGTCGTGGTCGTAGTCGAGGTACCAGGTCGACGGATCGGTGACCCCGGTGTCGTCGTCGTCGGCCGTCCCGTTGCAGTCGTTGTCGATGCCGCCGTCGCAGACCTCCGGCTCGGCCGGGTTGACGCCCGGGTCCTTGTCGTCGCAGTCGGTGTTGTCGGAGACGTAGCCGGAGGGCGCCTCGCAGGCCCGGTACCCGGTGTCGTCGGTGTTGCCGAAGCCGTCCTCGTCGCGGTCCTCGTACCAGGTCGGCACGCCGACGGCGCTGGAGTCCTTGTCGTCCAGGTCGCCGTCGCAGTCGTTGTCCACGCCGTCGCAGACCTCGGTGGCGCCGGGATGGATGGTGCCGTCGGCGTCGTCGCAGTCACTGCTGTCCGACGTGGTCCCGCTCGGTGCCGTGCAGGCCTCCACGCTCTTGTCCTCGTCTCCGTAGCCGTCCTGGTCCCCGTCCACGTAGAAGGTGGACTCACGGCCGATCTCCGGGTCGGTGTCGTCGCAGTCCTCCTCGGCCGGCACGCCGTCTTCGTCTTCGTCGATCACGGTGTCGGTGTCGGTGTCGGTGTCGGTGTCGGTGTCGGTGTCGGTGTCGGTGTC
>CAZCVP010000259.1:0-9529 GCA_964501915.1 uncultured Enterobacterales bacterium
CCCCCCAGCGGACGATGCTCCCGACCTTCAGTCTCAAGGTGGGGACCATCGTCCGTCGCCCCTCGGCCCGGAGCCCTCCCGGGTGGGCACTGGCGTCCTCCGGGCCAGGATCGGCCGGCCGGGGTGAGCACGGTCGCTCACCCTCGCTAGATCTTACCCGTGATGTCGACGATGTGAAGCCTCCGCCAGTCCGCACCTTCGTTGGGCAGCGCGGTGAAGGCCAGCATCAGCCGCCCGTCGATCAACGCCATCGAAGGCTCACCACAGGCCCAGAGGCCGGTGGGGATGGTGACCTTGGCCGAGCCATCCAGGCCGACGAAGCGCACGTCGTCGGCCTTCTCGTTGTCGGCCGAGACGTAGGCCACAGCCCGGCCGTCGGGCGTGACGGCGGGGGCGGCGCGGGCCGGCAGCTTGACGTCGCGGGCGATGATGGTCCGCGAGCCGCCGGTCAGCGGGACGACCGCGATGTCCCAGGTGCCGTCGCCGCGCTCGGAGGTGAAGTAGACCACCTTGTCCCCGACGATGACCGGTCGGGTCTGGTCCCCCGCGCCGCCCTTGAGCGGCGGCGTGGTGTTGCCACCCTCCCACCGGTAGAGGTCCTCGGTGCCGTTGTTCTTGCGGGAGAAGACCAGCGTGCTGCCGTCCTCGGTGAACGTGGGGGCGTGCTCGGACTCGTTGGTGGTGAAGATGACCTTGGGCTCCCCGGCCGCCAGGTCCCAGAAGTAGATGTCCCCCCGCCCGGTGGAGTCGGACACGAAGGCGAAGTGCTGCCCCGAGCCCGAGATGGCGGGACTGGAGAGGTTGCCGCGGACCTGGGCGACGGAGATGAACTCGTTGGGGGCTCCGGACTCCGGGCTCGCGTAGTAGAGCCGCATGGTGCCGCCGGGGTTGCTGCCCTCGAAGATCACCATCGTGTTCGGCGCGCCCGACCACACCGGCGAGCCGGCGAAGGTCCCGCCGGCGCCAAAAGCCGCCGAGGTCCCGGGGATCTTCACCTGGCGCGGCTGGCCCGGCACCCCTCCCTGCACCCGAGCGAGCCAGAGCTCGACGGTGTTCGAGAGGTTGTTCATCTCGAAGGCCAGCCACTTGCCGTCCTTGGACCAGCGCGCGTTCTGCACGTGTCCGGTGTCGGCGGTGGAGACCTCAGCCGCATCCGCGCCAGTGCTCAGCGCCGCTGCGACCACGAACAGGCCGATCATGGAGTACTCCTCTCGCCCTTGGGGCCCTTCGGCGCCAGGGTGACCGCGAAGTTCGCCCAGGGGTAGGCCCGCTGGCTGTCGTGCTGGAAGCCCGCGAGCAGGCTCACCGCGAGGGTGAGCGACGAGCCGACGTCGTAGACGCCGTAGCTGACGGAGCCCTGGGCACCGACCGTCATCAGGGGACCCGCCGTGTTCCAGAGCAGGTTGCCCGTGGTGTCGGCGTCGCTGCTGACGGACTGGGCCACCCCGGCGCCGACGGTCAGGCCGGCGCTGGCCCAGATGTCGCCCATCCGGTAGGTCGGACCAATCGAGAACCAGCCGAGGCGCAGGTAGTTGCCCGGGTAGTACCCGAGGGCCTCGAGCTCCTCCTCGTAGAGGTCCACCTTGGACCGCAGGCCCTGGTAGCCGACCTCGGCGTAGGCACCGAGGCTCTCGCCGATGCCCACCTCGACACCGACACCCAGGCGGGCGCCGAAGCCGCCGAAGGCACCCGGCGCGTCGCTGAGGTCCGGGTCGCCACCCCGCGTGTAGCCGGGGCCGACGTCGACCCGGGGACCGACGTAGGTGAACGAGAAGCTCTGCATCTTCTGCTTGCGCTCCGAGACGGGCGCGGCGATCAGGATCTTCACCGGCTCCTCAGAACCCGGCTCGACCACGAATTGCTCCTCACCGAGCGAATAGGCCCCCTTGGGCAGCATGCCCTTGAAGGCCCCGACCTCGGCGACCTGGCTGCGACCGACCTCGATGGCCTTGCGCTGGTCCGGCACGAAGGGCATCGCGGCGGGCTTGAGCTCGGCCTCGGCACCGGCCTCGACCACCAGGTCGACGTAGCCGAAGGTGCTGTCGATCTCCTCGAGCAGGGCGATGGTCTCGGGGCTGGGCTGGAGCTTGACCGCCCGGGCGAGACGGTCTCGGGACTCGGCCATCAGCCCGATGGCGCGGGCGGCCTGGGCACCGAGCAGCCACTCCTCGGCGGCGATCTGCTGACCGCGCGCCTGGAGCGCGAGCATCTCCTGGAACTTGGCCTCCACACCCGGCCAGGCGTTGCGCGACGCCATGCGACGCATGTCCTCGCGCAGGCGCTGGTACTCGGCTTCCTCGACCTGGCCGGCTTCGGCGACGACCGGAACGGCAGCCGCCAGACCCACGGCCAGGGACAGACACACAAGCGTCGACAACCTCATGCTTCACCTTCTGTGTGGTGGTGGCACGCCACGCGGTGGCCCGACTCCTTCCCTATCGGGGGGAGGAGCGACGGAACCATGGAGGAGCAGGTCTTCACCAAGTCCTGATCCGGGAGCGGGCAGTCTTCTCGAAACGGACACCCCCGGCTCGCCAGCGCGGCCTCGGGTGCGGGATGGCCCCAGGGATCGAAGAGCACCTGGGCATAGGGGTGCAACGGGTCGCTCACGCGCAAGTCCAGCTCCTCGATCACCCGCCCATCCAACATGACCAGCACCCGGTGGGCCCACCGGCGTGCTGCGGACATGTCATGCGTCACGAGGATACACCCGGCTTCGGGGGGGAGATTGCCGATCAGGGCTTCGAGCACTGCTGCGCGGCGGTCCGGCTCCAGTCCGGAGGTCGGTTCGTCGGCCACCACGAGGCGCGGCGTGAGGGCCAGCACCCTCGCCAGGGTGACCCTCCGCTGCTCCCCGCCGGACATCTCGCGCGGCAGGGCGTGGAAGCGCTCGGCCAGCCCGAGGCGCTCCAGCATCGCCTTCGCCTCCCGCAGGGCGTCGGCCCGCGCCAGGCGCCCGAGCACGCGCACGGTCTCGGCGACGTGCTCCAGGGCGGTCTGCTGGGGGTCCAGCGCCGCCATCGGGTCCTGGGGCACGTACTGGTAGCGGGCGCGGTGCGGGTGGCGCTCCTTCTCCGCGAGGCCGTCCCACCGGAGCTCCTCGAGGTGGATGGCGCCGGAGCTGGGCTCCTCGAGGCCGAGCACGATGCGTGCGAGGGTGGTCTTGCCGGAGCCGGACTGACCGACCAGGGCCACCACCTCGCCCGGGGCGACGGTCAGGTCGACGCCCTGCAGGGCGTGGATCGTGGTGGAGTCGGACCAGGGGAAGGGCCCGCCCTGGACGAAGTCCTTCACCACAGCCGTCGCGGTGACGATCAAGGCGCCACCTCCACGCCCGGCAGGTGCACCACTTCGTCGGCGATCTTGTCGACGGTGGCCTGGTGGTGGGAGATGAGCATCAGGCCACACCTGTGGTCCCGGCAGACGTCGACCATCAGCTCGATCACCCCTCGGGTGAGCACCGGGTCCAGCCCGGTCTCCGGCTCGTCGGCGATGACCAGGCGCGGCAGCGGCGCCACGGCGATGGCGAGCGCTGCCCGCTGGCACATGCCGCCGGACATCTCGCCGGGTAGCAGCGCCGCGTCGCGAGGTGCGAGGCCGACTTCGCGGAGCAGGTCCCGGATGGCGGCGCCGAGGTCCTCGGGCGGGGTCTTGCGCCGGGCGATCGCCAGGGCGAGCTGCCGACCGAGGGTGCGCCCGGGGTTCAGGGCCGAGGACGCCGCCTGGGGCGCATAGGTGAAGTAGGAGCCACGCAGGGTCGCCGAGGCCTTGAGCAGGCGTTGCTGGGCCTTCATGCCCTGGCCGCGCACGTCCTCGTACCAGTCCTGGTCGCCCAGCGCCGGGTAGCGCAGAGTACCCGCCGACAGCCCCGGGTCGACGTCCAGGCAGCCCATCACGGCCCGGGCGGTGAGGCTCTTGCCCGAGCCCGAGGGGCCCATCAGCGCGAGCACCTTGCCCTCGTAGCAGTCCAGGTCGATGCCCTCGACGAGGTTGCGCTTGGGCGTGCGGATGGTGAGACCACGCAGCTCGACCAGGTGAGCACTCATCGGGCCCTCACCGCGTAGGAGACCGCCACGGCCGTGACCGCCACCAGGGCGACGAGGCCGAGGCCCAGCACGAGGGCGTGGCCCGAGTCGAGGTTGAGCACGACCTTGTAGCCGAGGTCCAGCAGGTTGGCCCAGGAGTGCACGGAGTCGCTGTGGGTGAACGAGGACTGGTTGGAGATGACGGCGAGGTAGCTGAGCGCGATCTCCAGGAAGACCACCTGCATGAAGGTCTCCACCCCCTGCCGCACCACGACCGGGCGAAGGTTCAGGAGCACCACGTGGACCAGGAAGATGCGGGTCCGGGAGAAGCCGTGGGCCCGCAGGGCCTCGACGAAGCGGGTGCCGCCGAGGCGAGCCGCCACCGACGAGGCCTCGTCGATGGCCCCCGGCGCGCTGAGCAGCGCCCAGGTCACGGCGATCGGCAGCAGGACCCGGCCGTCCCGCGGAAGCAGGAGGGCGACCACCAGGATGACGACCAGCCGCGGCAGGGCGCCGAGGATCTCGGAGATGGCCTGGACGATGGTCTGGAGGTGCCTCCCGCCGGCGCAGGCGATCAGCCCACCGACCGTGCTCAGCAGCAGCACGACGATGCCGGCGATCAGCGACGGCAGGGCGACGACGCGTCCACCCTGGAGGGCGTACTCCAGCAGGGGGCGGCCCCGCTGGTCGGCGCCAAAAGGCGGCACCTGGAGGGGCCCGGCGAAGGCGTTGGCGAGATCGGGCTCCGAGAGGTGCTCCGGCGCGAAGAGCCCCGGCACGAGCAGCACCGCGAGGCCCGCCGCAGCGATCAGTCCCGGGACCAGCCGACCCTTCATGCGATCGCCACCTTCGGCGCTCGCCGCACGTGCAGCTCGGTGCCGATCTCGACGAGGGCCTGGGCCAACAGGAGCACCGCGCTCAGCACCGCGAAGCCCCAGCTCGCAGCCAGCACGACGCCGAAGTCCTGGGCCAGGGTGCCCCCCCAGAGCAGGTCCCCCAGGCCGTCGATCTGGAGCACGACCTCGACCACGACGGCGCCGCTGAGCAGGTGCAGGGTGCGGGCCCGCATCTGGCCAGCGAGGGCCGGCAGGGTGTTGGGAAGGGCGTTGGTGAGCACGCGCTCGCCGCGCAGGATGGCCATCTGGGCATAGCGCTGGCGTCGCTCGGACTCCATCAGGCCGCGCACACCGGAGACGGTGCCCGACAGGGCGGCGTCGGCGAGCCCGAGCGCGACGGCTCCGAGCAACAGCCGCACCAGGCTGGCCTCGTCGCTGTACTGCTCGACGCCGTAGAAGACGGTCAGGGCCGCCGCCGCGCACATCGCCATCACCACGGCCGGCACCAGGCCGATGGCCTGCAGCACCGGGTCGAGCTGCTTGGGCAGCCAGCGGGTGGCGGCCCCGGTGGCCCCGAGCACCAGCAGCACCAGGCCCAGGCTCACCAAGAGGGCGGTGTTGGGGATCGACTCCCAGAGCAGCTCGGCGACCGGGACCCCCTGCTGGAGCCGCCAGCTATTGCCGAAGTCCCCGTCGACCGCCCCCGCCAGCCAGCTACTGAAGAAGTGCCACGGTCCCTTGTCGAGGTTCCAGCGCTCGGCCAGGGCCTCGGTCCCGCTACAGATCTCCGGCGGACAGATGATCGACGCCGGGTCCCCAGGCAACGCCCAGATCAGCGCCGTGATCATGCCCGGCACGACCAGCGGCAGCACCAGGGCCGCCCCCAGCCGCACACCGGGTCGCAGCCACGGAGAACTCACAGGAGCACCTCAGCTCTGACGGCGGATCAGGGCGCGTACTTCCAGGCGTCGAAGACGGTCCAGTAGTAGTACGGGGTGATCGTGTTGCTGCGCACCTCGGTCCGCCAGGCGCTCTTGGTGTCGAGCTTCCAGAGGAAGAGGTAGGGCAGCTCCTTGGACAGCAGCTCGTGGAGCTTGTGGTAGGCGTCCTGGGCCTGTGTGTCGGTGCGGGCACTGTCGTACTCGCCGAGCAGCCCGTCCACGCCCTTGGCGGCGTAGTTGAAGATGTTCAGGTTGCCCTGCTCGCCGGCGCGGCTGTGGAAGAGCGGGTTCACGTCCTCGACGAGGCCAAATGACCACTTGCCGACCAGCAGGTCGAAGTCCCCAGCCTGCCCGGTGAGGACCTTGGTGTTCCACTCGTCGACGGAGATCTTGAACTCCTGGCGGTCGAAGCCGCCGGCGCTGAGCTGGTTGCCGATCTGGGAGAGCAGGTCGGGGGCCTCGATCTCCAGCGGAGCCTTGATGCCGATGCGCAGGGTGATCGGCTCGCCCTTGTGCTGCCAGCGTCCGCCGACCTGCTTCAGCCCCGCGGACTCGAGCAGCGCCCAGGCTGCGTCGCGATCCGAGGTCGGGGAGACCTCGACAGCCCGGTTGTAGTAGGGGCTCGACTGCACGAAGGGACCGGAGATGAACTCGCAGGGTGGGTTCTGCTCCTCCGGGCCGACGCCGATCGAGAGCTGACGCAGCTCGTTGCGGTCGATGAGCAGGTTCAGGGCCTGACGGACGCGCTTGTCGGCGAGGTAGGCCTTGTCGGTGTTGACGGCGACGAACCACCAGGAGCGCAGGTCGTAGGACTTGAGCGCCAGCTCGTCCGACGCCGCGACTTCGGGCCGGTACGGAGGCGGCACGGCGATGATGCCCTGGACCCCGTTGTTCTGCAGGGTCCGGACCTGCACCAGCGGGTCCTGGGCCTCCTGCAGGATCATCTTGTCGATCTCGGCGGTGTGGTGGGCGTTGCCGACCTTCTCGAAGGCCACGCCACGGCGCCCCATGGACCCCTTCATCGGCCCGGTGCCGATGGGCCGGGTGTTGTAGGGGTGGTCCGGCGGGATCGCCGTCGCGCCTTCGAAGGCGTGCTCTGGGAGGACCTGGAAGCCCAGGCGCTCACGCGGGTTGTGGAAGATCTTCACGAAGCGCACCAGCGCCACGAGGTCCCGCTCGATCTCGCAGCCGGCGAACACGGCCCGCTGCTTCTGGGCGATGGGACTGGAGGTCCCCTCGTCGAGCATCGCGGCCACGGTGAAGCAGACGTCCTTGGCGCCGAACGACTCGCCGTCGTGCCAGCGGATGCCCTTCTTCAGGGTCAGCCGCACGGCCTTGCCGCCCTCGGCCAGCTCCCACTGGTTGACCACCGAGCTGGTCAGCTCGTTGGTGATCGGGGAGTGGTAGTAGAGGCGATCGAGCACCAGCTCGTGGACGCGGTTGTCCACCATCGACTGGGCGTAGAAGGGGTTCATCGAGGCCGGCAGGCTCTCCTCGTAGAAGGCGAGCGTGGCCCCGGTGCACAGGACCGCCGCGGCGGCTCCTGCGATGGCGAGCTGCATCCGTCGTGTGGGTCGCATCAGGTGATCGGTCTCCTCAGCTTGCTCTCTGAGACTGCGCGGCAGACTCCAACCGCTCTCCCATAGCCTCTTCGCCCGTCACGCGGGCGGCGGGGAGGGGCGGCAGGGGGTGAGAGTGCGTCACGTCGCCTCAGTGCATCGGCATGCCGGGCGTGGTGTCCCGGCTGACCCGCAGGTGGAGGGAGTCCAGAGCATAGCGAGCGGCGTCGAGTCCGGGGGCTCGTGCCACCTGCGCATGCAGCAGCTCCTGCGCCCGCAGTGGGTTTCGGTTTCCAACATCCCAGGCCGCCAGGGACATCAGGAAGACGGGCTCGGCGGCGCCTTCGTCGGGCTGGTCCTTGGCCGAGATCCGCAGCAGTCCGGCCGCCTCACGGTCCCCGAGGGCGTCGGCGACCCGGACACCCGCCCGGAGGACGCCGACCTCGGTGAAGGCCGCCATGGCCCGGTGGTTGGGGGAAGGTCCTCCGGCGACCTTCTCCATCGCCGCCTCGACCTGGTCCTGGAGCTTGCGAGCGGCGTCGCCCGCGCACGTGGGGTCGAAGCGGTCCTCTACGGTCTGGCACGGCGCCAGGACGGAGGCGTAGGGAGAGGTGTCGGCGCGGGACGAAGGCGGCTCGCCGGTCGCCGCCCAGGTGAGGTCGGCCGCCGAGGCGAAGCCGCTGAGGAACAGGTCCTCCAGCACCGGCGGTGTGGCCCGGGCGGCCGGGGCCGGCTCGCAGGCCAGGCGCCAGGGGTCGATCAGGGCGCCAGCCCGGTCTTCGCCGATCGCGGCGATGGCCGCCGCTTCGTGCCAGGCCGCGAGCTGCAGCAGGACGGTGGGATCGGCGGAGCGCACCCTGCGCTCACCGACGGTCTCCGGCAGCTCGTAGTGCGGCGCGGGGGGCGGCTCGGGCAGCACGCCGGCTGCCGGCTCCGGCAGCTCGAAGACCGCCAGCTCTCCCGCCAGGGCGACACAGTCGGCGGCGCCCTCGAGCCGGGCCGACCAGGCCGTGTCCGCGGCGATGACCTCGGCCACGGTGGAGCTGCCGACCTGACCGAAGTGCGTCCTGGCGCCGTCGACGTCCCCCAGGATCACCCGAGCCACGCCCAGCAGGTAGGTGACCTCGACCGGGTCGCCTTCGCGGCGCTGGTCCTCCCGGTAGGTCTCGTCGATGGCCCGGGCGGCCAGCAGCGCGGCCTGGCGGTAGAGCGCCGAGACCTCGGCGTGGACCCGGCCCGCACCGGCCCAGTCCGCGCTGGCGGCGAGGGCCTGGCCGTAGCTGCGGGTGTGGAAGGCCTGCCACCCCGCCTGTCCGGCGAGGGCGTCCAGCTTGCCCGGCTCGGCGACCTGGACCATCCAGGTGGACCGGATCAAGCTCCCGGACACCGCGGCCTCGACGGCCTCGGCCGGGATCTCCTCCTGGGTCCCCTCACAGGCCGTCGCGCACACCGCGCCGACCGCGAGGGCCAGGACACCCAGCGAGGTAGCAGGCCGCTTCACTTGGTCTCGCAGAACTTCTTGGAGCCAGCCGCCGACACGCAGAGAGCCCGGGGCTTCTTGATGTCCTGGCCGGAGGCCTTGGCGAAGTCGAGCCACTCGCGGGCGTACTGCTTGGCCCGGCTGCGCGCGGCCTCCTCCTTGGCCTGGAGCTCGTCGCGGTTGGAGCTGGCGTTGACGAGGTCCTTGGTCCGCTGCTCCCAGATGCGAGCCGCCGCCTCGGCGCGGAGCTGGTAGAGCGCGTAGACGCGGGAGGTGTAGGTGGACCCGGACCAGCGGCTCTTGTTCTCCAGAGCGTAGTCCGCCCACTTGATCACGCCGTGGGCGCGGGAGACGCCGCCCTTGGAGAGGTGCTTGGCGTACTTGAAGCAGAGGTTGGGGTCGGACCGGTCGATGGAGTTCAGGTGCCGCTTCATGAGCCGCTCCCACTCCGTCGTGTCCCCGGAGGACTCGGCGTTCATCAGCAGGACGCGGGAGATCTTGTCCTTGGTGGTCTGGTTGCCGCCCGCGAAGCGGTCCTCCAGGCACATGATCTGGCCTTCGGGGAGCTGGCCCATCATCGACGGGGCCTCCAGCGCCACGAGGTCCTTGCAGCCGGTCGGGGCGGGGCGCGGGCCCGCAGGCGGCGGCGGATCCTCGGCCACGGGCTCCTCGAACTCCTCGACCCCCC
>CAZCVP010000260.1:0-9407 GCA_964501915.1 uncultured Enterobacterales bacterium
TGGCGCCTAACTGGAGGTAGAGCCGGGCGCGGATGTGGCGGAAGCGACAGGGATGCACGGCTCAGTCCTGCTCGCTGGCGAAGACGTAGCCGACGCCCCGGACCGTCAGGATGCGCCGAGGCTGTCGCGGGTCGGCCTCGATGGCGGCCCGGATGCGGGAGATGTGCACGTCGATGCTGCGATCGAAGGCCTCCAGGTCCTCGCCGCGGACCGCCTGCATGAGCTGCTCGCGACTCAACACGCGGCCCGCTCGCTCGGCCAGGGCCACCAGTAGCTCGAACTGGTGGGAGGTCAGGCGGCGCTCCTCTCCGGACAGGCGCACACTGCGGGCCCCGCGATCGATCTCCAGGGAGCCGAAGCGCAGCACGTCCGCCACGGCCTGGGGGCTGGCGCGCCGCAGGATCGCCCGCAGGCGTGCCAGCAGCTCCCGGGGATTGAAGGGCTTGGGCAGGTAGTCGTCGGCTCCCAGCTCCAGCCCGATGATGCGGTCGAGCTCGTCGCCCCGGGCGGTGAGCATCAGGATCGGCAGCGTGGACTCGGCCCGGACCGTCCGGCAGACGTCGAAGCCGTCGCCGTCGGGCAGCATGACGTCCAGGACCAGGGCGTCGTAGCGGCCCCGCCGCAGGGCTTCGAGGCCGCTGGCGACGTCGGGCCGGTGGTCGACCACCAGCCCTCTCTCGCCGAGGTAGGTCCCGAGCATGGCGGCCAGGCGATCGTCGTCGTCGAGGATCAGGACCCGGTCCGCCATGCTCGCCATCCTACCGGTGCCAGTCCTGCCAGTTCTCCACGAGCTGCTGGCGCTGCTCGGCGTCGAGGATCTCGGAGACCGCCAGCAGCGTGTCCAGGTGGCCGTTGGAGCCACGCTCGACGAGCACCATCGCCTCGGCCCGGAGCTCGCCCAGGGCTTCGGCGTCCACGGTCTCGGCGGAGAGCTGCTCGACGAAGGCGTCGCGCAGGGCCAGGCCTTCGGTGCGGTGGGTCACCACCTCGGGCGCCGTGGCGCTGATCAGGGCCTCGATCTCCGCCCTCTGCGCGTCGGTGGCGTCGATGTCGTCGAGCACGAAGTCGGCGAACTTGTTCATCCGCTTCTCCACGCCTTCCACGGTGACGTCACCCGCGCAGGGCCCGTGGGCCCAGGGGGGACCGAAGCCGGCGCCCGGTCCGCTGGCCATGGCCGTGGCGGCGAAGAGACCGGCGCCGATCAGGGCAGCCACGCCGAGGAAGCCGAGGCGGCGCCGGCGGCCGCGGGTGCAGCGGTCGTTGCTGTCGGAGGGGGAGGTGGTGTCGCTCATGGTGCTTCTCCTGGGTGGTGGAGGGCATCAGCGCCCTCTCACGACACCAGGATGGGCACCGAGGCTGTCTGCTCTTTCTCCGCAGCGTGAAGTTGTGTGAAGCGGGTCAGCGCCTCCAGCTCAGCCGCAGATCAGCCGTCGCCAGCGCCCGCTCGCGTCCGGCCAGGGGCACGGTCGCGCCGACCTCGATGCCATAGGCGCCCTTCACCACGAAGCGCAGCGCCAGGCCGGCGGCGATCACGTCGACGGGGGCCTCGTAGCCGAAGCCGGCGGTGAGGTCGCCGGCGATGGCGAAGGGGCGGGCGACACGGGCCTGGGCGCCGACTCCCATCAGCACGCCCCCCCGGGGCTGTCCCGGTCCATCCGACAGGGCGACCGAGCCCAGCAGGCTGGCGTAGCCGTGCACGCGCACGCGCTGGTGGGGTGTCCAGGCGCCCGCCAGGCCGACGTCGGCGGCGTAGGGCCAGGCGTTGTCGTACAGCCCGCTGGCGGTGGGCAGCACGATCTTGCCGGACGAGGAGATCGCCAGGTTGTCCCGGATCACCAGGAGCTGGCTCAGCCCGAAGGCGGTGTGACCGAGGCCCGAAGCCGTGGCCGGGATGGCCCCGATGACCTGGTCGTACCGGAAGAGCTCCAGCGCGGCGAAGATCTCCGTGTGCTCGGCGATGCGCAGGCTGCCGTCGAGCACCAGCGCGGCCTGGAGGTGACCGTAGAAGTTCGCGGTGTCGACCACCGCCATGCCGCCGCCGCCGAGGGCGGCCTCGCTGCGGGGGCAGGCGCGGTGTCCGCGGCCGAGGTCACCTTCGAGCAGACCGGCGGTGACGGGGCCGACGGGCATGCCGTCTTCGATCTCGCAGGGAGTGGCCCAGGCGGGGCCGGCGAGCAGGGTCAACAGGCCGATCATCGGTTCACCCCCTCGAAGCCGCCGCCGTCCCGATCGAGCACGAAGGGGTTGGTGAAGGCGTTGGGTGTGCCACCGGGGGTGGCCTTGGCGAATTGGTAGAGCGGGTGGTCGCGGTCGGTCGGAATGGCCGGCTCCACCAGCGGGCCGACCTCTTCCAGGCAGGTGGTGTCCTCGGGCTCCTCCGCCAGGTCCTCGACGTCCTGCCAGTCGATGGTGCCGTCGGCGTTGTTGTCTCCGGTGTCGGGCATGCCGTCGCAGTCCAGGTCGGCGTTGTCGGCGAGGGGATTGCCGGCCTCGACCACGATGAAGACGTCGCCGGGACCGCTGAGGACCTCCGAGAGGGCCACGGTGGTCTCCAGCCGGTCGAGGCCCTCGGTGCCGAAGGGGTCGGAGGGTTCGGTGAGGTCGGTGATCGTCTTCACGACCTCGCCGTTGACCACCACCCGGACCTCGTCCACCGGCACCCAGGGAGCGGCCCGCACGCTGATCTGCAGCTCGGCGCCGTCCGAGACCTCGCGAGCGTCGACACCGGGCAGCCAGGTGTCGTCCCCGTCGACCAGCAAGACCTCGAGGACCGGCCCGTTGGTGCCGACCATGTTGCCGGCCCGCACCGCGGAGTTGAAGAGGTCTTCGTTGAAGTCCTCGACGGTGGTGTCGGTGTAGACCAGGGTGCGGGGCACCCCCATGATGTTGCCGCCGACGGTGTGGGAGTCGGAGTTGGCGGTCCCCCCGCGCACCAGACCCTGGGCCATCTCGTAGAACCAGAGGGTCCGGTAGTGCAGGTAGACGTGGTTGTCCGTGCCGTTCATGACCTCCTGGGTGTGGAAGTCGGCGTTGGAGAAGTTGGTGCCCTCCGGGGTGCGCCGGAAGATGGACTGGCCGGTGCCGTCGTAGGTGGTGGGCAGGTCCTGGGTGAGGTCCACCCCGAGGGCTGTCGCCCAGCCCAGGTCCCTTCCCGACTGGGCCTCGTACCAGGGGTGGTTCATCTGGGCCACGCCGAAGTCCGGGTCCCAGCCCGCCTGCTTGTGGCGCTCCATCAACAGACCCGGCTCGGCCAGCTCGTCCCAGCCGGCTCCGCGGTAGGGCGCGTCCGGATCGAAGGGGATCGGCCAGAAGTTCCAGTGGCCGACGACCTGGGGGAAGCCGTAGTCCTCACGGAGCTGGAAGAGGATGTGGCCGGTGGACTCCGTGCCCGGCATGGCGACCATGCGGTCGTAGGCGTCGAGGTCGCTCATCGCCTGGGCGTAGTCCCAGTTGACGTCGTGCTCGGTGATCGCGATGACGTCGAGGCGGGCGGCGAGCCAGGCTCGCACCCGGTCGTGGTCGCTCAGGTTGGAGTCGAAGCTGGCGCTGCCGTGCACGTGGAAGTCGCCGGCCAGCGTGCCTTCGGGCTGCAGGTCGGGCAGGGTCTCCAGGTCGAACTGGACGCCCTGGACGGAGCCGCCGAGGACCTCCACGTCGCGGACACGGCCCAGGGTCGTGAACGGGCCCGCGGTGGCGTAGAGGTCGTAGGTGCCCGGCGGCACCAGCACCTCGGTGGGACCGCTGACCAGCGCCCGGTTGCAGGCCGGTGAGGCGTCGTTGGGGTTGCCCAGCAGG
The DNA here is from genome assembly GCA_964501915.1 of uncultured Enterobacterales bacterium. Lineage (GTDB taxonomy): Bacteria > Myxococcota_A > UBA796 > UBA796 > CAJQPC01 > CAYFPX01. Next base: position 3,796 of record CAZCVP010000260.1, read on the forward strand.
GGAGCGCACTCCCAGAAGTGGCCGTGGACCGTGCGCGGCTCGGCCTCCAGGGTGTCGGGGTCGGAGGGGTAGAACAGCACCAGGACGTGGTCTTCTTCGGCGTCGATGGTGGCGTTCAGGGTCAGCCGTCCCACGGGGGGCAGCTCGATCACGCCAGCGTCCGCCGGTGCGGTGGCGACGTCGATCGCCTCTTCGGCGACCGTCTCCCCGAAGGCCTCCACGCTGAGCACGTAGCTGCGACCGGTCGGCACCCGGACCGTGAAGGTGCCGTCGGCGGCGGGCAGGGCCTCGGTCCAGGGGATGCGATCCTCGATGTCGGTGGCGAGGTCACCCTCGGAGACCAGCACGCTGGCCCGCAGGCCCTCGTCGTAGGCGCCCACGGCGCCGTCGGCCTCGAGCTGTCCGCTCAGGGTGGTCCAGGTCTGCCCGTCGAGCTGCTCCAGGACCTCCAGGGCGATGTCCGCGGCGTCGGAGACCGCGGCCCCCTCGCCGACGGCGATGAAGCGCTCGAAGACGGCGTGGTCCCGGGGCATCAGGATGCGGCGCTCGATGCCGATGCCCGAGACCTCGGTGGAGTGGAAGCCGACCAGGGGCTCGTCGTTGCAGGAGAGCACGGCGTAGGAGGCGGCGGGATCGGCGTGGCCGGCGATCACGGCGTAGGGCGCTTCGACCATCGCGTCGGCGACGGTGGTCAGGCCCCACTCGGGCTGGTCCCAGCCGGTCCCGGCGGTCGGGGTGAAGGGGATGGTCTCCCGGCCGCCGTAGTACCAGGCGTCGGCCAAGAACCAGGGCTGGGGGTCGACCTCGCTGTTCAGCACCTCGGTGCGCACCCGGATGCCCTCCTCGCAGGGCCGGATCTCGTAGCGGGTGGCGATGGTGGTGTCGGGGCGACCGTCGAGGGTGCCGACGACCTGGACGGCCCGGTTGTCGCCGTCCTGGATGATCTCGACGCGGGTGTAGTTGGCGGCCTCGTGGGGCAAGAGCCCCACCACCTGGAAGACGTCCCTGAGGCTGTCGTTGTCGTCGCCGTTGGTGCTCAGGTCCAGCAGCGTGCCGCCGGTGGGGGCGATGTAGTGGGGGTGGTCCAGGGCGTCGATGACCGCTGTGACCTTGTCGTTGCTCAGCACGAGATCACCGACGGAGGCCAGGGAGTCCATGCCCCCGGGGAAGTCGTCGCCCGCGCCCAGGACCCGGATCCGGGCGGTGCCGCCCTCGCAGGTCGGCGCGACCAGGTCGGGACAGGGTGGGGGGACCGTGCAGCCCTCTTCGCCGCCGAGGCAGCTCGAGGTCTCGCATCCGGTGAGGGAGAGCAGGCTTCCCAGCAGCAGCATCAGGGGGTCGGTCATCCGTTCGCACCAGGCCGGGGGAGAGGGTCTCGCTCCTCCTCCGTACCACGTCGAGGGGGTGGCGCTACCCGGCTGGCGTCCATACACCCGCACCCGTGGACGTCCAGCCGCTGGTCGAGGTCTTTCGTGAGCGCGCGTCGGACCGCACCTGGAGCGCTGGGTCCCGTCTCGCCCGCGCCGGCGTGGTCCGTGGCCTCGGGGTCGACGACGACGAGCTGCGCCTCTCGGTGCGCATCGAGGGGCGCCCCACGGCGCTCACGGTCTACCTGTGGCCCGACGAGGACGACTGGGGTTGTGACTGCGGCCTGGAGCTGTGCGCCCACGCGGCCGCGGCCCTGATCGCCACCCTGCACGCCCAGAAGCGGGGCCAGACCTTGCCCGAGGCGCCGGTGGCCGCTCCCAGGCTCCGCTACGACCTCCGCCGGGAGGGCCGCGAGCTGGTGCTGACCCGCAACCTGGTCACGACGACGGGTGTGAGGCCGCTGAAGGGCTCGGTGCGGCAGGCCCAGGGCGTCCACGCCAGTGACGCCGATCTCGTCGCCGAGCAGGTCCTGCAGCTCGGCGATCGCAACCTCCCCGCCGTCGGTTGGCGCCGCATGCTCGCCGCCTGGGCCCACTGCGGCGCCGAGTTGGCCCTGGACGGGGAGCCGATCACCCCCTGTGCCGAGCCGGTGCCCCCGGTGGCCGTGCTGCACGACGACGGGGAGGGCTACCGGCTGAGCCTGCACCGCTCGGCCGAGGTCGAGGAGACCTTTCGCGGGCAGGTCGTGCGTGTGGGACGGACCCTGCGACCCGCCTCCGATGGAGGGCTCGAGTCCCACCACCGCGCGGCCCTCACCCGGGGCCTGGCCTATGGGCGGGAGGACGAGGGACGGCTGGTCTCGGAGATCCTGCCGAAGCTGAGGCAGACGCTGACCGTGAAGGTCAAGACCGGTCGCCTGCCGCGCGCGGTGGTCGACGTGCCCCCGCGGGCGGTGGTCGAGCTGCAGGACGTCGGCGAACGGGGCCTGGGCGTGCGGGCGCAGGTGGTCTACGGGGACCCGGTGCTGGCGCGGGTCGAGGGCGAGCGGCTCGTGCGGACGGGCACCGACGTGGTGGTGCGCCAGCCGCGGGCCGAGGCCGAGCTGCGGCGGCGGGTGGACCGGGATCTGCTCATCCCGGTCGGGCGGCGCTGGCACTTCGACGGCGAGGACGCCGTGCGCTTCGTGCGGGATCGGCTGCCCCGCTTCCGGGGCGAGGTCCGCGGGGATCCCGGTCGCTGGCGGGTGCGCAAGGAGCCCGCCCGGGTGGGGCTGGAGGCGGTCGCCGGGGGTAGCGGTGTGCGCCTGACCGGCGAGGCGGACCCGGGTCGCGTCGTGAAGGCCTGGCGGGAGGGGCGATCGCTGGTGCCGCTGCTCGACGGGGGCTGGGCGCCGCTGCCCCGGAGGTTGTTGGAGCAGCACGGGGAGCTGCTGGCGGACCTGGTCGCCGCCGGGGAGGACGACGGGACCGTGCCCCGACACGCCGTCGGTCCGGCCGCCGAGCTGGCCCGGGCGCTGGACCACCCGCCCCCCGCCGCCCTCGAGGGTCTGCAGGCGCTGATCGACGAGGGCCACGAGGGGCTCCCGGAGGCCCGGCTCCCCGAGGGCCTCACCGCCACCCTCCGGACCTACCAGGGCCAGGGCGTCGCCTGGATCCAGACGCTCCAGCGGGCCGGCCTCGGGGGTGTGCTCGCCGACGACATGGGCCTCGGAAAGACCCTGCAGGCCCTGTGTGCCACCGACGGGGTGGAGGGACCCGTCCTGGTCGTGGCGCCGACCTCGGTGCTGCGCAACTGGGCCGCCGAGATCGACCGCTTCCTGCCGGGTCGGTCCGTGTGCGTCTTCCACGGGCCGCGGCGCTCCCTGGATCCGGAGGCCCGGTTCACCATCACCTCCTACGCCCTGTTGCGGCTGGACCCCGAGCTGCTGGAGCCGGAGTGGGGCGCCGTCGTGCTCGATGAGGCCCAGGCCATCAAGAACCCCGAGAGTCAGACCGCCCGCGCAGCTCGGAGCCTGCAGGCGCCCCACCGTCTCTGCCTCACCGGCACCCCGGTGGAGAACCGGCTCGAGGAACTCTGGAGCCAGCTCCACTTCTTGATGCCGGGTTTTCTGGGGGGTCGGGCCGACTTCCGCGAGCGCTACGCCCTGCCCCTGGAGCGGGGGGATCGACGCGCGGCGGCCTCCTTGCGGCGCCGCATCGGGCCCTTCGTGCTGCGGCGGCTCAAGCAGGAGGTCGCCCGGGACCTGCCGCCGCGGACCGACATCACCCTGCGCATTCCCCTGGGGGAGGAGCAGCGGTCGATCTACGCGGCGGTGCGGGAGTCGGGCCGCGCCGTGGTCCAGCAGGCCCTGGCGAGTCACCGGACCCTCGACGTGCTGGAGCACCTGCTGCGCCTGCGGCAGGCGGCCTGCCACACCGGGTTGTTGCCCGGGGACCGCCCGGCCCACAGCGCCAAGCTCGATCAGCTCGTCGAGGCCCTGGACGAGGTCACCGGGCGGGGCCACAAGGCGCTGGTCTTCTCCCAGTGGACCTCCTTCCTGGACCGGATCGAAGAGGCCGTCTCCGCCCGTGGGATGCGCTGGACGCGGCTCGACGGCTCGACGCGCGACCGGCAGGCGGTGGTCGACGGCTTCCAGGCCGAAGACGGGCCGCCGGTCTTCCTGCTGTCGCTGAAGGCGGGCGGCACGGGCCTCAACCTCACGGCGGCCGACTACGTCTTCCACACCGATCCGTGGTGGAACCCGGCCGTCGAGGCCCAGGCCACGGACCGGGCGCATCGCATCGGGCAGGACAAGCCCGTGGTCTCGGTGAAGCTCATCGCCGAGGACACCGTCGAGGAGCGCATCGCCGACCTCCAGGAGGCGAAGAAGGCGCTGGCGGAGGCCGTGGTGGGCGAGGCTGCGTTGTTGGGGCGCCTGACGGCGGCGGATCTGCGGGACCTGCTCGCCGAAGGCTGAGCGCCCCCGCCAGCACGAGTGTCGCCCAGGGCGACACTCGGCGGGGCTACCCGGGGCTACTCGCCCGCTGGCTCCGGCGCCGCCGTCTGCTGGTCGGCCTGCACCGCCAGCACCTGGGCCGAGAGCTGGTTGAGGGCGGCCTCCAGCGCCGTCACGCGGACCTCGATGGTCTCGGACAGGGCCGCCTGGTCCAGCCGGGCCTGGTCGAGGTTGGACATGACCTCGGTGTTGGCCCGCCAGGTCAGCCACATGTTGCCGGCGAGCATGATGAAGATGATGGCGATGAGCGTGGCCCGGGCCCGGAAGGTCTGCTGGGCGTGCTGCTCACGGAAGTAGGCCAGGTTCTGGAGGTCGTCGCCGCTGGGGACGACGGGTTCCACCAGGGAGGGGTCGAGCTCGGAGGAGGGGTCGTAGGGCGGTGCGCTGACGAGGCCAGCACCGACGGGCTTGTCCGACATGGGGAGCTCCTGGTTGGGCAGGGATCCACAGCCAGTTTACATGTTCTTGACCGTCAACTGGTGTGCCTTTCAGGGCCGTTGTAGCACTGACCTGAGGCTGGTCAGGGTACAGGCCGAGCCCACCTGCCGCCCCTCTTCGGTGGACTGGACCCGATCGTGGACCCCCACGACCCGGCCCAGGACGTCGACCACGGGGGCACCTGCCGCGGCGCTCAAGGGCACCGGCTGCTGCAGCACGTAGGTGAGGACGGGGCCCTCGAGGCGCTCGACGGTGGCCGGATGGAGCCAGGTCCCGTCGGCGGCCGCGGCGACCACCCACACGTGCTCCAGCGGGCTCGGTTCGCTCGGGGCCAGCTCCAGGGCCCCCTTGGCCAGGCGCCGATGGACGCCGACGGTCGCCACGGGGTCACCGCCCGGGGCGCAGGCCTCGGAGACCTGCGCCGGACCGGTCTCCTTCAGCTTGAGCACGGCCTCGTCCGTGCCCGACTGGACGAAGCGGATCGGGGGTGCGGCGCCGAGGTCCGTGGCCGAGGCCACGAGCCAGGCGGGTCCCTCGGGCTCCAGCACCACGACGAAGGCGCTGCGATCGCCGCCGCCCTCCCGACTCAGCAAGACCTCGCGGTCGACAGGGGGATCGGCTTGGGCTGTGGCGAGGCAGGTCAGCAGGGTGATCATGGTCGCCTCAGTCGGACCGGGCATTCAGGTGCCAGTCATAGGGGAGGAAGCTCACCTCGTAGTCGGCCTGGTGGAGCCACGCCGCGTCCTGCTCGGGGAGGTAGGGGCCCGCCCGGCAACACTCGATCGGTCTCATGACGCCTGCTCGGTTGGAT
>CAZCVP010000261.1:0-9392 GCA_964501915.1 uncultured Enterobacterales bacterium
CGACCTTGCCGACCAGGTCGGCGCCGACGTCGGCGGCCTTGGTGTAGATGCCGCCACCGACGCGGGCGAAGAGCGCGATGGAGGAGGCGCCCATGCTGAAGCCGGTGATGACGTTGAGCACCAGGGCGAGGTTGCCCTCGAAGGCGCTGTGGTAGCCGAGGAAGAGGCCGCCGAGGCCGATCAGGGCCAGGCCGACCACGCTCATGCCCATGACCGAGCCGCCGCCGAAAGCGACGTCGAGGGCCTCGGACAGGCCGGTCCGGGCCGCCTGGGTGGTGCGCACGTTGGCCCGGGTGGCGATCTTCATGCCGAAGAAGCCGGCCAGGGCCGAGGCGGCCGCGCCGCAGATGAAGCTCACCGCGATGATCGGGCTCTGGTTCTCACCGCTCATGTTGGCGGCCGCGAGCAGGATGGCGACGACGAACACGAAGCCGGCGAGCACCTTGTACTCGGCGGCCAGAAAAGCCATCGCGCCGGTGTGGATCTGCTCCGAGATGTCCTTCATCTCGTCAGACCCCGCGTCCTGCTTGACGACCCAGCTTGCCTTCCAGGCCGCGAAGACGAGCCCGAGGAGGCCAGCGACGGGCACGGCATAGATCAGGGAATCCACTGTTTCAGACTCCTGCGGCCATGACGGCCTGCATGGTGGGAATGGAGAAGGAGCTCACGGGTCCGGCGCCATCGCCGGGCCCGGTCTCCGGATCGGCCTCGGAGGGCTTCCGGGGCTTCTTCGGTCGGACATTGAAGCGGTTCATCGCGGCGGGCACGCCGTCGGCGAGCACGAGCTCGACGGCGTCGGCGGCGCGTCCGACGAGCACCTCCAGGTCGTCGCGCTCGGCGGCGTTCCACTTGCCGAGCACGTAGTCGGCGGTGTCCCAGCCCTCGGGGGGCCGGGAGACGCCGACGCGCACACGGGCGTACTCGCGGCTGGTGAAGTGCTGGTCGAGGCTACGGAGACCCTTGTGGCCCCCTGCCCCACCGCCCCGCTTGACACGCACGGTGCCGAAGGGGAGGTCGACCTCGTCGTGGATGGCCACCACGTCTTCGACCTCGGACTTGTAGAAGCCCACCAGCGACCGCGCCGGGTGACCGGAGCGGTTCATGTACTGCTGGGGCTTGGCCAGCACGGTCCTCACGTCGCGCACCAGGCCGCTTCCGACCTCGGAGCCGAGCTGCTTCTTCGAGCAGTCGATGTCCCAGCGCCTCGCCAGCTCGTCCACGACGAGGAACCCGACGTTGTGCCGGGTCTGCTCGTAGCGGCGACCGGGGTTGCCCAGTCCGACGACGATGCGAGGAGGCATGGAGCTACTCGGCGTCCTCTTCGGTCTCTTCGCCTTCGCCCTCGCCCTCGCCCTCTTCGTCCTCTTCGACCTCCTCGAGCTCGGCCCGCTTGCCGATCACGACGATGACGTTGAAGTCGGTGTCGAAGGCGGCCCGGGTCTTCTCGGGGGCCGGGATCTGCGAGGACCGGAGGAACTCGTCGACCGCCAGGTCCGTGACGTCGATCTCGATGGCGGCGGGGATGTCCGCCGGCTTGCACCAGAACGGCATGGTGTGCCGCAGGATGCGCAGCCGACCGCCGAGCCGCTCGCCCTCGGACTTGCCGACGGGCCTGACCGGCACCTCGACGCGGACCTCGCGGTCCGGATCGACCCGGTAGAAGTCCACGTGCACCAGCGCCCGGCTCACCGGGTGCTTCTGGGCGCTCTTGAGCAGGCAGAGGTGAGCCTCACCGTCGCCGACCTGGAGGTTCAGCAGGGTGTTGGGGTTGCCGCTCTTCTGGAAGAGGTGGGACAGCTCGTGGGGATCGACCGCGATGTGGGTCGGCTCCTGGCCCTTGCTGTAGATCAGGGCGGGAATGCGACCGTCGCGCCGCAGCTTGCGTGCCGCGCCCTTGCCGAAGTCCCCGCGCGGGTCCACGGACAGAGTGATGGCGTTCATGACGGGTCCTCTGGGGCGGAGTCCAGCAGCCCGAGGTGGGTGCGTGGGTCGAGCCGCAACCGGGAACCGGTCGGACTCCGCCAGCCGCGCCCTGGACTCCGGGGCCACGAGAGGGCCCGGCGGGCTGGAGGGCGGGGCTTCTACTGCGGTGGGAGGGGGGCGTCAAGGGGGCGTCGGGCTCGATGGAGGCCAACGCCAAGCTGCGGGGGGGCGCGGTCACGGTCGGCGGGACGGACCGGGTCCGACTGCCCGGGCTGAGAGTGCCCGGCCGGGCATCGGGCATCGCCCGGACACCTCGTGCGCCAGGGGGGTGCCGGCGCGCAGAAGTCCGGGGGTTGAGACTGAACCCCCCGAGTTCTGCGCGCCCTCGCTGCTCCCGCGGCGCCCGGCTCCTGCGCTGCCCCTACCGCGACCGCCCTCCGCTGCCGCTGCCGTCCTCCGCTGACCGCACCCGCCCCTGGGGCACCGCTCCGACTCCCGCGTCCCGCTCCGCGCTCTCCGGAGCGCCGCTGTCACTCCGGCTCGATGACGCTCACGGTGAAGCTGCGCGGACGAGGCGCCACGAACCCCGGGCGCGGTCGCCGCCGCCGGGCCCGCTCCCGCAGCTCCTCCTCGGGCGGCACCTCCGTGACCTCGTCGGCCAGCTCCTCCCGGCGCTCCTCGGCGCGCTCCAGGGCGTCCTGGAGGAGCTGGACCCACTGCTCCACGTCATCGAGGCTGTCGAAGGTCTCCTCCTCGATGGTGGTGAGCTGGGTCTTCCACCCGGTCCAGCGGGACTCCGAGAGGTCCTCCACAGGGACGGGTGCCGGCTCCGGCTCCAGGGACAAGTCGTCCTCCAACTCCTCTTCCTCGTCCTGCCCGAGCGCGGCCTTGACGGCGTCGAGCACCTCCCGCCAGGGTCGATCGAGCAGGGACCTCCTCAGGGCAGCGGACTGCCCGCCCGCGGCCTCCAGGAGCTCGTCCAGCGCCGTGGCGATCTGCACCCGCAGCTCGACAGACCGACGGGCCAGCGACAGCGCCTCGCCGATCTGGTCCTTCCACTCCAGCCGGTCCCCGTGATCGATGTGCTCGAGGCGCGCCGCGATGGCTCGCCCCTGGAGGTAGCGCGCCGCGTTGGCGGCGCACTGGTAGCCGGCCTCGGCCGCCCGCCAGCGGGCCATCTGCTGGTCATCGACCTCCTCGGCGGGGATCCCCGCGCCTTCGAACGAGGCGAGGAAGAGGAGCAGGGGGGGGTCGGGAATCGGAGGAGCGCTGTCCACGATCCCATGGTGGCACAGCCCGGGTCGGGTCGAAAACCCTACAGGAAGAGTCGGCTCACCGAGTCGGCGTGGTGGATCGAGCGGATCGCCTCCCCCAGCAGGTCGGCGATGGAGACCACGCTGATCTTGTCCAGCTTCTGGGCCTCGGGGCCCAGGGGAATGGTGTCGGTCACCACGATCTCCTCGATCACGCTCTTCTCCAGCCGCTCGACGGCCGGACCGGAGAGCACGGCGTGGGTCGCCACGGCCCGCACGCTCTTGGCCCCGGCGTCCTTGACCGCCTTAGCGGCCTTGGTCAGCGTGCCGGCGGTGTCGATCATGTCGTCCACGAGCACCGCACGACGCCCCTCGACGTCACCGATGATGTTCATCACCTCCGACTCGTTGGGAGCACCGCGCCGCTTGTCGATGATGGCCAGGGTGGCCTTGAGGCGCCGCGCATAGGCCCTCGCCCGCTCGGTGCCGCCGGCGTCGGGCGAGACGACGACCAGGTCGTCCTTGGGCAGGTTCTCCCGCAGATACGGCAGGAGCCTCCTGCTCGCGTAGAGGTTGTCGACCGGGATGTCGAAGAAGCCCTGGATCTGACCGGCGTGCAGATCGATGGTGAGCACCCGGTCGATGCCGGCGGCCGTGAGCAGGTCGGCGATGAGCTTGGCCGTGATCGGGGCTCGCGAGGCCGCCTTGCGGTCCTGCCGGGCGTAGCCGTAGTACGGGACCACCGCCGTGATCCGGCCCGCCGAGGAGCGCTTGCACGCGTCGGCCAGGATCAGCAGCTCCATCAGGTTGTCGTTGGCCGGGCTGGAGGTGGGCTGGAGCAGGAAGACGTCGCGACCGCGCACGTTCTCGTCGATCTCCACCCTGCTCTCGCCGTCGGAGAAGCGGCCGACCCGGCTGTTGCCGAGGGTGCCGCCCAGGTGACGGGCGATCGCCGTCGCGAGCGGCCGGTTGGCGTTGCCACAGAAGAGTCTGATCTCACCGAACATGGAGCTGGTCTCCGGATTGTGGAGGCGTCGTCGGAAGGGCATGGCGGGCGTACGGGGTGGGTTGGGGCGGCAGGACTCGAACCTGCGAATGCCGGGATCAAAACCCGGTGACTTACCAACTTGTCGACGCCCCAACATCGCTTGCCGGCCGGGGGGGCAGGCGGGTCTCTCCTACCCCGTGCCCGGCCGGGCAACAAACCGAAGGATCAGGGGGCGCCCAGCAGCTCGTGGAAGCGCAGATCCGCCCGCAGGGGCTCGAACGCCGGGTCGCGGCGCACGTCGGCCGCGAGGGCAGGCCCGCCGTAGGTCAGGGCCTGCTCCAGGTGGCCGAGCGATCGGTCCAGCTCGCCGGCCTGGGCCTCGATGCGGGAGAGCAGCAGCGCCGCCCGGGCCGCGCAGCTCGCCAGCGCCTCCTCGCTGCAGGCCGCGTGGACCCCCTCCAGCCGTGTCCGCGCCGCGGCGATCTCGCCGGCCTTCTGCTCCAGGTCCACCAGGGCGAGCTGGACGGCGTACAGCCCGGGGGGCTCGGTGCCGGCCCCGGCGGCGGCCTCCAGCAGGGCCCGGGCCTGTTCGGTGCGGCCGCGTCGGTCCAGCGCCTTGGCCAGGTTGAGGCGCGGAGGCGCCTGGTCCGGCGCCAGCTCGAGGGCTCGGGTCCAGTGGACCTCGGCCACCGGAGCCTGCTGGCGGAGCCAGGCCAGGCGGCCGAGGTCGTTCTCCCAGCCTGGATCCGTGCCCGCTTCGATCCCGCCCTCCAGGCGCGTCACCCAGCGCTCGAGGCTGGCCAGGCCGCGCTCCCGCTCCGGACCCGGCTGGGCCCGCTCGGCGAGGTCCAGGTCGAGCTGGACGAGCAGACGCAGCGGCACGCGACTCCCCTCCCCCTCGCTCAGCGCCTGGAGCATCGGACGGGCCTCGGCCCGCCGGCCTGCGCTCAGGCAGGACCGAGCGGTCGCCAGGTCGCCCAGGCCGGCCTCCAGCGCCCAGGTGCAGGCGGCGTCCGCTTCGCCGAGGGCCAGCCAGAGGCCGGAGATCCAGGGCGCGAGGGCGGTCCGGGTGGCGTCGCCTCGCGCTCCGAGACGGGCGATGGCCATGCCCAGGGCCTCGCGGGAGGCCTCGGAGAGGTCTGGAGCGGTCGCGGTGGCCAGGCCGAGGAAGGGACGTGGATCTTCGGGCTGGGACTCGACCGCCGCCTGGCAGGCCCCCTTGGCGCCGGGGTCGCCGAGCTGGGCCAGGGCCGTGCAGTGGTTGACCACGAGCTCGGGCAGCGCCTCGGTCTCCAGGCCGGCACCGAAGGCCTCGGCCGCGGCGGGGAGGTCGTGGAGGTAGAGCAGCAGCAGCCCAGCGGCCAGGTGGCCGTCGCCGGTGCGCTCAGCGACCGGCAGGCCGTCGATCCAGACCGCCGCGTCGTCGTAGCGTCCGAGCCTCACCAGGGCCCGGGCCATGCGCCCCTGGTGGGCGGCATCGAGGGTCTCGCTCTCGGACCACGCCGCCACGGCGTCCTCGAGGCGCGACTCCTCCCAGGCGGCGTCGCCCCTGGCGACCGGATCGCAGGCGACGAGGGCGAGCGGGAGGAGCCAGGTGAGATCAGATCGGCGCACGGAGGTGCCTCACGGCCGCCCGCAGCCCGTCGAGGGTGAGCGGATGCATCGGGATGAGCTTGCGGATGGCGTTGACGGTGGGGTGGTCCCAGTAGCGCTCCGGGTCCGGATTGAGCCAGACCCGGGCGGGACAGCGATCGGCGAAGCGACGGAGCTGGTCCAGGCCGCTGCTGGCGCCACCCCCGGCGCTGGCGAAGAGCTCCCAGGGAGCCATCGACGCATCGCCGACGAAGACCAGCCGGTGCTGGGCGGTCAGGTCCCGGAGGACCTCGGCGGTCGGCACCCGCTCCCAGGTCGCGAAGTCCCGGTAGAGCCAGCGGTAGACGCAGTTGTGGAACTGCCAGACCTCGAAGGTCTTGAACCCCTTGGAGCCGTGGACCTCGTGGGCGGCGGTGAAGAGGCGGTCCACCAGCTCGGCGTGGGGCATCATCGACCCGCCCGAGTCGAGCAGGAGCACGAGCTTGACGCGGTTGGCGCGCTCGGGGCTGAAGACCAGCTCGATCTCGCCGCCGCTCTTGGCGCTCCTGTCGATGGTCTCGTCGATGTCCAGGACCTCCTGTCCCTCTCGCACGAGGTGCCGCAGGTCCCGCAGGGCGACCTGGAGATCCCTCACGGCCAGGGTGCGATCCCGCCGGTAGTCGCGCCACTTGCGGGAGTCGGCGATGCGGATGCCGGTGCGGTTGCCCCCGCCCTGGCCCAGCGCGATGCCCTGCTCGGCCCGGCCTCCGCTGCCCCAGGGAGAGGTCCCACCGGTGCCGACCCAGCGGCTCCCGCCCCGGTGGCGCTCCGACTGCTGCTCGAGGATCTCCTCGAAGGCCCGCATCAGCTCGGCGAGGTCCTCGAAGGTCCGGTCGCCGATGCCCCTGGCCGCGTCGTAGGCCAGCGGATCCAACAGGTACTCCTCCAGGGCGGCGCGCAGGTCGGACCGCACGTCGAGGCCCTGGGTGAAGGCGGCGAAGGCGACGTCCCAGGCGTCGTAGTGGGCCTCGGTGTGGACCAGGATCGAGCGCCCGAAGCGGTAGAGCTCGTCGACGTCGGTGGCCAGGCCCTGCTGCAGCCCCCCGAGGAAGGTCAGCCACTCGTTGAGCCCGGCCCCGACGCCCTGGGCCCGCAGCGTGTAGAGCAGGGTCGTGAACATCAGGCCCGGGCGAGGTGAGCGAGGTCCTGTTCCTGCTTCACGAGCACTCCCACGAAGGGGATGCCGCGGACGATGGCGCTGGTGGGCACCCCGGCGCGGGACAGCACCAGCAGCCAGTCCAGCAGCTCGGAGGTCGACGGCGGCTTGCGCAGCGAGGGGTCCTTGCGGATGCCGTAGAAGCGCGAGAGCGCCGTGTCGACCAGGTCCCGGGACAGGCCGGGCAGGTGCACCGCGACGATCTGCCGCATGCGGTCCGGGCTGGGGAAGTTCAGGTAGTGGAAGACACAGCGGCGCAGGAAGGCGTCGGGGAGTTCTTTCTCGGCGTTCGACGTGATGAGCACCACGGGCCGGTGCCGCGCGGTGATGGTCTCCCGCAGCTCCGGGATCAGGAACCTCATCTCGTCGAGCTCCCGGAGCAGGTCGTTGGGGAACTCCAGGTCGGCCTTGTCGACCTCGTCGATGAGCAGCACGACCCGCTGCTCGGAGGCGAAGGCCTCTCCCATCGGGCCGAGCTGGATGTAGCGGCGGATGTCGGAGACGTCGCCCTCGCTGAAGCGGGCATCGTTGAGGCGCTGGACCACGTCGTAGGTGTAGAGCCCTTCCACGGCCTTGGTGGTGGACTTGATGTGCCAGCTCACCAGGGGCATCGACAGCGACTCGGCGACGGCCTCGGCCAGGCGGGTCTTGCCGGTCCCGGGCTCGCCCTTGACCAGCAGCGGTCGCTCCAGGGCGACGGCGGCGTCGACCGCGGCGGACAGATCGGGGTCGGCGATGTACTGGGCGGCGCCGGCGAAGCGGTTGAAGGGCATCGAAGCTCCTGGGGACGCGAGGTCTTTAGCTGCTGTGTGCCTTGACCGCCCGATCCGCGGGTCTTACCCTGCGCTCGACTCCCGAGGAAGTCTCTACCGCACCGATGGGGTGCAACCGTCTCGGGAGCACGCGCCGGGACACCCTCGACACGACGGCGCACCCACATCACAGACGGAAAGAAACACGTGGAGAACAACCTCGCTGTCCTGATCGACTTCGAGAACGTCGCTGCAGGCGCTTCCAAGGAAGGCCTCGGCCGCTTCGAGGTCAGCCTCGTCATGGACCGCTTCAAGGAGAAGGGGCGCGTGCTCGTGGCCCGCTCCTACGCGGACTGGGGACGCTTTGCCCGCTTCAAGCAGGGCCTGCTCATGGAGGGGGTGCAGCTCTTCGAGCTCACCTCCCACGGCATGAACGACAAGAACCGGGCCGACGTGGCCCTGGTGGTCGACTGCATGGAGCTGGCCTTCACCAAGGACTACATCGACACCTACGTCATCATCTCCGGTGACTCGGACTTCACCCCGCTGGTGATGAAGCTCAAGGAGCTCAACAAGCGGGTCATCGGCTGCGGGACCCGTCGCAGCACCAGTCGCCTGATCATCGAGGCCTGTGACGAGTTCGTGTTCTACGACTCCCTCGCCCGCAGCCGGGCCAGCGGCAAGCCCGGTCGCCGGCGCAAGAGGCAGGCCGAGCCCACCTCCACCAAGGAGGAGCTGAGCCTCGAGGACTCGATGGAGCTGCTGGTCGACACCCTCAACGGCATCCGCCGCGAAGGGGGCGGCAGCGTGCACGGCTCGCGGCTCAAGCAGGCGATGCTGCGCAAGGAGCCCACCTTCTCCGAGACCGACCTCGGCCACAGCTCCTTCATGCGCTTCCTGAAGGTCTGCCAGGAAGAGGGGCTCGTCTCCCTGGAGAAGGACCAGAAGGCCGGTGGCTACCGGGTCGACCTGGTCGACGCCGATGAGGAAGAGACCGAGGAGGAGCCCTTCGGCTACTCCGGTGACCTCAAGGACCTCTACCTGCGGCTGCGCAAGCAGGGCCACGAGGCCCTGACCCCGGACCTGCGCAACGAGGTCGCCACCACGGTGGTCGAGCACATGGCCGACCGGGAGCGTCGCAAGCGGCGGGCCACGGTCCAGTGGGTCGCCGAAGACGTCGCCCGGCAGCTCCGCAAGCAGCACCCCGAGCTCAAGGGCCGGGTGCTGCGCGGGGTGGTCATGGCGATGCACAAGGCCGGCGCCTTCCTCCACAGCGACGGGGGGCCGGTGCGCTCGGCCACCGCCACCTGCTTCCTCGAGGCCGACCCGGCGAAGCTCAGGGGCCTGGTGGACAGCGTGCTCATCCGGGCGCTGATCGCCGACGGGGTCGACCTGGCCTCCCAGTCGGGCCCGGTGGCCGAGCTGCTGCTCGGCGACGCGGCCCGGGCCAAGGAGGTCGAGATCCTCGCGGCCTGGGAGCTGGCGCAGCCCAGCGACGAGCCCGATCCGGAGCCCGAGGTCGCGGCGACCGAGGATGCCGCCGAGGCGGCGCCGGCCGAGGAGGAGAGGCCCAAGCGTCGTCGTCGCCGGACCCGGAAGAAGAAGGACGAGGAGGAGGCTGCGGCCACCGAGGTCGAGCCCCCCCCCGAGCTCGCAGCGGCGCCCGAGCCCCCCCCCGAGGTCGAGCC
>CAZCVP010000262.1:0-9385 GCA_964501915.1 uncultured Enterobacterales bacterium
AGGCGTCCGGTTCAGCCGGTCACAGGTCTCTGTGAGGCCCTGGACCGGACCAGGCGTCCAGTTCAGCCGTTCGCAGGTCTCTGTGAGGCCCTGGACCGGACCAGGCTCGTCCTTGGGGTCGAGGATCTCCCACCGGGCCGCCTGGCCGGCTCAGTCCGGGATCCAAGACCCGTGCTCGTGCTCGTCCTCGTTCTCGCCCTCGTCCTCGCCCTCGTCCTCGCCCTCGCCCTCGCCCGCGTCCCCCCCGAGGACAGCGGGGGGCGGGCGGCGATGGGGGAGCCCGGACCACGACACCGGCTGATCGGTTTCGGCGTAGCGGGCCGGTCGTCCTGGCCGATAGCTGTCCGCTGACGGCCGAACTGTCGACCGAGCGGGTCGGATCTGATCGGTCCCGCTACAGCACGCTTCATCGTCACGTAAGCACCGGAAACCACGTCGCGGCGCCATGCCGTACGGTCCCTCCGCTGCGCTCCGGGCTTTCGCCCGCCTGCGGCCCGGTCCACAATGCCCCACACCCTCCTAGCGCACCACGATCCCCCGCCCCTGTCGCCCATCGACCCGCACGACCAGGGCCCGCTCGAGGTGGACGTGGCGCACGCCCTGCTCGTCGAAGACCGCCGGCTGGGCCGCCAGCCAGTCGAGGTCCAGGATCTGCTCCGATCGTCCCAGCTCGATGGCGAAGTAGCCGATGTGCAGGGCGGTCACGTTGTGGAAGAAGTGGGCGCCCTGCGACGGGTCGATGCGGCGCCGGGGCGTGGACACCTCGACCACCACCTTGACGGCGGAGACCTGGTCCCAGGTCACCGGGATGCCCAGCCAGCGGTCGCCGGTGCCGAAGCGGCCGGGCCCCATGAGCAGGTAGTTCCGCTCGGCGCGGCGGAGGACGGCGTTGCAGCGGCCGATGGCCGTCGCCATCTCCCGGGTCCGGGAGGGGTCGAAGGACTCCGGGTCGACGTAGACCACGTCGTGGATGCCGAGCCACTCGCCGTTGCCGATGGCCGGTCCGGCCATCACCAGCTCCTCGTGCTCGCCGAGGTCGTCGATGTCCAGGTCCTCCATCGGTCGGCTGGACACCTGGGGCCGAACCTGGAGGATGGCCAGCTCCGGCTTGTCCTTGACGCCATCCAGGGCCACGGCGAACTCCAGCTCGACCGCCGTGCCGAGCCCCCGCTCGAAGACGTCGAGGAGCTCCAGGGCCAGGGGCGCCAGAGGGAGGCGGCCATACTTGAGCACCTGGGCGAAGTTCACGATGCGGATGCCCGGCCGGTAGATGGTGTCGTAGATCCGGTCGTCCGCCAGCGAGCAGGTCGCTCCCACGGCCTCCAGGGTGCCGTCCGCTTCGGCGACGGAGAGCTCGTAGCGCTTGAGGTTGGTCCCCGGGTGCCAGCGGGGGCGCATCTCGAGGGCCCAGAAGTCGACCTGGCTGGAGGCGAGCGCGAGCTCCGGGTTCGACATCTGGGGCAGGACCCGCGGCCGCTTGGGGCAGAAGCGCAGGGCCTTCCCGCCCTCGACCACGGTGCGCCCCATGCCCAGGGCGACGGTGACCACGCCGTCTTCGGGCCGGTTCTTGCGCAGCGGGTAGAAGTCCCGGGACTGGATCACGCCGGCGAAGTCCGAGTAGAAGCGCTCGCCGTGACGGGAGCCGACGAGGCGCTGGATGGCCACCGCCATCTTCTCCGCTTCGACGCGGATGCCCTCGGCGTCCATCAGCGCTCGCGGCGCCTCGAGGAAGGTCGAGGCGTAGACGTAGCGCACGGCCTTGGAGAGCTGCTCGAGGCGCGCCCGGTCGGAGCGGGCGCAGTTGGGCAGGAAGGTGGTGCGGAAGAGACCGGCGAGGGGCTGCGACGCGGAGTCCTCCGACAGGCTGGAGGACCGCACCGACAGGGGGTAGCGCACTTCGGTGAGGATCGACTCCAGGTCCGCCATCAGCTCGTCGTCGAGGGGCTGCTCGAGGAAGAGACGCAGGACCTCGCGGTCGGACTCGGCTTCGAGGGCCCGCTCCCAGAGGTTGTCCCGGTTGCTGAAGTCCTCGAAGGCGTCGGAGCAGATCACCTTGGTGCGGGGAACGAAGAGGCGCACGTCCGGGAAGTGCTCGTGGATCGGATGGCGGGCCAGGGTCGCCGCTGCGAAGGCGATGCCGCGCGCCTTGCCCCCCATCGAGCCCCCGCCGATGCGGGAGAAGTCGCGGTGCAGAGGGTTGCCGCCCCTCACGAAGTCCGTCACCTGCCCCCGCTGGCGGGCGTCGACGAATTCGCTGAAGACGCGCAGCAGGAAGGACCGCGCCTCCTCGTCGGTGCCGAAGTCCGTGAGCCGCCGTGGTCGTACCTGCATGGCGAGGGGGAATTCGCAGCGGGCCATCAGCCAGTTGGAGAAGTGGTTGCGGTGGCCGTGGTGGCTGATCGAGTCCACCGGCACGCGCTCCAGGACCTCCAGCATCTCCTCGATGTTCTCGGCGCGGTCGACCGCGTTGCCGTTCGGCAGGCGGAACACGAAGGCGCCGAAGCCGAGGTAGTCGCGCAAGAACTCCTGGAGCTCCGCGAGCAGGACCGGGTCGTTCTTGTCGGCGATGGCCACGCCGCGGCCCGTCGCGGCGGCGAGGTCGCTCACCTCCGAGGACTGGACGAGGATCGGGACGTCGGGATGGTCCCGGCGGATCTGCTCGATGAGCGTGAAGCCGGCGTTCTTGTCGAGGCGTCCGTCGCGGGGGAAGCAGAGGTCGGTGATGACCCCCAGCAGGGTCTCGCGGAAGCGCTGGACGAGCTGGCTGGCTTCCTCGTAGTTGCGGGCCAGCAGCACCTTGGGCCGGGCCCGCGCCCGGTAGCGGCGGTGGGAGTCGTTGATCACGCCGCGCATCAGCGAGCGGGTCTGGTTCAGGACTTCGAGCCAGAGGATCGGGAGGTAGGCCGAGTAGAAGGCCGGGTTGTCCTCCACCAGCACGATCACCCGCACTCCGCCCTTGCGCGTGTCCCGGGTCACGTTGATCCGGTCCTCCACGAGCTTGACGATGGCCAGCAGCAGCCGGGGATCCCCGGTCCAGAGGAAGACACCCTCCAGCCCGCTTGGCGGTCCCAGCTCCGCGTAGGACATGGCCACGCCGCGGTCGTAGGTCAGCATGACCACCGGCAGGCGTGGCTGGCGGCGCTTGATCTCCTGGACCAGCTCGGTCGGCGACATGCCGGCGCCGTGGCCGGTCACCAGGACGAGATCGTGGCGCCGGCGGCTGAGCTGGTCGAGGGCCTCCTCGGGGGTGGAGACCTGGTTGAAGCGAGGCTGGTGGGAGAGGTCGAGCTCGACGTACTCGCGGTAGAGCCGGTCGGCGAAGAGCCCGTCCTCCTCCATGATGAAGCAGTCGTAGGGGCTGGCGACCAGGAGCACCCGCTCGACGCGGTGCCACATCAGGGTGTGGTACCCGCCGAAGCCTTCGTCCCGGCCGCCGCGCAAGGTGCCTCCTCGGTGCTAGAAGACCGAGGCTACACCACCCCCTGATCCGCCATCGCGTTGGCCACCTTGAGGAAGCCGGCGATGTTGGCGCCGTTGACGAGGTTGCCCGGGGTCCCGAACTCCTCGGCGGCACCGGCCGCGGCGGCGTGGATGTTGACCATGATCTTCCGCAGGCGCTCCTCGACCTCCTCGCGGGTCCACTCGAGGCGCATGCTGTTCTGGCTCATCTCGAGGGCCGAGACCGCCACGCCGCCTGCGTTGGCCGCCTTGGCGGGGCCGAAGAGCACGCCCGACTCCAGGAAGGTGTGGACCGCGTCTGCCGTGGACGGCATGTTGGCGCCCTCACCGACCGCCAGGCAGCCGTTGGCCACGAGGTTCGCGGCGTCCTTGGCGTTGATCTCGTTCTGGGTGGCGCTGGGCAGGGCGATGTCCGCCTTGATGTCCCAGAGCGGGTTGTGGTCGGCGTTGGGGTCCCGCTCGACGAAGGTCGCGGAGGGGTACTTGTCGACGTACTCGCGGATGCGGCCACGGCGGTGGTTCTTGAGGTGCATCACGAACTGGAGCTTCTCGGTGTCGATGCCGGCCTCGTCGACGATGAAGCCGTTGGAGTCCGAGAAGGAGATCGGCCTGGCCCCCAGCGCCAGCGCCTTCTCCGCGGCGTACTGGGCCACGTTGCCGGAGCCCGAGACGAGGCAGGTCTTGCCGTCGAAGCTCAGACCCTTCGACACCAGCATCTCCTGCACGAAGAAGACCGTGCCATAGCCGGTGGCCTCGGGTCGGATGAGCGAGCCGCCCCAGCCGATGCCCTTGCCGGTGAGCACACCTTCGAACCGGTTGGCGAGGCGCTTGTACTGACCGAAGAGGTAGCCGATCTCCCGGCCGCCGACGCCGATGTCACCGGCGGGCACGTCGGTGTAGGCGCCGATGTGCCGGAAGAGCTCGGTCATGAAGCTCTGGCAGAAGCTCATGACCTCGTTGTCCGAGCGACCCTTGGGATCGAAGTCGCTGCCGCCCTTGCCTCCCCCGATCGGCAGGGTGGTCAGCGCGTTCTTGAAGATCTGCTCGAAGCCGAGGAACTTGAGGATGCTCAGGTTCACGGAGGGGTGGAAGCGCAGACCGCCCTTGTAGGGACCGATGGCGCTGTTGAACTCCACCCGGTAGCCCCGGTTGACCTGGACCTCGCCGGCGTCATCGACCCAGGGCACCCGGAAGGTGAGCACCCGCTCGGGCTCCACGATGCGCTCGAGGATCTTCGGCTCCCGGAGCTCGGGGTGCCGGTCCAGGACCGGCATGACGGACTCCACGACCTCCTCGACGGCCTGGTGGAACTCCGGCTGATCGGGATCCCGGCTCTTCACGAGACCCATGAACTGCTCGACCCTGGACGACATCGCTGACTCCTTGGTGAGGGGGCCTTCATCGGCCACCCGGGGCCGCCGAAGCTAACCACCGATCAGGGCTCGGGGGGCTGACGACGGGCAGTACGGCCCCTGAAAGAGCGCCGCCCGAAGGTCGCCCCCCATCGTCATCGGCCCGAGTCCAGGGCTATGAGGCCCCGGACCATGGAAAGGACGCCCGTGCGCCTCGCCCTCGCCAGCCAGCGCGACCTCCCCGACTGGGAGATCGACGACCGCCCCCTGCACGCGGCGCTCGCTGCGCGGGGAGCCCGGGTCGAGCAGCCGGCCTGGGACGACCCGGGTGTCGCCTGGGGCCGCTACGACGCCGTGCTCCTGCGCACGACCTGGGACTACGCCGCGCGGCGGGACGCCTTCGTCGAGTGGCTGTGGACGGCCTCCGGAGCGACGCGGATCTACAACCGGCCCCGGGTCTGCGAGTGGAACACCCACAAGGGCTACCTGCTGGACCTGGAGCGGGAGGGGGTCCCGATCGCCCCCACGGCGTGGCTCCGGACCGGCCAGCGGGTCGACGTCGCGTCGCTGATGGCCGAGCGTGGCTGGAGCCGCGGCTTCCTCAAGCCCGTCTTCGGGCAGACGGCCCGGGAGACCCTGCGGTTCGAGGCGAGTCCCGAGGGACTCGCCGCCGCCCAGGCCCACCTCGACCGGCTGCTGCCGTCCGAGGGCCTGATGCTCCAGCCCTACCTGTCCCGGGTGGAGACCGAGGGGGAGTTCTCGGTGGTCTTCGTCGACGGCCGGGCCTGTCATGGCGTCCGCAAGGTCCCCGTCGCTGGCGACTACCGGGTCCAGGACGACTTCGGTGCGTCGGACGGCCCCTGGTCGCTCCCGGACGAGGTGGTGGAGCTCTCCCGGTTCGCCATGGCCTCGGCCGAGGTCCACCTGGCCCTGGAGGAGCCGCTGCTCTACGGACGGGCCGACTGGCTGCGCACGGACCCCGGGGACTGGGTGCTCACCGAGCTGGAGGTGGTCGAGCCCTCGATGTTCTTCCGGCACGGCCCGCAGACGGCGGAGAGGCTCGCGGAGGCGCTGCTGGACCGGGTCAGGGCTTGAAGCGCATCGTCACCTCCGCCGTGCCCGCGTAGCTCCCCGACGCGTCGAGGCGGTTGGTGGTGGTCAGCACGTACTCGCTGCCGTCGTAGTCCGCGGTGCCGGCGTCGTTCCAGGTGCCGCTGCCTTCGACCCAGACCCGCCATGAGGTGGCGTTCGAGGTGTCCATGCCGTAGGCCACCTGGGAGGGGATCGAGGACCGGAGCACGGCCTCGCAGTCCGTCGACAGCTTGTTCAGGGCCCCCTCCCACGTGATGTTGCCGTAGGGACAGAGCTCACCGCCTGTGCGCACGGTGAGGTCGGCGCCATAGGCCGCCGTGCAGGGGCTGTAGCCGTCGGCCTGCCAGGCGGGGCTCGGCGTGTAGTCGAAGGCGATGGTGTGGGCGAGGCCACCCTCCGGGGTGGTGTCGGTGGTGCCCGTGTCGCCGGCGGTCCGCTCCACGTCGATCTCCACCGAGCCCAGCGCCGACCGCCCGTCGGCCGTCGCCTCCACGATCAGCAGTCCCCAGCCCTGGGGGAGCAGGGCGTCGACGCCATTGCCCTGGGCCTGCCACTCGGTGCCGTGCACGGTCCAGACCGCGTCCACCAGGTCCAGGGACCAGCCGTCGGCGTCCCGCACCTCGGCCTCCAGGCGGGTGAAGGTGTCGGCGAAGAGCCGCTCCCCGGCCTCGGGGGAGAGGATGGTCGCCTCCAGGGGCGGCGCGTCGGTGTCGCCCGAGTCCACGGCCGTCGCCTGGCACCCGAGGGTCAGAGCCAGGGTCGCCGCGAGCATCAGCAGCCGGTCGCGCCCTGGATGGCGTCGTTCCAGCCGTCGGCGGTGGTGCAGTCGGCCTGCTCGAAGTGCTCGGTCAGGCACTCGTAGCGGCTGGTCTGGTCGTCGCCGGCCAGCTCGCAGCCGGTCGTCTCGCCGTCCTTCCAGTCCTGGGAGCCGTAGGTGTCGGCGCAGGCGTTGTAGGCGGCGACGTAGTCGCAGCAGGCCTGCTGGGGCTCGGTGAGGCCCGCCTCCTGGCAGTAGGAGTTGTCGTAGACGGGGCCGGTGTCGGTGAGGGTCTCGGTGGTGGCGCTGTCCTGGGTCTCGGTGTCGGCGCCACAGGCGAGCATCAGCAGGAGAAGGGTCATGGCGTCGTCCTCGGTGCGACCCGATCATAGGCCGGGTCGCACCGGGGGTGTCTCAGTACCTGTAGTGCTCGGGCTTGTACGGACCCTCCACGCTCACGCCGATGTAGGCGGCCTGCTCGGGCGTGAGCTCGGTCAGCGCGACGCCGAACTTGTCGAGGTGGAGCCGGGCGACCTTCTCGTCGAGGTGCTTGGGCAGGGTCACGACCGAGGTGCCGTAGGCCTCGGCGTTCTGGTGCAGCTCGATCTGGGCCATGGTCTGGTTGGTGAAGCTGGCGCTCATGACCAGGCTCGGGTGGCCGGTGGCGCAGCCCAGGTTCACCAGGCGGCCCTCGGCCAGGACGATGATGCTGTGGCCGC
Source organism: uncultured Enterobacterales bacterium (assembly GCA_964501915.1). Taxonomy (GTDB): domain Bacteria; phylum Myxococcota_A; class UBA796; order UBA796; family CAJQPC01; genus CAYFPX01. The sequence continues at coordinate 7,380 of CAZCVP010000262.1, forward strand.
CGCCGTTGGGGCCGTGGGTGGTGTCGCGGAACTTCCACTCGTGGACCTGGGGCTTGATCTCGATCTTGGTGACCTCACCGTTCTCGCGCATCTCCTCCAGGCCGGCCATGTCGATCTCGTTGTCGAAGTGGCCGATGTTGCTGACGATGGCGTTGTGCTTCATCCGCACCATGTGGTCGGCGCGGATGATGCCGAAGTTGCCGGTGGTGGTGACGAAGATGTCGAACTGGGCGACCACGTCGTCCAGCCGCACGACGTCGATGCCCATCATGCAGGCCTGCAGGGCGCAGATCGGGTCGATCTCGGTCACGGCGACCCGGGCGTTCTGGCCGCGCAGGGACTGCACGGAGCCCTTGCCGACGTCGCCATAGCCACAGACCAGGGCCTTCTTGCCGGCGATGAGCACGTCCGTCGCCCGCATGATCGCGTCGACCAGGGAGTGACGGCAGCCGTAGACGTTGTCGAACTTGGACTTGGTCACGGAGTCGTTGACGTTGATCGCCGGGAAGAGCAGCGTGCCGGCCTCGACCCGCTCGTAGAGACGGTGCACGCCGGTGGTGGTCTCCTCGGACACGCCGCGGATGACCGCAGCCTTGTCGTGCCAGTAGCGGTCGCCCCGGGCCTCGCGCACGTCGCGCAGCAGCGCCAGGATGATGCTGTGCTCCTCGCTGTCGCCCTTGGCGGGATCCGGCACCTCGCCGGTGATCTCCAGCTCGCGGCCCAGGTGCACCAGCAGGGTGGCGTCGCCGCCGTCGTCGAGGATCAGGTTGGCGTGGTCGCCGTCGAACCAGTCCAGGGCCTGGAGCGTGCACCACCAGTACTCGGCCAGGGTCTCGCCCTTCCAGGCGTAGACCGGCACGCCGGCGGGGGCGTCGGGGGTGCCCGTGGGGCCGACGACCGTGGCGGCCGCGGCGTGGTCCTGGGTGCTGAAGATGTTGCAGGAGACCCAGCGGACCTCGGCACCGAGCTCGACCAGGGTCTCGATCAGCACGCCGGTCTGGATGGTCATGTGCAGCGAGCCCATGATCTTCGCGCCCGCCAGCGGCTGCTCGGCGCCGAACTCCTCGCGGAGGGCGGCGAGACCGGGCATCTCGACCAGCGCCAGCTCCAGCTCCTTGCGACCGAAGCGCACGGTCTCCTCGGAGAGGTCCCGCACCTTGTGGGGCAGGTCGGCGAACAGGGCCAGGCCCGTGTCCAGGAAGGTGGTGTCGGTGGCGGTCTGGTTCTCGGTCACGACGTGCATGGGGACCTCGGGGGTAGGTTCTGTATATCCGTTTATCCGGATGGACGGATGGATGGCAAGGCTTTTCATTGGACCTACCCCACTTTTTTCTGGGGCCCGACAAGCGACCAGGATGCTCACAGTATTTCACCGTGACCATATTCCCGGGACCATGGATCAGCTGCGTCAGTCGAATGGGGCGCCGGCCTCGCCGATGGCGTGACCGACGAGGTCCACTGGAGCCACCCGTCGGCGACCGTAGGGCACGTGGCCCGGGGGGTACAGCGTGAACGCGCAGCCGTGGACCCGGCAGCGCAACACCGTCAGCGGGAAGCGAGGGCCCGTCTTGCGGTCGCGGAGGTGGCCCACGACCAGATCGCAGGCCTCGCCACCGGGGACACGGTGGATGCAGCAGGTCGGAAGATCGGGCTCCAAGACGCCCTTCGCATCGGGGCGGTAGGGCGTCACCACGAAGGACCGACTTGTCGATCCGGCTGGCTCGACGTACAAGGGCATGGTTGTGTGTCGAGCCGAGGAGTCCGGTCAACAACTCGATCGGCTCGATCATGAAAGCCCCCGACCCGGCAAGGTCGGGGGCGTCCCTCTTCGGGGGCTCCAGGCTGCGAGGAGCCGCCCTGCTATCCGCCTACGCCTTCAGCCTCAGCTCACCGTGACAGCGGGACTGCGACGGGGGCTCGGAAGTCGTGCCGCTGGGGGCGGGACGCAACACCTCGGAGTGGACCTCCGCTGAGCGCCTGGTGCTGGTCGAGCTGCTCCAGAAGGT
>CAZCVP010000263.1:0-9374 GCA_964501915.1 uncultured Enterobacterales bacterium
CTGCGATGACAAGGACGACACCGGGCCGAGCACCGAGGCCGACACCGACACCGACACCGACACCGACACCGACACCGACACGGATGCCGATGCCGATGCCGACTCGGACACCGACACCGACACCACGACGACCAACTAGTCGCCGGCCTCGAGCCCTGGAGACACGATGCGCAAGCTGATCGGCCTCGGTCTGGTTCTCGGCAGCCTCGCCCCTGGTGCCGCCCTGGCCCAGGACGGCGACGGCGGCACCCTCTCCGCGGAGCTCGACGGGGAGTACACGGCCCGCCTCTACCACTTCACGAACCTCTACACCCCGCCGGCGGACGAGGCTCGCCTGAGCGGACGCTACGCGACCCACGCGCTGCAGGTCCGTCCGATCCTCTCGTACGACAGCCGGGCGAAGTTCATCTTCCAGGTGGACGCGCTGGACGGTGTCGTGTGGGGAGACAACGAGAGCCTCGCGTCGACCTCGCTCTTCGCCGGCGCTCCCTCGGCGACCGACATCGCCGGTCAGCCGACCGAAAACGTGACGCTCACCCGGGCCTGGGCCGAGTTCTCCCTGCCGATCGGCCTCGTGCGCGTCGGCCGCCAGCCCTCCAACTGGGGCATGGGCCTGCTCGCCAACGACGGCAACGGCATCGGCGAGGAGTTCGGAGAGCACCACTACGGCAGCACCTACGACCGGATCATCTTCGCCACGCGGCCGATCGCCATCGCCCAGACCATCCTCAAGGGCGAAGCCGACGACATCCCGCTGTACTTCGCCATCGGCATCGACCGTCTCGTCGAGGATCCGCTGATCCAGTACTACGGGTACAAGTGCGACGAGGACCCGGACAAGGACGACGACGACCGGTGCGAGCCCGACGACGATCACTCCTACACCGAGGACCGGGAGACCACCCAGCGCGGGGACGACTGGTGGGTCGAAGCCGAAGACGACGTCTACGAGCTGGTCTACGTGCTCATCTACAAGGGCCGGGACCTCGCCGTGGCCGGCGAGCTCATGGACCTCACCGCGGGCGTGTACGCGGTCAACCGACGCCAGGTCGAGACCTCCAGCAACGTCTGGATCTTCGACGCCTACGTCGACGCCTCCTACCGCAAGTTCTTCCTGACCGGTGAGGCCCTGACCATCCGGGGCAGCACCGAGGGCATCACCCTGGCCGGAGGCGTGAACCCCGATCCCGAGGCCTCGCCCCTCTACAAGCGCGCCGGCATCGTCGGCGCCGTGGCCCGCGCCGGCTACGAGACCCCGGACCTGACCGCCCAGCTCGAGGTCGGCTTCGCCGGCGGCGACGAGAACATCGCCGACGAGAACCTCACCGGGCGACCGCTCCACCCGGACCACAACGTCGGCCTCTTGATCTACGAAGAGGTGCTCGCGCGGGTCACCGCCGACGTGTGGCAGGGCTCCGCGGCCGGCCTGCGCAGCAAGGGTGGCGTCTACAACAGCACCTACCTCTACCCGATGGTCAAGTGGCGGCCCTTCGACTGGGCCGAGGTCATCGGCGCATACCTGGTGGCCTTCCCCCACAAGCCCGACGGCGCCGTCATCCGCACCGACGACTACTCGGACAGCCGGCTGCTCGGACACGAGCTCGACCTCGCCCTGCGCATGCGGCTGGTGCCCCACGTGCACTGGTCCCTGGAGGGCGGGATCGCCAAGGTCACGGATCGTCTCCCCACGGACTTCATGGGACTGACCAAGGACGGTCGGGTGTGGACGGTACAGACCCGACTGGCCTACGTGTTCTAGTCGCGTGGGCAGCCAGTCCGCTCCGGAGGTGCCGTGATTCCGCTCGTGATCCTCGTCTTCAGGGCCTTGATCTGGGTGGTGATCCTCGATGCGCTGGCCTCCTGGATCGTCCGGAGTCCGGGCCAGTTCCCCCGCAACCTCACGGGGCTCATCGCCGACCCCCTCTGCGCCCCCGTGCGGGCCGTGGTCAAGCCCGGCGTGACCGGCGGCATCGACTTCTCACCGCTGGTGGTCATCATCCTGCTCCAGGTCTGCATCGGCCTGGTGTCCGGCGCGGGGTTCTGAGTGTTCGTCCACCTCGCCTCGTTGCTGGCCGTCGGCGTCGCCCTCGCGAGCGGCCCGATGGACCTGACCACCGCCGCCGACCCCGAGCTCACCGAAGACGAGCGCATGGCGGTCTTCCACGCGATGGTGGCCGACTACCCGCGCAACCTGCCCTGGCTGGAGAAGATCTCCGCCGACGACGCCCACAACGCACGGGAGCGGGGGGGGGCCTGGGGGGGGGGGGGGACGACGGGCCACCCCACGGCCCGCCGGGTGGTGCTCTCGCTCTGCGACAGCCCGCCGCCGGCGAGCCGCGCGGCCGCGGCCGCGGCCCTTGGGGACCACGGCGACAAGGCCTCGGCACCCCGCCTGGCGGAGCTGTTGACGGACCCGGCGATCATCGTGCGCGCCGCGGCGGCCGATGCCCTCGGTCAGCTCAAGGACCCGAACACCGTGACCGCCCTGGAGCTGGCGCTGTTCTCCTCGGAGTCCTACTACCGGGGCCAGTCGATGTGGGCCCGGCGTCACTACGTGGCAGCGATGGGGGACATCGGCTCCAAGAAGGCCCTGCCGGCCCTGGTGCGGGGGCTCGAGGACACCGACCAGCTCGTCGTGGACGCCTGCCTGGGCAGCCTCCGCCAGATCCTCGGCTACGACTTCGCCGAGGGACGCACCCGCGCCGAGCACATCGAAGCCTGGCGCCGCTGGGCGGCGAACGAGGGGCTATAGACGGAGCCCGACTACCGCGTCACCTGGAGCTTGAGCACCGTCTTGCCGACGCCGAGGGTGTCGCCGGGGCGGAGCCGGGAGACGGCGATGCGGCGACCGTTGTGGAAGGTGCCGTTGGTGGAGCCGAGGTCGCGCAGGAAGATCATCTCCCGCCCGAAGACCTCGACCACCGCGTGGCGCCGGCTGACCTCGACGTCGGACAGGGGGATCTCGCCCATGCGACGACCGATGATCACGTTGCCGCGGGTGAAGCGGTAGACCTTGCCCACGTCCTGCCCGGCCACGACCTCGACCACAGCGTTCATGCCCGGTGGCAGCCGCAGGTCCTGACCGATGACGTCGGCCGCGCTTCCGGTGTGGTCCGAGGCGCCCCGGATCTCGACCAGCTCCTCGTCGAGCAGCCAGGCGATCTCGAGCTGGCTGGCGAGCCCGCCCTCCCGGGGTCCGTCCTCGCCCTGCTCGTTGGCCAGGAACAGCACCATGCGGGTGCTGCCGACGGTGATCTCGGCGCCCGGCCGGAGCTCGACCTCCCGGACCAGTCGCCCGTCGACCATCGTGCCGTTGGTGGAACCCAGGTCCTGCAGCACCCAGCCCGTGCCGCGGGGCAGGATCTGGAGGTGCCGGCCGGAGACCATCGGGTCCTCCAGCACCAGGTCGCCGCTGCGACGCCCGACGACGAGGGGAGCGTCGTCGGACAGGGGGATGTTCATGCCCTGTTTCGCGCCGGCGACGATCTTCAGGAAGGCTCGCGTCATGCGAACAGGTCAGGCGCTTCGGGCGGTGTGGCCCGCACGCCTGGCGAGGTAGGCACGGTGCATGCGGCCGGGAAGCGCGTGGCCGAGCACACCGGCGATCCAGGCGCCGGCCTCGCAGGCGGCGTCGAGGTCGATGCCCGAGGTGTAGCCCATGCCCTCCAGCATGTAGAGCAGGTCCTCGGAGGCGAGGTTGCCGGTGGCTCCGGGAGCGTAGGGGCAGCCACCGAGGCCGGCCGTGGCGGCATCGAAGGTGCGCACGCCGGCCTGGATCCCGGCCAGCACGTTGGCCAGGGCGGTGCCACGGGTGTCGTGGAGGTGCAGGCCGACGCGGTCCAGCGGCACCCCGCCGGTCTTCATGGCGCCGAGCACGTGGTTGATCTGCCCCGGATTGCCGAGCCCGACGGTGTCCCCCAGGGCGATCTGGCAGGCACCGGCATCGAGGAAGGACGCGGCGAGGTCGACCGCCCGCGAGACGTCGACCTCGCCCTCGTAGGGGCAGCCGAAGACCGTGGACAGGTAGGCCCGGACCCTGAGGCCCTCGGCCGCCGCGGTGGAGACCACCTCGATGAGCGCCGAGCGCGACTCCGCCACGCTCCGGTTGACGTTCTTGCGGTTGTGGGCCTCGGACACGGACATGAAGGTCGCGATGGCCTCCATGCCGCTGTCCAGCGCCCGCTCGAGGCCCACCTGGTTGGGGACCAGGCCCCAGTAGGTGACGCCATCGACCGGCTCCAGCCGCCGGACGAGCTCGGAGGCATCGGCGAGCTGCGGGATCCACCGCGGACGCACGAAGGAAGTCACCTCGATGTCCGTGTACCCGGCGGCCACGAGGTGTTCGATGAAGGCCAGCTTCACGCCGGTCGGGACGACGGCCGGCTCGTTCTGAAGCCCGTCCCTGGGACCGACTTCATAGACGGTGATCCGCTCGCTCAACCGGTGGTGCCTCCCGAATTCAATCTAACACCGCCCCGGGTGGGTCGAAGGAGACGGCGATGGACGACGAGCCCCCCGTCATCGGCCCATCAGCTCGACCATCAAGGCCTTCTGGGCGTGCAACCGGTTCTCCGCCTGGTCGAACACGGCGCTCGCGGGACCGTCGATGACCTCGCCCGAGACCTCCTCGCCGCGGTGGGCCGGCAGGCAGTGGAGGAAGATGGCCGACGGCCGCGCGTGGCTCATCAGCTCGCCGTTCACCTGGAAGCCCGCGAAGCGCTGGAGGCGCTCGGCGGCCTCGCCCTCCTGTCCCATCGAGGCCCAGACGTCCGTGTAGACCACGTCGGCCTCCTCGACCCCCTCGGTGGGGTCCTCGGTGACCTGGATGGCGCCGCCTGTGGTGGCCGCGATCTCCCGGGCCCGCGTGAGGACCTCGGGGTCGGGGGCGTAGCCGCGCGGGTGGGCGACGGAGACCGTCATGCCGACCTGGGCCCCGCCGTAGAGCAGGCTGTGGGCCATGTTGTTGCCGTCGCCGACATAGGCCAGCTTGAGGCCCTCCAGGTGCCCGACCTTCTCCTGGACGGTGAGCAGGTCGGCGAGGACCTGGCAGGGGTGGAGCAGGTCGCTCAGCCCGTTGATCACCGGGACCGAGGCGTTGTCGGCGAGGCCGGTGACGTCAGCGTGGGAGAAGACGCGGGCCATGATGCCGTCGACGTAGCGGGAGAGCACCTGGGCGGTGTCGGCGACGGTCTCGCCCCGGTGGAGCTGGATGTCCGTGGGGCCGAGGTAGAGGCCCTGCCCTCCGAGCTCGAAGATGCCCGTCTGGAAGCTCACCCGCGTGCGGAGCGAGGGCTTCTGGAAGACCATCGCCAGGGTCTGCCCCTCGCAGGCCTCCCGGAAGGCCCGGGGGTTGGCCTTGATCATTCGGGCGAGGTCCAGCAGGCGCCGGATCTGCTCACGGGTCTGGTCGGCGAGGCAGAGGAAGTGGCTGGCCATGGGGGCTCCTGGCGGAGACTCGTTGAGGAGGTCTGGCTATCTGCGGACCTCGTCCGCGGTCAAGGCCACGAGGCCTGGAGATGACGTCCGGAGTGTGATCCTGGGGGCTACCAGTCCGCCGGCCGATAGTCCTTGAGGAACTGTCCCCAGACGTGCTCCCCGGTGTTGATCCCCGAGAGGATGGGGTCGACGACCCGCGCCGCCCCGTCCACGATGTCCAGCGGCGGATGGAAGCGATGGACCTCCCGCTTGCGCCGAGCGTGGAGCATCGGGTCCTCGTCCGTCACCCACCCGGTGTCCACGCTGTTCATGTGGATGCCGTCGGCGACGTAGTCGGCGGCCGAGGTCCGGGTCATCATGTTCAGGGCGGCCTTGGCCATGTTGGTGTGGGGGTGCCGGTCGCTCTTGAAGGTCCGGTAGAACTGCCCCTCCATCGCCGACACGTTCACGATGTGCTTGTCGGGCGTGGGCACGGCGAGCATCAGGGGCTTCAGCCGAGCGTTGAGCACATAGGGCGCGACGACGTTGACCAGGTGGACCTCCAGCAGCTCCACCGACGAGACCTGGTGGAGCCGCAGCCGCCAGCTGTTCACTTCGCGCAGGTCCACCTGCTGGAGGTCGGCGTCGAGCTGGCCGCGGGGGAAGAGGTCGGTCGGGTCGCGGAAGTCCTCGGCGATCAGGGGGACCTGGCTGAGCTCGGCCGAACCCCGCACGCCGTCCCGGGTCGCCACCAGCGCGCGCTCACCGGGCGCCAGCGCTGCCGACAGGAGCCGCTCCGCCTCCATCATGTGGGCGTAGAAGCCGGGGGGCCGACGCACGGTCTGGCAGGCGTTGTTGACCAGGAAGTCGAGGCGGTCCTGCCTGGCGAGCAGGTGGCCGCAGAGGGCCTCGACGCTGGGGGTGTGGCGCAGGTCCAGGCCGTGGATCTCGAGCCGGTCGCTCCAGGCCTCGAAGTCCTGCTCCGCGGCATAGCGACGGGCGGCGTCGGCGGGAAAGCGGGTGAGCGCGATGACCCGGCACCCGGCACGGAGCAGCCGGATGGCGGCCTGGTAGCCGATCTTGACCCGAGCGCCGGTGACCAGGGCCGTGCGTCCGCGCAGGTCGGCCGTCTGGGTCCGCTTGAGGTAGTTGAAGTCCCCGCAGGGCAGGCACATCTGGTCGTAGAAGTGATGGACCTGGCGCTGGCGGGCGCGACACACGTAGCAGACCCGCTCCGAGGAGACCTCGCCGATGGGGTCCTGGGGCGGCGGGTCACCGGCGCGGCGGGGTGTGGCGAAGAGCGGGTTCTCCCGGTGCTTCCTGATGCCGGTGCGATCGAGCAGGGCCTGGTCCGCGTCCCGACGGTCCACCTTGTCCTTGCGGCGCAGGGCCCGGGTGAGGCGGCGCAGCTCGTCCTTGGTGGGACGTGAGGCCCGTCCAGCGGCGGTGAGGAGACGCAGGCAGGTGGCCTGGTCGACGGTTGCGAGCACGCCGCGGTCCTCGACGATCGCCTCCAGGAGCTCCGTGGTGTCGGCGACGCGGGCGAGCAGGGTCTCGAGGTCGGAGGGCACGGCGCGGTCTCTAAACCGATCCGGGCCCCGGCGGGGACACCCCCCGCCGCACCGACTCCAGCGTCAGCGCGAGCCCTCGTCCTCCAGGCTCGACGTGATGTCCAGCACCAGGTCGTCCACGAAGATGTACCGCTGGTGCCAGAACCCGACGCGCACCGGCGCGACATGGCCCGGCTCCACACTGATGCTGCCTCCTTCCCGGAGGACCAGCGTCCGGTCGAGCAAGACCGAGCGCACCTCCCTCCCCCGCCGATTCCGGGCGGCGCGCGTGACCCGAGCCGAGACCCGGAGCCGCCCGTCCCCCCGGACCGCGTAGGTCAGCGCCAGCTCGACGCGGTCGCCGGACGACAGCTCGAAGGACTCCTGGAGGATCAGCCCCTCGTCGGGATCCCGGACGACCCAGGAGCGCTCGGTGCCTTCGACAGCGAGCGAGACGTCCAGGGTGGAGGCCTCCACCGGCCGCGACGAGAGCGCCAGGGCGAGGAGCAGCGTCGAGAGCACGACCGCCTCCAGAAGGTACAGTCTACCTCGGTTCATGCACGACTTCCGGTCGCTACCGAGACCTCCTGGCGACAGCCTGGGCCGCAGTCCCTTGGCACGCCTCGGCTCGCCCACGGGACCGCGTCGAAGCCTCTGTCGTAGGTCAAGACCTCCGTGATCGAGTGGGCCTCCATCACCCCCAGGTGGACGCCGTGCCGGGTCGACAGCCCGGCGTGGGAGGCGAGCAGGCGTCGCGCGCGGCGGACCTCGTCCTCGCCTACCGGCAGGATCGGCACGCCGAGCGCCACGACGCTGTCGAAGATCCGGAACCCCAGCTCGGCGCGACCGATGCTTCGATAGCGATGGAGGATCTCCTGCAGCACCTCCGCGTCGGTGCAGGCACTGGATCCCGGACTGCCGACCATGGCGGCCAGGAAGGCCTGGCAGGGCTCCCGCCGTGGGCTCTCTCGCCCGGCGGCGTACATGAAGATGTTGGCGTCGAGCAGGATCACCGGAGACGACCCGCGATCGACTCCTCGATCATGTTGTCCACGTCGTCCACCGGCGCATCGAGCGCGAAGAGCTGCTCCAGGGCGCTGCGCGGATCCAGGTCTGGGGCGCCCAGCTCGCGCCGAGCCTCCTCGCGCAGGATGCTGCGTGCCCACTCCGCGACGGGCAGACCGGCACGGGAAGCAGCGGCCTTGACCAAGGCCAGTTCGGGGTCGTCGACCGGGATCTGGATCCGCTTTGTCATCGCCATGAGTATGAGTACAGCTCCAGGCGCTGGCCACGACCATCCCCGATCGAATCCCGTTCGCGACGGTCTCGCGAGTGCTTGGCATCACAGGCGAGAGAGAAGTGACCCCAACACGACGATTCTCGAACTAGCTGGCGGAGGCGGGGCCGGAGGTGAGGCGGCTGGCGGAGGCCGCTGGGCAGCGCGTCGTCAGCTTCCCGACGCGAGCTCGGACACCAGGATCACACGAAGCTCCTTGACCCGCCGAATGTCTCCGTCGTTGGTCAAGAACGCATCGCAGCCCGCGTGGAGCGCCGCGGCCACCTGGATGGCGTCGGGCGTCCGCAGGTTGTGGCGGGCGCGTAGCTCTGCGGCAGCGACGGCGACAGCATTGTCCACGGGCACGAGGCGCAGCCGCTCGTGCCCTTCGAGGAGGCTGCGGTACGACCGGACGAGGTCCCGCCGGTCGAGACGAAGCGGCTGGGTGAGTACCTCCGTGAGCGTCAACGTAGAGGCGGCAGCTTCGAGTGGGCCCTCGTCGAGCCGCCGCGCAATCTCGAGGACCGGCGGCCCGAACACAGGGTGCTGCTCGATGAGGTAGATGAGGGGCGCGGTGTCCAGACCGAGCCGCTCGACCTCGGCGAGCGCCTCGAGGATCAGGGCCGCCCCTGCCACTCGTCGCGAAGTGCGCGCACGTAGGCGTCCGGATCGACGCCCTCCCATGCATCCATACCAAGGCCGTCAAGGTCGGCGAGCCGAGTGCGGCGGCCACTGGCGCGTTCGGCGACAGCCTCGGTGATCAGCACCACCAGGCGGAGCTTCGCTTCGTCGGGCAGCGCAGCGATGTGCTCGTCGTAGATCGCCTCAGGGTCGCGCTTTGGGCGGGCCATGCCAAGATCATAGGCGAGCGAGCGCCCGGCGTCCACCCGGGGGGCCAGGTTCGAATCCCGCTCGGGGTGGCCGGCTCCAACCCAGGTTGAACGCCGAGAAAGCGTGGTGACCCCAACGGGATTCGAACCCAGCTCGGCTGCGCCTCGCCTACGCTCCCGCTGGTCGCTACGCTGATCCGACCCGTCCCGGTGCCATCACCTCTGCCCACCGCTACGCGGGAGGCAGAGGTGACCCCAACGGGATTCGAACCCAGCTCGGCTGCGCCTCGCCTACGCTCCCGC
>CAZCVP010000264.1:0-9244 GCA_964501915.1 uncultured Enterobacterales bacterium
GTGGGGGTTCGGGCTTGGGCTAATGCTTGCTTGTGCGGTGGGCCGCACGGGGCGGCGGGCTGACGCGGGTTCGGGACTCGATAGCTGGAGCCGCTGCCTCCGCCCTGCGCTTGGTGCCATCTCGAGCGACCTGGCCTGGTCAACGGCGGGCTCCACCACATGCCGGCTGCGCCGGCACGTCAGTTATCGAGGGGGCGTTAGGCGACGAGGGGCCGGTTGGAGGTGGGTGAGTGGCCCCAGCACCGGGCACCGTGGCGTCTGATAGGGTAATCTCACACTAGGAGCCAGGATGCGATTCTGTCATGCATGTGGTGCGCAGATTCAGGCCGCGGAGGCCAGATTCTGTCAAGCGTGTGGCGTGGCGATTGTGGAAGCGGGCGGCGACGGGCAGGGGAGCGAGGTTGGTCTGCGGGACTCGGCGCAACAGCAACCGGCCTCGCTTCCCAAGACCGGTGGGACTGGCGATGCGTGGAACGTCGCGCCGTCAGATGCGATCAAGGGGCGGGCCAACCTGGTATTGGGGCTAGGCGTTCTGTCCTTTTGTTTGACTTTCTTTGCTGGGATTCCGGCTCTCCTGCTTGGATACGCCACGTTGAAGAAGAAGCCGGACTCCGGGCAGGGATTCAAGATCTGGCTGGGGATGGGCTGCGCCGCCTTGGGCAGCATGGCTGGGCTCGTCGCAGTTGTGAGCGGTGAGATTGAGGAGCGCGAGGCGGCACGGGTAACGGCGGAGCTGCGAGCCGAAGAGGAGGCCCAGCGGGAGATCGCGAAAGCCGAGCTCGCAAGCCAGGTTGCCGATGTTGCCGTGGAACTCGAAGGAGTCCAGAAGCGCGCGGACACCGCCCTTGAGTCCAAAGCGGTCAAGGAGTCGAAGGCCAGCATTGGACAATGGAGGAAGCGGCTGAGGGAGTATGAGAAGCACGACTTGGGAGAGGTTCAGGAGCTGGCCGTTGCTCGAGAGAACATCGTTCCAAGAGAACAGCACTTGAAGGCCCTCGTGTTGTTCAGCAGAGGGAATGAACTGGTGGCTGAGAAACGCTACATTGCAGCAGAGGGCAAGTACACGAAGGTCGAGGAGATGCTCGAGAGCTGCGAGCATGGAGACTACTGCAAGCGATTGGAAAGTCTGGGGAAGGAGGCCGCGAAGAAGCGGAGGTCCATCCAGTCCCGGGTGAAGCAAGAGCAGAAGAAGAAGGCGGAGGCAGAGGCGCTGGCGCTGGTCTGTGGAGACAAGCCGACAGTCGACCCATGGGATGGTGGGATGATCGCCGTTGACCGCTACTTCAAGAATACGGCCAACGACCCCTCAAGCATCGATTCCGAGAACTGCACTACGCCGGTCCTGACCGACAACTGCTGGCGTGTGACTTGTGTGGTGAGGGGAAAGAACGCCTTTGGTGCCTTGATTGCGAACCAGTACACGCTCTATGTCGGACGGAATTCTCAAATGCCGAGTATGCACTCGGTGATTGGCGTCAAGTGAATCATCGTGAGGTGAGTGGACCGAGGCCCCTTGTCGCCTAACGCTACGTGCTGCGCTGCATGGAGGTGACCGGGTGAACATGGCGCTGGCCCAGCGACTCGATCGCATCCTACCCCGCATGACGGATCCTCGCTTCCTCGGCGGCGAGGGCATCGGCAACGAGCTCGCCTGCCACATCTTCGACTACCCGGCAGCCCACGAGCTCCAGGTCCGCGCACACCTGGGCTGGTTGCTCGAGCGCCTGGGCAGCCACCACAGAGAGCTGCAGGTGACCCACCTGGACCTGCTCGACGAGATCCTGGCCTACCTCGAGAGCCGCAAGCTGCTGGAGCCGGCGCTGGCGATGCAGGCCACCGACGGCGACGCCAGGCTGCTCAAGACCCTCAATGGCTTCGTCGATGGCAAGCGCGTGTGCCGTGCCATCGCGGGACGGCACGATCTCCCGGGCGCGGACCTCGTCCTGGTCTCGGGCGTGGGCAGCATGTGGCCCATGCTCCGCGTCCACGCCCTGCTGAACAGCCTGCACACCGTGCTCGACAACACACCGCTGGTGCTGTTCTACCCGGGCCACTACGACCGCACCTCGCTGCGTCTCTTCGGTCACATCCGCACCGAGACCGCCAGGCCGGGCGCCAAGCACTACTACCGCGCCTTTCCCCTGATCCCCCACCCGAGCCACCCATGAAGATCGAGGCGCTGTTCACCCGCAGCATCCACCGCCCCATCAACGGCGTGGTCAAGGCCGACCAGCTCAGCGCATCGGCCGTCTGGCAGGAGCTCGACGAATTCGTGGTCACCCAGGAGCTGCTCGGTCACCTCGATGACCTGGTGCACGTCCTGCTCACCGCCGTGCAGTCCCCGCGCGCGAGCTCCGGCAACAACGGCGTCTGGGTCTCCGGCTTCTTCGGCTGCGGCAAGTCCCACCTGATCAAGGTCCTGGCCTACCTGTTGGAGAACCAGGTCCACCACCACGACGGGGCCGAGCGCCTGGCCGTCCGGTTCTTCGAGGACAAACTGCCGGATCCGCTCCTGTTCGCCGACCTGAGGCGAGCGGTCGACACCCCCACCGACACCATCCTGTTCAACATCGACAGCAAGGCCGACCACGCCAAGGGCCGCGACGCCCTGCTCCAGGTCTTCCTGAGGGTGCTCAACGAGAAGCAGGGCTACAGCGGAGACCACGCCCACATCGCCCACATGGAGCGGCACCTGGACGAGCGGGGCCTGCTCCACACCTTCCACGCCGCCTTCGAGCGGGAGGCGGGTTCCCCCTGGCTGCAGCAGCGCGACGCCTGGCTGTTCTTCCGGGACCAGGTCCAGCTCGCCCTGAGCGAGGCCCTGGGCCAGAGCGCCGCGTCGGTCGAGGCCTGGGTCGAGGGCTCGGAGGACAGCTTCAGCCTGACCGTCGAGAACTTCGCCGGCTGGGTGCGCAGGTACCTGGACCGCCAGGGTCCGGAGCACCGCCTGGTGTTCCTGGTCGACGAGGTCGGACAGTTCATCGGCAGCGACACCCACCTGATGCTCAACCTGCAGACCATCACCGAGCAGCTCGGCACGGTGTGCGACGGCCGGGCGTGGGTGGTGGTCACCTCCCAGGAGGACCTGGACGCGGTGCTCGGCGACCTGAAGCGCACCAAGCAGCATGACTTCTCCAAGATCCAGGGGCGCTTCCGCACCCGCCTCTCCCTGTCGAGCAAGAACGTCGACGAGGTGATCAAGCGCCGCCTGCTGGACAAGAACCCGGACGCCCTCGGGCCCCTGCAGGCCGCCTACGAGGGCAAGCACGACATCCTGCGCAACCAGCTCTCGTTCGTGAACGCCGGCAGGTCCTTCAAGACCTACACCGATAGCCAGGACTTCGCCGCCTGCTACCCCTTCGCGGCCTACCAGTTCTCCCTGGTCCAGCAGGTCTTCGAGTCCATCCGCAAGGCCGGGGCGACAGGGCTCCACCTGTCCCACGGGGAGCGCTCGACCTTGGACGCCTTCCAGGGAGCCGCCCGCAGCCTCGGCGGCGAGCCGATCGGGGCGCTCGTACCCTTCCATGGGTTCTACCCGGCGGTCGAGGGCTTCCTGGAGTCGGCGGTCCGACGCACCATCGACCAGGCCAGAGACAACCACGCGCTGCAGCCCTTCGACGCCACCCTGCTCGAGATCCTGTTCCTGATCCGCTACATCGAGGAGCTGCCCGGCAGCGTCGACAACCTGGTCACCCTGTGCGTGGACTGCATCGACGCCGATCGGCTGGCGCTGCGCAAGCGCATCGAGGCGTCCCTGGCCCGCCTGGAGTCCGAGACCCTGATCGCCCGCAACGGCGACCTGTACCTCTTCCTGACCAACGAGGAGCGGGACATCGGGCGCGAGATCAAGAACACCCCGGTCGAGTCCGGTGCGGAAGAGCGCGAGCTGGGCAAGCTGCTGTTCGAGGACCTGCTGAAGGACCGACGTCGTCACACCTACGCCGCCACCGGTCGGGACTTCCCGTTCACGCGGCTCTGCGACGATCACCCGCTCGGGGCCCGGCTCGAGGGCCAGGTCGAGGTCGCGTTCGCGAGCCCCCTGGCCGACAACTACGCCGAGCTCGCGGTCGATGCCCGGTGCATCCTGCTCACCAGCCTGGAGAGCGGGCGGGTGTTGATCCGACTCCCGGATCACGCCGACCTCGGGCGGGAGCTGCGGGTGTGGCTGCAGACCGAGACCTACGTGCGCACCAAGCACACCGGCACCCTGCCCGACACCACCAAGCGCATCCTGCGCGATCGCAGCGAAGACAACCGGGGGCGGCGTGACCGCATCGTGGAGATGCTGGCCGAGCTGCTGGGCCGAGCCGCGTTCTTCGCCAGTGGCACCCGCCTCTCGATCTCAGCCAGCAAGCCCCTGGACGCCCTGGGCGAGGCGCTGGAGTACCTGATCGCCAACGCCTACCCCAAGATGACCTGGCTCGAGCACCTGCACCCGAACCCCAAGGTGGAGCTCCAGAGCCTGCTGCGGGCCAACGATCTCGACCGCTCCAGCCTGGGGCTGCAGACCACCGCGGTGAACACCCGGGCCCTGGACGACCTGCGCGAGTACGTCGGCCTGTGCGCCCGCACCAGCAAGCAGATCGTGCTGCACGAGCTGGTGGAGAAGCGCTACGGCCAGCGGCCCTACGGCTGGCCCGTGGGCGAGGTCCTGCTGCTGGTCGCCCGGCTGGCGGTGCTCAAGGAGCTCAGCCTGGTGGTCAACGCCGCGCCCCTGCCCCTGGCTCAGGCCTATGAGCACCTGGTCTCTCCAGCCCGGCAGCGCAGGGTGGTGCTCGTCGAGCGGCAGGTCGCAGGCAAGGCGCTCATCGCCGTCTGCCAGCAGGTGGGCAAGGACCTGTTCGGTCAGCTCGGGCCCGCCTCCGAGGACGCCCTGTTCGAGTTCCTGCAGGAACGCCTGGCGAGCTGGCAAGGAGAGCTCTCCGGCTTCCAGTCCCTGGCCGAGACCGGGGACTACCCCGGCCGCGAGGAGATCGTCCAGGCGCTCCAGCTCCTGCGACCCCTGGTGGGCGAGTCCGACAGCCTGCGCTTCCTGAAGCGGGTGCAGGCCTCGCGCGACGAGCTGCGAGACCTCGGAGATGACCACCAGGACCTGGTCGGCTTCTACACACACCAGCGCCCTGCCTGGGAGTCCCTGCGCCAGGCGGTGCGCAGCCTGGGCCAGAACCGTTCGAGTACCGGGGCTCCGAAGCGGACATCGCCTATGGCCAGCGCCAGGAGTTCCGCCAGGGCCTCCTGCTGACCCTGAACCCGCTGTGGGCGCTGATCGACCTGCGCAACCAGGTCCACAGCTACCAGGACGGCCTGTTCCGGCGCGAGATCCCCACGTTCAACGAGGGCGCGGTGCGGGAGGGCCTGCTCAACGCCCTGGCCCACCGGGACTACCGCCACGGTGGCTCGATCTTCGTGCGGCAATTCCCCCACCGGCTGGAGATCGTCAGCCCCGGGGGCTTCCCCCCGGGCATCACGGCCGAGAACCTGCTCTGGCGGCAGTTCCCCAGGAACCGCCGGGTGGCCGACATCCTGGCGAAGTGCGGCCTGGTCGAGCGCTCGGGCCAGGGCGCGAACCGCATGTTCGAGGCCTGCATCCAGGAGAGCAAGGAGCTGCCCGACTTCAGCGACAGCGACGCCTACCAGGTGAGCCTGGTGCTCGATGGCCGGGTACAGGACGACGGCTTCTTGCGCTTCCTGGAGCGGGTGGGTGCCGAGCAACTGGCCAGCTTCACGACCGACGACCTGTTGGTCCTGGACCAGCTCCGCAGGGGGGAGCGCCCCCCCCAGCGGCTGCGTCCCGTGTTGCGGCGGCTGCGGGACCTGGGACTGGTCGAGACCGTGGGACGGGGGCGTGGCACGAAGTACCTGCTCTCGGAGCGCTTCTACCGGCAGGCGGGCAGCCCGGGAACCTACACTCGCAGGCGAGGGCTGGATCGGGAGACCCACAAGGCCCTGCTGGTCACGCACATCCAACGCAATGCGGAAGAGGGGAGTCCCCTGCGAGACCTGCAGGAGGTCCTGCCAGCCCTGTCCGCCAAGCAGATCCAACACATGCTGGCCGAGCTGAAGCGCGAGGGCAGCGTGCACGTCAAGGGCCAGACCCGAGGTGCCCGCTGGTATCCAGGCGCCGCCGCTCCGAGACCACGATGACGTGCTCCAGGCTCTCTCCCATTGGGCAATGCGTGGGCAATGCGACCCGTTGTTTTGTCGATAAGTCCCTGATATCACTCAACACCAATTGTCCAAATCGACCGTCCAGGAGCCCGGAATCCACCCGATGAAGACCGACCAGCTCGACCGCGCCCTGTGTGACTGCTTCGGCAAGAACCACGCACGCCTGGTCTTCTGGCACGACCCCGACGGCGAGTTCGCCGATCACCTGGCCCAGGGTCTTCCCCAGGAGCTCGACGGGGTCACGGTGATCGACGTCGTCGAGCACGGCGGCCTGCCCACCAAGCTCCTGGTCGAACGCCAGGACCCCCAGGGCCGCTACCTGCTCTACCGCCAGGGTTCCCGCCCGCCCACCGACCAGGACTGGCTGCTGGACATCCGGCTCTACAGCACCGAGTTCCAGGCCGACGTGGCCAGCCTGTGGCGAGAGGAGCTGGGCCTGTCCCACCTGAGCGTGCACGAGCACCTCGAGGCCCGCCGAGCCTTCCTGGCCAGCAAGGAACGCCGCCGCCGGCTCGAGCGCCTGGTGGCTCACGACGACGGTGCCGCAGCGCTGGACCTGAAGATGCTCGCGGTGCTCACCGGCAGCGAGGTGCCGAGCCCCCACGCGGTGCTGCGCGCTCTGTGCCACAGCCACATCCGTGACGGCCACCCTCCGCTGTCGTCCCCACCCCGGGTGCTGGGCCAGCTCGAGAAGATGGCCCTGGCCGAGCCCTTCTGGGCGCTGATGGCCCGGGAATTCGGCTACACCACGGACACTCCGAGCATCGCCGGACTCCTGCGCCGCTTGTTCGTCTCCGAGCTCCTCGCTCTGGTCGACGGAGCCGACCTGCCCGCCCTGCAGCACTATGCCCTGCCCGCGCCCGGTCGCCGCAGCGCCCAGGTGCTGCTGACCCACTGGCGGGACTCCGCGGCCCAGGCGGCCAGCTACGACACCATCGCCGCGGCCATCGAAGCCGAGCTCGGGCTGAGGGACCTGCTCGGACCACTGCCCACAGCCGCCCTGGCCCGCGCCTTCACCTTCTGGGCCATCGACCAGGCCCTCGTGGCCCGCCTGCGCTCCCATGTCCTCGAGGAAGCCCAGGCGATCGACATCGACACCGTCCGCGCCCAGGCCACCCAGCGCCAGACCGGCCACTGGCTGTCCGGTCCCGGGAGCGACCAGCCGACTCGAACCGCCGTCCACCAGGCCTACGAGGCCATCGTGGCGGCCGCGGGCCTGTTCGCCCTGCGCAACCTCCACCACCACCGCCTGGACTTCCCCAGTCCCCGAGCCCTGCTCACGGCCTACCAGACCGAGCTGTTCCGCTTCGACCAGCGCTATCGGACCTTCTGCGCCCGAGCCCGCCCGGCCACCGCCCAGGGCTGGGACCTGCTCAAGACCCTGGCCAGCCAGGTCGAGCGGGTCTACGACCAGGGCTTCCTCAAGCCCTTGGGACGGTGCTGGAGCCGGCTGCTCGACGAAGGCTTCCTGGACGTCTGGGCCCTCGAGGAGCTGCCCCCGCAGCAGCACTTCTACGATCAGCAGGTGCGCCCCTGGCTCGCCGGCTCCGACCGACGGCGGGCCTACGTGATCATCAGCGATGCCCTGCGCTATGCGGCCGCGGACTCGCTGACCCAGGTGCTCCAGGGCACCAACCGGCTCGACGCCGAGCTGGAAGCCATGCTGGGGGTGCTGCCGTCGACCACCACCCTCGGCATGGCGAGCCTGCTGCCCCACCAGACCCTGGCCTACTCCGACAAGGGCGACGTGCTCACCGACGGACGCTCGGTCGCGGGCACGGACAGCCGGAACAAGCAGCTCCAGCGCTTCCGGGGCCTTGCCTGCCAGGCCAAGGCCCTGCGCGCCATGAAGGCCAGCGCGGCGCGGGACTTCGTCGGCGACACCCGAGTCGTCTACATCTACCACAACGTGATCGACGCCCGGGGAGACACCGCGTCGACCGAGAGCGAGACCTTCGAGGCGGTCGAGCAGTGCATCCGGGAGCTGGCCGACCTGGTCCGCTTCTGCGTGAACAAGCTCTCCGCCAGCCGGGTCCAGGTCACGGCGGATCACGGCTTCCTGTTCCAGGAACAGGCTCCCTCCCAGACCGATCGCTCGGGACTCAGTCACAGGCCAGCCCACACCATCAAGGCCAAGAAGCGCTACGTGGTCGGACGCCAGCTCGGCACCTCTCCCGAGGCGCACCGAGGCACCACCCAGGTGACAGCCGGCACCCTGGACGACATGGGCTTCTGGGTCCCGCGGGGCTCGAACCGCTTCCACTTCACCGGCGGAGCCCGCTTCGTGCACGGCGGCGCGATGCCCCAGGAGGTGGTCGTGCCCCTGGTCACGGTGACCCGGCTCCGAGGGGACAGGGCCCAGGCCTCCCGCACCGAGCCCGTGGGCGTCCAGGTCCTGGGGTCCCGCCACAAGATCACCACCCCCACCCACCGCTTCGAGCTGATCCAGACCGAAGCCGTCGGGCCCAGGCGCAGGGCCCGCAGGCTCAAGGCTGCCATCTACGACGGCGCCCAGGCCGTCACCTCGGTGGAGACCGTGGTGTTGGACAGCGCCTCGGACAGCATGAACGCCCGCAAGCAGGACCTGCGCCTGGCCCTGGGCACCGGCCCCTTCGACAAGTCCCGGCCCTACCGCCTGGTCCTGCGTGATGCCCAGACCGAGGCCGAAGTCCACACCATCCCTGTGATCATCGACAGGAGCTTCACCGATGACTTCTGAGAGCCTGGACAGCCTGCTCCAGGAGCACTTCGCCGGCAAGATCGTGCGCAAGGATCTGACCAAGCTGGTCAAGGAGGGCGCCAACGTCCCGGTGTTCGTGCTGGAGTACCTGCTCGGCAGCTACTGCGCGTCCCCCGACGAAGCCCTGGTGGCGGAGGGACTCCAGACCGTCAAGCGCATCCTGAGCGACAACTTCGTGAGACCCGACGAGGCCGAGAAGATCAAGTCCCTCATCCGGGACCACGGCACCTACAAGGTCATCGACAAGGTCAGCGTGCGCCTCAACGAGAAGCGCGATGTCTACGAGGCCCGGCTCTTGAGCCTCGGCATCGGCGGCGTGGAGATCTCGGCGTCGAC
>CAZCVP010000265.1:0-9236 GCA_964501915.1 uncultured Enterobacterales bacterium
CAAGGATCAAAAAAGCCGTAGATCGGCCTGTGGGGCCAAAACACAAATAGTGAAACCCCTCCGGCGACGGCGAGATCTGGCTGGATCCGGTGGTCGAGCCGATCCGCCGGGGAAACCCGGGACAACCCCCCCAAGAGGGCTTGACATCTTCTCTCGACCCGGATCCGCCCACACCCCAACGCGTCGCCGGTCTGGCCCCGAATCCAGCTCCCCGGGCGGTTCCCGGTCCGAAGGGCGCTCGTCTTGGGCTATCTTCCGCCCGTGCTCCTCCCCCTCCTGACGCTGGCTACGGTCACCGCGCAGACGTTGCCGTCCGGGCTCCCGGTGGAGAGGGCCCTCGGGCTGCACGTCACCAACGGGGGCCTGGCCCACATGGGCGACGTCATCGAGGGCATCGTGCCCCCCACCATGCCCGTGACCGACATCTCGGGTGAGTTCGCCTGCGACGAGGAGGACGCCAACCCGCTGGCCTTCGCCCTCGGCGACATGGACATCGAGCTGGCGGCGCAGGACGTCGCCCTGGTGGCGTCGGAGGGTCGCCTCGACCTGACGGTCTTCCTGACCCTCCAGTCCACGCCGGCCGAGCTGGCCGTCACCGGCGACTGCACCTTCCTGGTGGACATGGACGAGGTCTGCCTCGTCGAGCTCGACGTCACCTCGGCCACGCTGCACATCGGCATGGAGATGGCGCTCGCCGACGAGGGCGTCGAGGTGACGGTCGACGACGTCTCCATGGAGATGTCCCCGATCCGCAACCCTCTGGACGACTGCACCCTGGCCAACGCCATCGGGACTCTGTTGGGCCAGAACGAGATGGCGCTCACCAACCTCATCCTGTCGATGGTCGAGCCGGAGCTGGAGGGCGTGGGCGAGGACATCGAGATCGCCCTCGAGGACGCCCTGGACGCCCTCTACATCGACACCGAGCTCTCCCTCGGAGACGCCGTGCTCCAGCTCGTGCTCGAGCCCTCGGCGCTCACCCTCGACGCGTCGGGGCTCATGCTCGGCATGTCGGCCACCGTCTTCGGCACCGCCCCCTCCGACTGCGTCGAGGCCGGCTCCGGCTCGGACTACGCCGACGATCCCTGGCCGCCGATCTCCGAGACGGCGATGACCTCCAGCCTGCCCTACGACGCCGCCATCCTGATGGGCAAGGACTTCCTGGACCACGTGCTGTGGAACGTGTGGACCACCGGTGCCCTCTGCATCGAGCTGGAGGAGCTGGGGGCGGGCCTGCCCCTGAGCACCGACGTCCTGGGGCCGTTCATGGGGGAGTCCTTCGCCGAGCTCTTCCCCGAGAGCCAGCCGGTCGCCCTCCAGGTGGCGCCGAGCCTGCCGCCCGTGGCCTCCTTCCACGAAGACGGCGCCCCCGTGAGCATCGATCTCCACGAGTTCGGGCTCCAGCTCCACGCGCTGCTGGACGATCGCCTGGCGCGGATCTTCCGCGTCGACGTCGAGGCCGAGGTCGGCATCGAGCCCGGGGTCAGTTCCGACATGCTCGCCCCCGAGCTGATCATCGACCCGGACGACATGGAGTTCGTGGAGACCGTCAACGAGCTGCTGGAGCCCGGCTTCTCCGACGGTCTGGCTGACCTGCTGCCCACCGTGCTCGACCTGTTCCTTCCGACGGACCTGCTGCCCACGATGGAGCTGCCCACGGTGATGGGCGTCGGGCTGGAGGAGGTCTTCTGGGTGCCCAGCGACGACGGGCGCTGGATCGGTGGCTACGCCCTGCTGGACACCGAGGACGTCGAGCCCATCGAGCTGGCCGGCTGCGACAGCACGTCGCTCGGCTGCGACGGGGGCTCGCCCACGGGTGGCTTCGAGGACCTGCTCGACTTCGAGGCCCTGCTCGGCTGTGGCGAGGGCTCCAGCGGCTGTGGGGGCGAAGGGTCGGGCTGCGACTCCGCCACGTCGGGCTGCGAAGGGTCCGGGTGCGCCACGGGCGGACGCATCCCGGCCTATCCCTTCGGCCGTCTGATGATGCTCGCGACGGCGCTCACCCTGCTGGTGGTGCGCCGCAGGGACTGAGGATCAGAGGGCCGCGAAGGACCCTCCGAGCAGCGCGTCCAGCCGGGCGATCTCGCGCCGGAAGGTCGGCAGGGCGGACTCTTCGAGCTGGCGGCGCACGGTGCCGTGGTACTCGAGCGGGTCCAGGTACTTCCTGCCACGGGACAGCTCGTAGTGGAGGTGCGGCGCGGTGCTGTTGCCGCTGTTTCCGCTCAGGGCGATGACCTGGCCGGCCTTGACGTGGTGGCCCTTGCGGACCCTGGCCTCGCTGAGGTGGAGGAAGCGGGCCAGCGTGCCGTCGGCGTAGCGGACCTCGACGCAGCCACCGTTGGCGCCGGTGTTCCAGTTCACCCGGGTGACCGTGCCCGCCTTCGGGGAGAGCACGTCGGTGCCGACCGGGGCCTTGAAGTCGATGCCGTGGTGGTTGGGCCGGTCCCTGACGAGGGAGGTGATCTGCTCGTAGTCCTCGATGGGCCCCCCGACCAGGCGGCGGGCGACCTCCTCGCCGGACTCGTTCCAGTAGCTGGCGAAGGCGTCTCCCGGGGCGGTGTAGCGATAGGCCCGCAGCGTGCGCCCGAGCTTGTGGCTCTTGTAGACCGCGATCGGCAGGTCGGGCCGGGTGGCGTCCTCGGTCGGAGCCCAGGCGAGCAGGACCTCGTCCCCCTGCTGGACGTGGCGGCGCAGATCCAGGTCCCACATGAAGACGCGGCCGAAGACGGCGGTCAGGGCGTCGGCACCCTCCTTCACCTCGCTCTGGAAGGTGCGGGCCAGGGAGTGCCGGACGTCGGCGCCGACGACCTGGAAGCCGGAGGGCCGGGGCACTTCGGCTTCGACCCGAAGCGCCGGGGGTACGACCACGACCGGGGCAGCCTCCGAGAGCTCGGCCGCCGACAGCAGTGCGCCCTGGGCGGGCACCATCGGGACCTGCTCGACCAGGACCTCGGGTGCCGCGACGAGCTCCGAAGCCACGACCGTCTCGGAGAGGGGTTCCGGGACGTCCCGGTCCAGGACCATGTACAGGTTCATGGCCAGCGAGGCACCGAGCAGGGCGTAGAGGAGGTACGGCGGTTCCTGGGGGACGTAGCGGTCGCGGCGCATGAGGGGGGGCCTCGGGGAGCTGGGGGGGAGACAGCAGCGTCGCCACGAGAGTCACCCATTTCTCTGGACACGTCAAGTGCTTGTCTCGACACCACCGAGGACCGGGCTGGCACTGGTCCGAGCCCGGCGAGAGCGCTAGGTTGGCGCCTTCGATGACCCCTCTCCTCGAAGAACCGGCGGTGAGGCCCCTCTTTCCGGGAGTGAATCCCGCGAAGGCGACCGCACTGTTGGCGATGCTCCAGCCGGTCCGGCTGGCCGACATGGACCTGCTCTTCACCGAAGGAGAGCCGGGGGACACGCTCCACATCATCACCAGCGGCGTGCTCTCGATTCGGTGCGAGACCCCGGGTGACGAGCTGGTCGAGCTGGCCCGGGTCGGCGCGGGAGAGGTGGTGGGGGAGCTGGCGGTGATCTCGCCCGCCCCCCGATCCGCCACCGCCCTGGCCATCGGCCCCGTGACCACCCTGGCCCTGCCCCGCTCCCTGTTGACCTCCTTGCTGGAGGAGCGGGCCCCGGCCGCGGAGGCCCTGCTGAGGGCGCTGACGCTGCGCACCTGCCGGCGACTGCGCCAGACCGATGCCCGCATCGCGGTCCTGCAGGACGCGCTGCGGGGCGCCTCCCCCCTCGACCTGATCACCCGGATCGAAGCGGTCGTGCTGCCGGCGGAGGCTCCGCCGGAGACGGGCGACGGGACCTGGAGCAGCCGCCTCGTGACGTACCTGCGGCGGGAGCCGGGATGAAGCTCCAGGACACCGACCTCTTCCAGGGCCTGAGCGAGCGCGAAGCGGTGTCTCTCGCCTGTTGCTTCATCCAGAGCCGGGTGCAGACCGACGAGGTGATCTTCGAGGAGGGCGAGACCGGCGAGGGGCTGATCGTCATCCTCGACGGCGTGTTCGAGCTGAGCCGTGCTGGCACCCAGGGCGACGTGCACCTGGCCTATGTCCAGCCGGGGGGCCTGCTCGGCCAGGTGGCCCTGGTCGAGTCGGGGCCGCGCACCGCGACCCTGACGGCGCTGGAGGAGGGCGTGGTCGCCTCGCTGGACGCCGGGACCTTCGACAAGCTCTGGCTCAGCGACAGCGCCGCGGCGGCGCGCATCCAGCTCAAGCTGGCCAAGGTGGCCGTCGCCGAGCTGCGCAACGCCAACCGGAAACTCCTCGAGCTGCTGACCGTGCCCCTGACGGAGGTGACCTCGCCGGACGTCCAGCGTGTGCTCGGGGTGGTGGACTCCATGTGGAAGGCCGGGATCTACCGGTGATCAAGTAGACTCCTGGGCTGTTCCTTCCCCAGGTGACACCGTGCGTCTCCAGTGGCTTGTGCGCCTCTCTGTGATGTTGTTCGGACTGGCGTTCTTCGCCAGCCCGGCTCACGCCGTGGACCTCACCGGCCAGATCGTCGGCCAGGTCCTCGACGACGGCGGTCTCGAGGTGCCCGGTGTGGTCGTGACGGCGCGCTCTCCCAAGCTCCAGGGAGAGCGCACGGCGCAGACCCCCTTCGACGGTCGCTTCCGCTTTCCCGGACTGCCCCCCGGCACCTACGTGGTGACCGCCGAGAAGCCCGGCTTCAACACCTGGGTCGCCGAGGGCATCCAGGTCTCCGTCGGCGGGACGATCACCCTGAACGTGGAGCTGGCGCTGGCCGAGGCCGGCGAGGTCTTCACGGTGATGGCCGAGATCCCGATCGTGGACACGGAGAAGACCCGCACCGGCGTCACGATGAACTCCGAGATGCTCAAGGACCTGCCGGGTGACCGCAGCTACCAGGGCCTGCTCACCTCGGCGCCTGGGGTGGTCGACAACGACGGCGACGGCAACCCGAACATGCACGGGGGCTTCGACACCTCCAACCAGTTCTACGTCGACGGGGTCAACACCACCGATCCGCTGACCAACACCTGGTCGGCCAACATGAACTACGACGCCATCGAGGAGGTCCAGATCATCACCGGCGGCATGGACGCCGAGTACGGCCGCAGCCTGGGAGGCGCGGTCAACGTGGTCACCAAGTCCGGCGGCAACGAGTTCGAGGCCACCGGCACGATCCTGTACGGCTCCGACGCCCTGCACGCCGCGTCCAGCGACGAGGAGGTCGTGGACTACACCGAGTTCCAGGCCGCGCTGAACGTGGGCGGACCGATCCTCCAGGACCGGCTGTGGTTCTTCGCCAGCGTGCAGGTCGACAAGTACCTCCAGGATCTGGGCTACATCGAGGCCGACCGGCCCTCGGGCGACGACCCGCTGACCGGCGACGACATGGAGGACATCCCGACCTACGACGTGCGGTCGATCTACCTCTTCGGCAAGCTCACCTACCAGCCCAACATGAGCAACCGGGTCTGGGGCCAGATCATGATGGACCGCAAGCGCATCGACAACATCGATGCCTGGGAGGCGGACGCCGCCCACATGCTCCCGTCCGCGGCCAATACCTACCGCGACGGCGGCTTCCTCGGCTCGCTGGGCCACCTCTGGATGCCCAGCGACAAGATGAACCTGGAGAGCCAGCTCTACCTGGCCAGCTACTTCATCGACGTCACCCCGACGATCTGGGAGGACTGCGAGGACTTCGACGAGGACCGCTTCTGCACCGACGACTTCTCCGTCGATGGCTACCCCGGCGACTACTGGCTGCCCGCCGACTACGACGGTCTGGCCTTCGGCGCCTATCCCTACGCCAGCTACAACCAGCGGCGACGGATGAGCCTCAACTCGGCGTTCACCTACTACCTCGACGCCCTCGGCTACCACGCGATCAAGGCCGGCGTGCAGGCCGAGCGCCTCACCTCCTACCTGATCTACCCGGGCGTCGAGAACGACGTCGTCTACTACGAGCACAACGGCGACCCGACCGACCTCCAGGGCTACACGCCGTCCTACAAGGAGGTCTACAACTCCAACTGGGAGTCCAAGGTCACCGGTGGCCTCGTGGGGGTCTACCTCCAGGACGTCTGGCAGCCCATCGAGCGCCTCACGATTCGACCCGGCCTGCGCCTGGACTTCTCGGACCTGCGCGACGACCTCGGCGACCGCATCTTCTCCTCGGTCACCCTCGCCCCGCGCCTGGGCGCCGCCTTCGACGTCTTCGGCGACGGTCGCACGAGCCTGCACGCCTTCTACGGCCGCTTCTACGACACCGGCTTCCTGGGCATCTCCGACATCCTCGCCAAGCAGGACACGGGCTACGCGGTCTACTACTGGGACGCCGGCACCGACGACTGGGCCCGCGACCCGGCCTATGAGGTCGCCGGCAACTTCCTCAAGCACGACGACCTGTCGAACCCCAGGTCCGACGAGTTCAACATCGGCGCCAGCCAGGCCCTCGGCGAGGCCGTGTCCATCGACGTCACCTGGACCCACGAGTACGCCCGTGGCTTCTGGGAGGACGACGAGGTCAACCTCATCTGGGACGCCGACGGCACCTCGGTCATCGGCTACCGCAACGGCAAGAACGAAGCGATCTACCGCCTGCGCACGCCAGACGACCTCTACACCCGCTACGACGCCTTCGAGATCAGCATGACCCGCGAGTGGCGGGAGTCCTGGGGTCTGATGGCCTCCTACACCTGGTCCGAGGCCTACGGCACCAGCGGGGCCCAGGGGGCCTCCGGGTACTTCGACATCCCCGAGCAGCGCCAGTACGAGGAGAGCTACCTCCCCTACGACACCACCCACATCATCAACATCCAGGGGACCTGGAGCCAGGGAGACGTCTTCCAGGTGGGTCCGGCGAGCCTCGGCTTCATCTTCGGCTGGGACCTGAACTTCGCCTCCGGCGAGCCGGTGCGGAAGCTCTACTACAACGAGTACTACGACGGTCACTACTCCTGGGGTGACGACGCCGACGACCCCGACCGGCTGCCGGCCTGGTCCCAGACCGACATCCGCGGTGGGGTCAACGTGGCCACGCCCAAGGGCAACTACGCGCTGACGGTGGACGTCTTCAACCTCTTCAACAGCGAGGGCGTGACCAGCGTGAACAGCGAGTACGGCGCCGAGGACGGCGACGGGGTCTTCCTCGATGCCAACGGCGAGCCGGTCTACGGCACCGTCTACTCCCGCCAGCAGCCCCGCTACTTCCGCCTCGGCCTGAGGGGGGAATTCTGATGACGAACCACACCAAGCGCCTCGCCCTGCTCGCCCTCGCCGGTGTCCCGCTCCTGGCCGTCGCGGCCTGCGAGCCGGAGGCCGCGATCGACCGCACCCTGCTGGGTGGGTTCGTGACCATCTCGCCGGCGACCTACACCGAGGATCCCGACCTCCGAGAGTCGGCCCGGGACACCTGGGACACCGCCCAGGACCTCGGCGAGACCCTGCCGAGGTGGAACCGCGTCCAGGGCGACATGCGCCGCTTCGGCGCCTGGAAGTACGCCCTCACCTACCGCGGCGACGTCGACTTCTACGCCTTCACGGCCGGTGCGGACGGGGACTTCCAGGCCGTGCTCCACTACGGCGGCGTGGTGCCACCGGGACCGGGTCCCGGTCCGACGGACACCGGCGACACCGGCGACACCGGCGACACCGGCGACACCGGCGACACCGGGTACACGACCGAGACCGACACCGGGGGCGCGACCGACACCGGCGGTGACACCGCCGACACCGGCTACGACGACACCATCGTCTACAACCTGGGCCTGGTGGACCTGGAGGACCTGGTCGTCGCCGAGACGCCCTCCCAGGACGACGAGGACCCCACCTACCCCCAGATCCTGGTCGAAGGATCCTCCTGGGGTGCGGATGGCCGCTACACCCTCGACTACACCGGCCTGGAGGCCGGTCACCAGTACGCGGTCTTCGTGGCCGGCGTCCTGAACTCCGAGGAGCTCGACCCGAGCTACACCCTGGACTTCTCCGGCGTCGACCCCAGCGACGTCAGCGTGCTCGCCGGCGCCTACAGCCCCTTCGACGAGGTCAAGGACAAGGGGCTCCCCCACGGCGGCGCTTCGGTGGAGGACTGGGTGCTCGACCAGCGCAGCCACACCTGGCGGGGCGCCTACCAGATCATGTTCCTGCGGGACGTGGGGACCGACGACAACGACTACCCCACGGTCATCGAAGGCGTGGACACCGTCGACGTGATGGCGGCGGTGGTCCCGACCGTCAACTCCGGCATCGGCGCCGGGACCTTCTACTCGGGCTCGGCGCAGCGCATCGACCTGGCCACCGCCGAGCGCAAGATCGTGGACCTCGGCGCGTCGACCGGCGAGCTGATCACCGTGCCCGAGCTCGCCCTGGACACGGTCGCCCCCAAGATCATCGGCTGGACCGAAGTCGAGGTCGAGCCCAACGACTGCCCCACGGACTGGGCGACCTGGAACCTGGTGGAGAGCGAGCTGTCCCTGGCCCAGGTGATGCCCGCCGCCAGCGGCCCCGGCTACGTGGACGTGATCACCGGCAGCGTGACCTACTACGAGGCGGATCCCTACTGGGAATCGGAGCCCGATGTCTTCGCGATCTCGGTGCCCGAGGAGATGGGTGTGCGCGCCTCACTCGCCTGGACCGGCAGCGGCGTGGACCTGGACTTCCACTTCCACGGCGACGACGGGACCTACCTGGGTGCCGGCTGGGAGGTGGCGAACGTGAACCCGGAGTCCTTCGACACCATCACCGACTACGAGGGGCTGACCATCGGGTCCGACGAGCTGATGTTCCTGTCGGTGCTCGGGTACTATGGCGCGGCCGGCGACCACGAGTACATCATCGAGCTGGAGTGGGTCGGGCTCTGACTCTCCAACAGCCGCGGCGGGTCATCCTGTGGATGGGGCGCTCTCCTGGGCTGAGCCTCCCGTCGGAGCGGTCTTCTAGTCCACCGCACGCTACGAGGCGTCCGGCGAGGAGAGGAGCTGTTGCGGTAGCGGCCACAGGGTGAGCCAGGCTCCTGCCGAGTGGGTCTTGCTGTGACTTCGGAATCCCCTTGAAGGCTCGCCGGAGCTCGTGGCACTACGTCTCCAGGCAGGGAGGTAGGCATGGCTCGCCCGATCTCACTCTTCGTCCTGGTCGTTGACACGTGGATTGCTGGGGGGCAAGAGCCCAGGATCAACCCACCCCCAGCACCTCCCGGACCTCTTCCTCCAGCCGCCCGAGGGCCCCAGGCTCCCGAATCCACGCAGCCCCCGGGGGGGCGACGTCCTC
>CAZCVP010000266.1:0-9177 GCA_964501915.1 uncultured Enterobacterales bacterium
GAGCCCGAGCCCGAGCCCGAGCCCGAGCCCGAGCCCGAGCCCGAGCCCGAGCCCGTACCCCCAGCGCCCCCCGCCTGGGTGCGCCAGGCCGAGGCCTTGCAGCCCGTTCGCGCGGACCCGGAGCCGCCGGCCGAGCCACCGCAGGAGGTGGAGGAAGAGGTCTCCAGCGAGCACAGCAGCTCGACGACCCGCCGCCGGCTGGCGACGCTCCTGCGGCGCCGCGGCCCAGGCGAGCTGCCACGGGACCTGGGGCCGGGGGCGGACCTGGCCGGCCGGGACCTTCGCCGGCTCAAGCTCGGCGGACTCGACCTGACGGGGGCCGACCTCACCGGCTCTCGGCTGGACGGCGCGGACCTCGCCCGGACCTGCCTCGCCGGAGCCCGCCTCGATGGGGCTCGGCTGGTCCGCGCGCGCCTGACCGGCACGGACCTGAGCGGCGCCGTGGCCCGGGAGGCTGTCTTCGACGACGCCGACCTCGGCGGTGCCGACCTCTCCAACATCCAGGCCAAGGGCGCCAGCTTCGTCGGAACCGCCCTGGACGGGGTGCGGTTCGACGGCGCGGACCTCAGCTACACCGACCTCTCCGCGGCGCGGCTGGCCGACGGGAACCTCGCCGATGCGGACCTCTCCGGGGCCCGGATGGAGCAGACCGACCTGGCAGGTGCTCGGCTCGAGGGGGTGGGCATCCGGGGCGCCGAGGTCGACGGAGCCCTCGGCCTCTCCTCGCAGCAGCTCGACGAGCTGGAGGCGCGGGGTGCGCTGGTCTCGCGCTTCTCCCTGGGTCGCCTGACCTCGGGGCTCGGAGCCAGCTACCTCGGACGTGCGCTGGGCATCGGGCTGGTGGCGATGATCGGCGCCTACCTGGCGCTCGAGTTCGTCGACGTCTCGAACCTCTCCACCGAGGAGCTCGAAGGGCGGGCTCAGCAGGAGGCCGCGGAGGGGGACGTCGACGCTGCACTGGAGCGCTACGAAGCCCTGATCGCGCGGGCCGACAAGGCGGTGGACCGGGTCTACTACCGGTTCGAGCTGGCCTCCCTGATGTCCGACGCCGGGCGTCACGACGAGGCCATCACCCTCCTCGAGGCAGCTCTGCTGGACACCGCCGACGAGCAGGACCTGTCCTGGGAGGCCCGGCTGCGCCTGGCGGACGCCTACCGGGACGCCGGCCGACTGGAGCAGGAGATCGCTCTGCTGGAGGCACTCCGGGACACCGAAGACGTGCCGCCGCGCGTCGCAGGCCGCGCGATGGTCGGGCTCTCGGACGCCTGGCGCCGCATGGGCTTCGAGCAGCGGGCGCTGCGCACCCAGGAGGAGGTCCGGGAGCGCTTCGCGAACAACCCCGAGGTCTTCCTGGCGGTCAACCTCGCCATGGCCGAGGTGCTCACCGCCCAGGGAGAGGTCGAGCGAGCGCTTCGGGCTCTGCGCTCGGTGGAGGACTACCCCCTGGAGGACGCCCAGCGGGCCCGGCTGATGGCGGAGAAGGCCCGCCTGCTGGCGGAGACGGGAGACGAGTCCGCGGCCATCGCCGCCTACGACGCCCTGCTGGCACGCTACCCGGACTACAAGGCCATCGACGGCGACGTGCTGCTGAGCGTGGCCCGCCTCGCGATGCGGTCGGGAGACCGCGACCAGGCCGCCCGTCTGCTGGACCAGCTCCTCTCGGGCACCGCCTCGCCCGGCGTGACGGCTCGCGCTCGGCTCGCCCGGGCGCGTCTCTGGGTCGAGGCTGGTGAATTCGAGCGCGCCAAGGCCCTCTATCGCACGGTCCTGGCGGACTTCCCCAACGACGACGACGCGGCGGAGACCGCGCGGGCGGGGCTCGCCGAGGTGCTCTTCCAGACCCGCGGCGACCAGGGGGCCGACGAGCTGATCGCCGAGCTGCTCGTCTCCGGAGACCGGGACCTCGCCGCCCAGGCGCTGATCGGACGTGGGCAGGCCCTGCACGACCGCGGTGACATCGAGGGCAGCCGCGCCATCTTCGAGCAGGTCCTCCTGGACTTCCCGGACACCCCCGGCGTGGCGTTCACGGCTCGGACCTCCCTGGCTGCGCTCCTGGTGGCGGAGGGTCGACACCCGGAGGCGGTCAACGCCTGGCGTGACCTGATCGCCGAGACGCCGGAGGGAGACTCCCTGCGGGTCCTGGAGGCCAACCTTGGCGACACCTGGCTCCAGTCCGGCCGGCTGGGCGAGGCGGAGATCCAGTTCAGGTCCATCCTGCAGAACTCCAAGGACGACCAGGAGGCTGTGGCGATGGCCAACATCGGCCTGGCCCGCGTCGAGGCCGCGCGGGGCAACCCGGAGCGGGCCCGCCTGCTCTGGTTGGGGGGCGTGGAGTCCGTGGAGGACCCGCTGCTCGCCGGGGCCGCCCTGGAGGAGCTCGCGGGCTCGTACCTCGAGTCGGGCCGGGATCGGGAGGCCCTGCTGGCCTACCAGGGCTTCCTGGCGCGGCTGCCCGAGGGCCACGACGCGGCCTTCACGACTTCGATCGCCATCGGTGGGATCCTGATGCGGCTCGGAGAGCGCTCGCGGGCCCTGTCCGTCTACGAGGACCTGCTGTCCGGGGCCCCGTCGACGACGCGCCGGGCCGAGGTCCACCTGGCGATGGGAGAGCTGCGGTCCACGATGGGCGATCCGGCCGGCGCGGCCGCGAGCTGGCAGGCCGTGCTGGAGGAGCCGAGCCTGGGCCTCGACGTGCACGCCGACGCCGCGATGGGGCTGGCGCGTGCCCACCTGGCCACCGGGGAGGCCGCGGAGGCGCTGCAGCTCAGCCGGACCTGGCTGGACAGGGTGAGTGTGCCCGCCCAGCGTGTGGCCCTGATGCAGATCCAGGTGAACGCCCTGATGGCCCTGGGCCGCTCCGACGAAGCTTCGGTCCTCTCCCAGCAGATGCTCCAGGTCGCCGGCGACGACGTGGACGCCACCTTCACCGCGCGGCTGGAGCTGGCGGCTCAGCACATCAACGCCGGCGAGCACGACGAGGCCATCGTGCTCTACGAGTCGCTCCAGCGCCAGGCCCAGGACCGGCCCACCGAGGCGGCCATGTCGCTGTCG
Source organism: uncultured Enterobacterales bacterium (assembly GCA_964501915.1). Taxonomy (GTDB): domain Bacteria; phylum Myxococcota_A; class UBA796; order UBA796; family CAJQPC01; genus CAYFPX01. The sequence goes on from CAZCVP010000266.1 coordinate 3,052, forward strand.
GTCGCCCAGGCCCTCGGTCAGGCGGGTCGCATGGACCGCTCCCGGCAGGCCTACGACGCGGTGCTCTCCGAGTACGGCGAGCTCGCCGAGACGGTCTTCGAGGCCCAGATGGGTCTGGCCTGGCTCTCGCGCATCGAGGGGGACGTGGAGGGGGCGCTGGAGCGCTACGCCCGGCTCGAGGGGCCCGACGCGGGCTCGGAGATCTGGCGCATGGAGCAGGTCGCCCAGGCGCTCGGCGAGGCCGGACGCGACTCGGACGCCGAGGCGGCCTGGAAGCGCCTCCTGAACCGCTACTCCGGAGACCCGGACGCCGAGGTCGCCGGGTTCAACGGCCTCGCGGCGCTGTACCACGCTCGGGACGAGTTCCAGGCGGCCCGCAACCTCTACGAGCGGGTGGCCGAGAAGGCCCGGGACCCCTCCCAGAGGGACTGGGCTCGGCTCAACGCCGCGACGCTGCGGGCGGAGATGGGTGACAGGGAGGACGCCTTCTTCGATCTCGACGCGGTCCAGAAGACCACCATGGACCCCGAGGTGCGACTCCAGGCCCAGATCGTGATGGCTGGGGTCTACCTGGACCTGGGGCGCCCCGACCAGGCCCTCGGGCTGCTCGAGGGGGTCGAGGCCGACGACCTGGGACCAGCCTACGTGGCCTCCCTGACCCAGCGCCGTGTCGAGGGACTGCTGGCCAAGGGCGAGGTGGACGAGGCCTGGGAGGCGTGGGGCCGTGTCCTGGCCCGCTACGGCGACTCCGACGACGCCGCCACCCCGGCCCGCATCGCCATGGCCGACCTCGCCGTGCAGCGTGGACAGCCCGAGCGGGCCCTGGAGCTCTTCGACGAGGCGTATGGGGCCACCCGTGACCGCTTCTACCAGGCCTGGTCCCTGCTCGGAAAGGCCCACGCCCTGGCAGGCCAGGGCCGCACCGAGGAGGCCGTGGCGCTCTACGAGCGCATCGTCGAGGACTACGCGGAGCAGGCCTCGATGGCCGACGCGGCCCGCGAGGCGAGAACCGGGCTCTGACCGACCCCCACCGGGAGGAGACCGGGCGGATGGGATATCCTCGGGGCGGTGGGAGCTTCGACGATGCAGTGCTGGCTGGAGTGCGAGAACGGGCTGCAGATCCGCGTCCAGGACCTGCTGGTGATCGGACGTGAGGTGGACTGCGACCTCGTGCTCGCCAATCCCCGCATCAGCAAGAAGCACGCCCTCATCCGGACGGTCGGCCAGACCCCCGAGCTGCTCTGCCTCGGCCGGAATCCCACCCGCGTCAACGGGAACCGCATCGACGGGGCCGTGAGGCTCCGCAACGGTGACGTGCTGGAGGTGGTCGACACGACGTTCACGGTCTGGGTGGAAGACGCGCCGGACCAGGTCCCCGTGGCCTGGATGCTCGAGCTGCCGACCCGGGCTCTGGTCGGGCTGCTCCACAGTCCCTTCCTGGTCGGTGGAGGACACCGCGACCACCTCCGCCTGCCGGATCTCCCTCCCGGCGCACTGTGCTTCCTGCAGGCCCAGGAGGCCCTCGTCCTCGAGCCCGGTATCGACCTGAAGGTGGCCGGTGAGCCGGTCGAGGCCTCCGACCTGCAGAACCTCGGCAACTCCGACGTCATCGAGGTGCAGGACCAGGTCTACCGGGTCTATGCGCAGCGCCCCGGGTCCGAGCAGACGACGCTGTGGTCCGGCGATGCGCCACCCCTGCCCGTGGCGATGCGGCTGGAGTTCCTGCGCAGCGGGGGCCGCCTGTCGATCACCTTCGCCGAGGGCACGATGCAGGTGCATCTCTCCGAGCAGCGCAGCGACTTCGTCGCGCTGCTGCTCAAGCCGCCCGGGGACTACGTCCCTGGCGACTTCATCCCGGACGAGGTCGTGCTGCCCAAGCTCTGGCCGGGCAGCCCGACCAAGGACCGCACCGACATCAACGTGTTGCTCTTCCGCATCCGGAGGGACCTGCTGCGGGTCGGCATCAACCCGTTCCGGGTCATCGAGCGCCTGAAGGGAGGGGGAGCGACCCGGATGCGGATCGTCCCGTCAGCCGTCGTCGAGATCTGCTGAGGTCTCCGGGCCGTTGAGCAGGGACCAGCGGGACTTGCGGATCATGCCCCGGAGGATGGACAGCTCCCTGGGGGTGGGCCGGGCACGGTGCAGCAGCGTGTTCAGGAGCACTCGGACCTGGGGATCGGTCCTGCGGCGCATGTAGGCGGTGAGGTTGAGGAAGCTCAGGGCCTCCTCCACGACCTCGCGCTGGGCCTCGAGAGGAGCCGGCTCCCTGGCCTCCGTCCACGTCGGCCTCGGCGGCTGGGCCCCGCCGCGTCGGCCGGGTCCTCTCGTCAGCTCGCCTTCGTGGCCCCTCGACCAGGCCTCCCGGCGGAGCGCCTCGGCGACCAGGAGCACCGCCTGGGCGAGGTTGATCGAGGGGGCGCCGTCGGTGGGGATGTGGAGCAGCGCCTGGCACCGCTCCAGGGCCGCGTTGGACAGGCCCTTGTCCTCCCGTCCGAACAGGATGGCCGTCCGCGGAGGAGGGGCGCCGTCTGGTCCCTCCGCGAAGGCCTGGCGGGCCATCGTGTCGGGGTCGAGCACGGGCCAGTCCCAGCGCCGAGCGCGGGCGGTGCATCCCACGGCCCAGGAGCAGTCGGCGATGGCCTCTTCGACGGACCCGACGAAGCGGGTCGTCTCGAGCACGTCCTGGGAGCTGGCGGCCATCCACCGAGCCCGCTCCAGGTCGAAGGAGGGTGGAGGCACCACGACGAGCTGGCGGAGGCCGGTGTTCTTGAGGGCGCGCGCCGCGCTGCCCAGGTTGCCGGGGTGCTGGGGGTGGACGAGGACCACCCGGAGGCGCTCCCGGAGGACCTGACCGGGGGTCATGCTCCCGCGAAGAGCTTCCTGAACCAGCCACCGACGCGGGAGAGCAGGCTCGACTCGTTGTCCGCAGCGCTCTTGGAGGCCGACATCACGGTGGGCTTGTGCTTGCCGCTGGGAGTGGCCGCGGCGGTGGGCGCGTCCTGGTCCGGTGGCGGATCGTCGCCGGCGATCTCGCGGGCCAGGGCCGAGGTCGGCATGTTCAGCGGGCTCGGCGCGGCAGGGGGATGCTCATCCAGCGGCTCGACTTCGACGTCTTCGGGCTCGGGCCGCTTGCGCTTCTGGCCCAGCTTCAGCGTGGACTCCACGGTCTGCCCGGTGGCCTTGTCCCGCGCCGTCAGGTTGAGGATGCCTTCGGAGTCGATGTGGAAGGTGACTTCGATCTGGACCTTGCCCTTGGGGGCCGGCCGGATGCCGCTGAACACGAAGGTGCCCAACAGCTCGTTCTCGGCGACCAGGTGGCTCTCGCCCTGGTAGAGCCGCAGCATGATCGAGCGCTGGTTGGCCTTGGAGGTCGTCAGCGTGCGGGTCTTGTAGTCCGGTAGGGGCTGGTTCTTCTGGAACAGCACGTGCATCGTGCCGTCGACCTTGTTGATGCCGATCGGCATCGGCAGCACGTCGAGCAGCGTGAGGTCCGGGGCCCCCTGACCGGCCAGGCTGTGGGCGATGATCGCCGCACCGATCGCCACGGCCTCGTCGGGGTTGACGGCCTTGCTCATCGGCTTGCCGACGAAGCCCTCCACCTCGTTCTGCACCAGCGGCATGCGGCTCTGGCCGCCGACGAGCAACATCTCGTCCACGCCGTCCGGGGTGGTGCCCGCCTCCTTGAGGATGCGCTTGCAGGTCTGCACCGTGCGGCCGACGAGGTCGCCGCAGAGCTGCTCCAGGTGCTGCCGGCCGAGCTCGAAGTCGATGTCGAGCGGCCCGTCCTCCCCCCGGGCGATGAAGGGGATGTGGATTCGCGTGGCCTTCATCGCCGAGAGCTCGATCTTGGCGGTCTCCGAAGCGTCGCGGATGCGCTGGATGGCGACCCGGTCCCAGGACAGGTCCAGTCCGTGGTCGTTGTGGAAGTCCTCCAGCAGGAGCTGCATGACGCGGTCGTCGAAGTCCACGCCGCCGAGGAAGGTGTCGCCGCCGGTGGCGATGACCTCGAAGATGCGGTCCTTGATGTCGATGACCGAGATGTCGAACGTGCCGCCGCCGAGGTCGTAGACCGCCACGCGCTGGTTCAGCGCCCGGCCCATCCCGTAGGCGAGGGCCGCTGCGGTCGGCTCGTTGAGGATGCGGAGGACCTTGAGGTTGGCCAGCTTGCCCGCCTTGCGCACGGCCTGGCGCTGGCGGTCGTTGAAGTAGGCCGGGACGGTGATGACGGCCTGGTCGACGTCCTCGCCCATGGCGTCCTGGGCGACCTCCTGGATCCGCCGGAGGATGGCCGCCGAGATCTGCTCCAGGGAGAAGACCTGGTCCTTGATCTTCACCAGGACTTCGGACTGCTCTCCCTCCAGCAGCTCGTAGGTGAAGACCTGCCGGACCCGGTCGATCACCTTGGAGTGGAAGTTGCGCCCGATGAGGCGCTTCGAAGCGGTGACGGTGTTCTGAGGGTTGAGCTGGGCCTGCCGCTTGGCCTCGTGCCCGACGAGCTCCTGCCCGCTCTCGTCGATGGCGAACATCGACGGGATGGTGGAATTACCCCCCTTGTAGGTGATCATCTTCGGTCGTCCGCCGTCGATGACCGCTGCACACGAGTTGGTCGTGCCGAGATCGATTCCTATGGCCCTACCCATGTCCTCCGTTCCGAAGCGGGGGGAGTTGCCGGAGGTCCGTCTACCACGCCCCGATCGATGGGGTCAACGCACCTCTCCGGCGCCGACCGCCGCCGGTTGGCCTGCGGTGGGCACCCCCACACCGATGAACCGGGTGCGATCAGTCCTCGGTGGTAGGGTCCGGGAAACGGCGCCCGGACAACGGAGAGACGATGGCTGACACCAGACGGGGTTCACGCCTCGCCGCACGGTTCAGGGCGGCGATCGACCGCGCCGCGGCAGAGGAACGGGCTCTCCGCGAGGCCGCCCGTGAGCGGCGGGCGCGGGGGGCCACCGAGCGCGAGAGGGTGATGGTGGACCTGGAGGCCTTCGGTCGGTCCGTGACGCACTTCAAGATCACGCGGGGCAAGAAGGGGGAGCTCACCTGGGCCTGGGGAGAACGCCAGCTCACCTTCCGGCCCGACGGCGACGGGGACAGGGTCACCCTCACCAGCCAGGCCTTCAAGGGCAAGCCTTCTCTGCGCTACCAGCACGAGCTCGATCGCTGGGTCCTGGTGGAGACCTTCGAGTCGGGCGGCGAGCGCCAGCGCCTCCTCTTCGACGAGGGCCTGGAGGCCTTGCTCCACAAGGTCTTCGACCTGCACCCCCTGGCGGAGTCCGACGTGCCGACGGAGCCCTCGGCGATCTCGCTGGACGACGCGGTTCCGGGTGAGCGGAAGCGCTCGCTGTAGATGACCGCGGCGGAGATGCCGAGCGGGTCGTCATGGGGGATGATCCTCCAGCACCCTGTCACAGGGCTTGCTCCCAAGTGAGCCCGGAGGGCGGGAGGTGTGGAGAGCGTCGGTCAGGACGTCCGGCCAGAGTTGTCGCAGCCTGGCCGATGGACGGGGGAGACGGCGGGATGTCGCCTGCCACGCAGAAGCGGTCGACGAGATGATCGCCGCTCCGTGATGCGGGGCCGGGATGTGCGGGCGTGGGCGCGAAGACCCGGGTTCCTCTGTCGCTCAAGCCGCAGGCGACGAGGCCGGATCATCGGATGATGTGGGGTCGGGTGGACCCCGGGGGCGGCTGGAGGGGTTGGGCGTGGGGAACCGTGTTCGGCGTGCTCGTGCTCGTCCCTCGTCCCCGTCCTCGTTCCCCGGAAAGACGGGGGGGGGGGGGGGGGGGGGGGGGGGGGGCCCGGGCGCCCCCCCCCCGGGCGCGGCTGCGGGGGGGGGGGCCCGCGGCCCGCGGCGGCGGGGCCCGCCCGGGCGACAACACCCGTTGATCGGCTTCGGCGGAGCGGGCCGGACCTCCTGTCCGATGACCGGGACGGCCCAACGGATCGAGACCCCAGTGTCGAGGAGTCCAGGCGGCTCGAGCGTGCTTCGTCGAGTCCGTCACAGTCCTGGTCGATGCCATCGTCGGTGAGCTCGTCAGCGGTTGGGTGGATGCTGGCGTCGGTGGCGTCGGTGGCGTCGTCGTTGTCGACCCTGCCGTCGCAGTCGTTGTCGACGGAGTAGCAGAC
>CAZCVP010000267.1:0-705 GCA_964501915.1 uncultured Enterobacterales bacterium
GCTGGGTCTCCCAGGTCACGATCCCGTCCTTGACGTGGATCTGCCAGGAGCAGCCACCGGTGCAGTTCACCCCGTGGGTGCTGCGCACGATGCGGTCGTGCTGGAACCGGTTCCGGTAGAACTCCTCCCACTGGCGGGTCTGCGGAGAGATGATGTCTTTGATCCAACCCATGGTCGTGTCCCTGTCAGTTGGAGGAAGTGATCTGGCGGTCGTAGATGCTCTGGTTCACGGAGGTCCGGCGGCGACTGCGCCAGAACATCGTGTAGAGCCCGAGCAGCACGGCGGCACCGAGGCCGCCGGTGGCGGCCAGCTTGGGTCCGTAGTCCCGGGGCTGCTGGAGGGCCTTGTCCCGGTCCGAGGCCTGGAGGAAGGCCACGAGCGCACCCACCTCGTCCTCGGTGAGCGGCCGGTCCTCGTAGGCCTTCTGCATGACCGGGAACGGGGGGGAGCCGAGGATGGCCCGGACACCGGGTCCACCGAGGCGGCCGAAGACCGTGGTGAGCTCGCGGGCCAGCACGCCGCCGCCGATGACGGCATCGTTGACGACGTCGTGACAGGAGTTGCAGGTCGGGCCGCTGTTCTCGAGCCGGGCGGTGCCCTGGAACAGGGCCTGGCCGAGCTCGATGTCGGCCTGGGTGGGCTCGGGCACCACGGCCGGTGCGGTGGCCGGGGGAGCTGCCCCGGCCCCGCCCCCGCCCGTGGTG
>CAZCVP010000267.1:715-9146 GCA_964501915.1 uncultured Enterobacterales bacterium
GGGGGGGGGCCCGCGGCCGGGGGGGGGGGCGGGGGGTGGGGGGGGGGGGGGGGGGGGCGCCCCCCGGGGGGGGGGGGGGGGGGGGGGGCCCCCCCCCCCCCACGCCCCCGCCCTTGGTCAGCTCGAGCACGGCCAGGATCTGGGCCTCGGTGAGGTCCGGCTGGTCCGGCATCGGGACCTGGTTGAACTCCGCGAACAGGGCCACGGCGGTCTCGTCGCCGCCCTGGACCATGGCCTGGGAGCCCTTGACGAAGGAGAGGATCCACTCCTGCGGGCGGCGCTCGGTGACTCCCGAGAGGTCGGGACCGATCAGCTTGCCCGACCCGATGGTGTGGCAGGCCGAGCAGCGGGTGGTGAAGATCTCCTGGGCGGTCTCGGCGAGGGCCGTGCCGGGCTGGGCGGACCAGCCCACCAGCATCGACAGGAGCACGACGGCCCCGCGGATCGAGCGGAATTGGAGAGACGTATTGCGCATCGACTGACCCCTCGCGGCCGCCATCGGCCGGCACTTCTGGTCTGTGATGCAGTTGTAGGCGACGCTACTTACGGCTCACTTACAAAGACCGGGTTCCACGCCTGGTGAGGTCCTTCGGCCCACCAGCAGCCCGAGGTTCAGGGTCTCGCTGCTCGGCTGGACGCCCCCCTCGTAGCGGAGGATCTCGACACAGCGCGCGTACTGGCGGCGGGCTTCGTCGAGCCGCCCGAATTGCCAGAAGGCCATGATCAGCCTTCGGTGCAGATCCTCCCGGAGCGGATCGACCCGGACGGCCCGGCGCAGCAAGGACAGGCTGCGGTCCGTCGCGCCCTGGCCCTCGTAGAGCTCTGAGAGGCGGACCAGCACCTCGAGGAACTCGTTCTGGTAGGCCTGTCGGTCGGCGAGGCACCACTCGGCGTCTTGATCGTCGGCGAACAGCTCGCCGCGGTACAGGCCGATCGCACGCTCCAGCAGGGGTGTCCGCTCGGAGACGTGCTCGCCCGCGGCCGTGGCGGTGTGGAAGGACGCCAGCAGGTCACGCCAGTCGCGCAGGTCCAGAGTGCAGTTGGAGCCCAGGTCGATGAGGAAGCTGTCGCCCCGGCTGAGCACGTGCTCCCACTGCCGGCCCGCCACCTCGGGCTCGATGGCCCGACGCAGGGCGTGCATGGCCACGTGCAGGCTACGCGCTCCGGCCTCCAGCTCGGCGCCGGGCCAGAGGCGCTCCACCAGCGCGTCCCGGGAGATGGGCCGCCCCCGGCGCAGGATCAACATCTTCAGGAGGTCGATCGACTTGGACCGGGAGAAGGTCCGACGGTGGACGAGGGTGCCGTCGAGGAAGACGGTGAAGGGGCCGAAGCACTGGAGGCGGAGGTGCTGGGTGCCGGCCGCCGTCACCGGAGCGAGCACCGATGGCAAGGCCGTCGTCTCGGACGGGGGCCGCAGCTCCGGCGCCAGGTTGCGGGCCAGGGATCTCAGGGGCAACAGGAAGCGAGTCGAGGGCCCCGGGGGTGCCTTGCGCCAGCCGACGTAGGCCACGCCCACGTCGACGGATCCGTCGCGCAGCGGCACCGCGATGACCCGGGCAAAGCCCCTCGGCAGCGTGCGACAGGCCGCGGGCCAGCTCAAGCGCCGACCGTGCAGGACGACACCCCGCGTCATGACATCGGAGTGGGAGCAGCCCTCCACTCCCGACGTGGCGAGCTTCTCGCAGACCAGGTGGATCGGCCCTGTGGAGCCACAGCCACCCACCCCCCGGGCGTCGGCGCTGAACAGGATGACGCTGGCTTCGTCGGCCCCGGCCAGGCGGCGGAAGCGCTCGGCCTGGGTGCACAGAGCCTGCTCCGAGCTCTCGCCGACCGCGCCGTCGCCCCCGGTCAGCTCCGCCAGGCCCGCCGCGAGCGCGGTCGCGACCAGGGGCGCAGCAGCCGCCAACAGCCGCCACGCCCGATCCAGCGCCGGGTTCGGCCGCTTCCACGCCAGGTGCAGGGTGCCGAGCACCCTCTCTCCGCGGAGGATGGGCACGGCCGTCGCGGTGTGGTAGCCCAGCGCCTGGACGGCTCGGCGGAGGTAGCGGGGGTCCCGCTGGAGCCTGTCGCTGCTCAGGCCGCTGCGCCGGGCCGCCACGATGCCCGGGTAGCCGCGGCCGAGATCGAAGCGCTCCTGACAGCAGAAGGTGGCGACGTCCGGGCCGGTGCAGCCGGTGAGCAGGAGCTCCGACTCCGCGGAGTCGAGCAGGAAGAGCTCGGAGGCGTCGGCCCCAGCACCCATCCGCAGCACGTCCAGCGCGTGATCCACCCCGGCCAGGAAGGAGTCCGAGCCGCTCATCATGGCCAGCCGCCCCAGGACAGCGAAGTCCGCCGAGCTGAGGGGGGCCAGGAGGCCTGGCCCGGGCCAGGGAGGATCGTGCTGCTGCATGGCTGGGCTACCTATGCAAGACTCATACCGGTGGCGTCCGGCGTTTGGGGGACGCGAACGGGTCTGGTGGCACACTTGCCTGGGCGAAATGGCACACCACCGCGGACCCCGGGACCGCCCTCGATCGCTGCCTCAGGCCGCATCGGCCAGCTTGCTCGGCTTGTCCCGGAGCAGGTAGTCGAAGGAGAAGCGGTCCGAGCCTCGCCAGACGAAGAGACCGAGGATGAACAGGACCAGGAGCGAGAGCTGCAGGCCCTGGGCGGCGGCGAAGAGGTTCTCGGAGGCGTGCACGAAGAAGACCGCCCCCAGCAGCACCGGCACGTTGGCGAGGGCCGCCAGTCGAGCGCCGAAGCCGAGAGCCAGGCAGGAGCCGCCGACGATGTGGGCGGCCACGACGTACCAGGCCGCCACGGTCGTCATGTGGCCGAGGTTGCCGGCGAGCTGCTCGAAGGCCTGCATGTTGATGATGAAGTAGACCCCCTTGATCGCCAGCGCCGTGCCGATGTAGATGCGCAGCAGGTCCACGGGACGGACCAGCTTCGCCAGCTCGGGCAGGGGCGGCAGGGCGATCCAGGGCTTGCGCTCCTCGGCCGTGGCGCGTCGATCGGCCAGGGCCGCCTCGTACTCCTCGCTCGCCTTCTCCTCCGCCTCGGCGGAGAAGGTCACCGCGTAGGTGACGAAGGAGCAGACCAGCACCAGCGCACCCAGGATCAGCAGGGCGTTGGGCCAGCTCAGGGTCTCGACGCGCAGCAGGAAGCCGGCCGCCACGGCACCGGCGTTGCCACCGGCGCCGACGATGCCGGCCACCGAGCCCAGGGCCTTCTTGTTGATGAAGGGGACCACCGAGAAGGTGGCACCCTCGGACATCTGGACGAAGAGGCTGAAGACGACCATCGAGCCGATGGCGAGGGGCAGGACGGTCATGCGGGAGAAGAGCATCAGGGCGCAGCCCTCGACCGCCAGGGCGATGAACAGCCACTTCACCCGGCCACGCAGCCCCCAGCGCTCGCCGAACTTGTCGCCGATGATGCCGCCCGTGGTGCGGGCGAAGATGTTCATCAGCCCGAACAGGCCCGCCACCAGGCCGGCGGTCTTCAGCCCCAGGTCGAAGTAGTCCATGTAGTAGAGCGCAGCCATGTTGTTGATGGTCAGCTCGATGCCGAAGCAGGCCGCGTAGATCACGAACAGCGCCCAGACCCGCTTGTCCTTGCAGGCCATCATGAAGGTGCCCTTCACCTTCTCGGGGGACCGGTACTCACCGCGGGCCCGCAGCTCCTTGAAGTTGCCGTCGGGGAGGTCGGTCGTGAGGAAGTAGTAGGCCACGCCGGTGATGGCGCAGACCATTCCCGCTACGACCATCGACAGGCGCCAGCTCCAGAAGGGGCTGAAGCCGAGGGCCACGAAGGCCGCGAAGATCAGCGGCATGATCATCTGGGTGACGCCACCACCCAGGTTCCCCCAGCCCGCCGAGGTGGCGTTCGCGGTCCCGACGCAGTTCGGCGCGAACATGACCGAGGTGTGGTACTGCGTGATGACGAAGGCGCCGCCGATGGCGCCGATGCACAGGCGGAAGAGGAGGAAGGTCTCGTAGCTGTTGGCGAGGCCGATGCCCATGACGGGGATGGACCCCAGCAGCAGCAGCCAGGTGTAGGTGATGCGCGGCCCGATGCGGTCGCACAGCCACCCGATGGCCAGCCGGGCGACGATGGTGACCGCCACCGAAGCGATGATCGTGTTGCCGATCTGGGCCTTGGTGAGACCGAGCTCCTCGCGCACGACCGCCATCAGCGGGGCGATGCCGAACCAGGCGAAGAAGCACAGGAAGAACGCGAACCAGGTGACGTGGAAGGCGCGCATCTGGGGCGTGTTGAAGGAGAACAGGCGGATCCGGGTCGCCTTGTTCTTGATGATCGAGTTGTCGCTCATCTCGGCTCCTCGCGTCTCACACGAGCGGGGACCTCTCCGGCTACGTCCTCGCGGGCGCGCCTCGGCGGTCAGACTCCATGTCTGTCGTGTTCGGTGTTTTCTGTCTCACCCGCGCCGCAGGTGCGCGGGTGATTCGGAGGACTCAGATCCTGGCGTGGAGCTGGACCACCCCCCAGAGGTCGGGGGCGGCGTCGCCGGCGGGCAGCCACAGGGCTCCGCCGGCCCAGACCTTCAGCCCGGGCGCGAGCTGGTGGGCCACCCAGACGTCGATCTCCTCGGCGAGGAGCCGGGTGTCGGTGGGGGCCGGCAGCAGGAAGGTGTGGGCATCCAGGGCGATGGTGGTGCCCGATCCGACCTTCGCGGAGGCCCGCAGGGCCGCGTCGACCAGGCCCTGGCCGTCGGCCCAGCCGCCCTGGCTGAAGGTCGCGATGTCGGCGAAGCCGTAGAACTTGTGGTTGGTGGCGTAGGGGGCGGCGAAGGTGCTGGCCACGCCGTCGGCCGCGTCGCGATCCCCGGAGAGCCAGTCCACCCAGAGCGTGAACCTGGGCTTCTGCTCCGCCGGGAGGGTCAGCGTGCCCTGGACGCCCAGCATGCCCGCCCGGATCGCCTGGTCGCCGTTCTGCCCGACCTGGGCGTAGCCTTCGACCCGACCCGAGAGGTTGCCCAGGGTGCCCTTGGCGTAGAAGCCGGCCGTCAGCCGCTCCAGGTCGCCCGGCCGGTCGTGCTCGTGCACGGCGATGAAGTCCACGCGGCCGTTCTCGGGGGTCCAGCCGGCTCGCAGCAGGGCGAGGGCGGCGTCGCCCTCGGTGTCCGGGTCGAGATCGCCCTCCTCGAGCATGAAGGCGCCGGCGTCGAGGTCCCAGACGGCGCCCGAGTGGCCCACCCGCACGCCGTCGAAGGAGCGAGCCTGCTGGGTCCAGCCCACGTTGCCGACGAGGCGATGCTCCTGCAGGGTGACCTCCTGGCGACCGACCCGCACCCAGGGCAGGCCTTCGGGCCGCCAGTCCACGGAGGCCACGTGCATGTCGAGGGCATCGGCGGTGTAGTCCTTCAGGGTGTGGGTCTCCTCTCCCCAGGTCCGCACGTCCTGGGCGACCAGCCGGACGCTGAAGGGACCCTGGGACAGGGTCGCACCGAACCTGGCCCTGTGGGAGAGCGCCAGCACCGTGCCGGTACCCGACTTGCCGTCCTTGCCGGTGTGGAACTCCAGGCGGGGCCGCACCTCGGCCTCGGGGGTGAGGGTGGGGCCCTCGTCGGCCATGGCCAGCGAGAGCAGGGTCAGAGTCAACATGCAAGCACTCGTTCCGGCCGGCACCGACCGGGTTGAATGGTCTGTCGATTCAGCCTAGCGAGGCGAAGTTACAGCTCACTTACAGAAACTCCGCGCCCCGTCCCGAGGGGGTCAGCCGCCGAGCAGTGCCCCGATCTTGCGGGTCGCCTCGGCGGGTCCCACCCCCACGCTCTCGCGCAGGGTCGCGACACACTGCGCGTACTGGCGGCGGGCTTCGTCGGCTCGACCGGCCCGCCAGAGGGCCTCGATGAGCCGCCGCTGCACGTCTTCCCGCAGGGGGTCCACCTGGGAGGCACGCTTCAACAGCCACAGGGACCGGTCCACGGCGTCGACCCCGGCCGTGAGCACGGCGAGCCGGACCAGGGTCGTGAGGTACTGGTCCCGGTAGGCCTGTCGCTCCGGGATGCACCACTCGGCGTCCAGGTCGTCTGCGAACAGGTCGCCCTGGTAGAGCGCGACGGCACGATCGAGGATGTCGATGACCTCGGACCCGGGACGACCGCTGGCCTGGGCCCTGTAGGACGCCCCCAGCAGGTCCTCCCAGGCGTCCAGGTCCACGGAGCAGTTGTCTCCGAGGTCCAGCATGAAGGTGTCGCCCCGCGTGAGCACGTGCTCCCAGCGGCGGCCCTCCACGTCGGGCTCCACGGCCCGCCTCAGGGCGTGCATCGCCACGTGCAGCCTCCTGGCACCGGCCTCCAGATCGACGCCGGGCCAGAGCCGCTCCGCGAGGGCGTCCCGGGAGATCGGCCTGCCCCGGTGGAGGATCAGCATCTTCAACAGGTCGACGGCCTTGGCCCGCACGAAGGTCCGTCGATGGAGCAGCTTCTCCTGGATGTAGACGGTGAAGGGCCCGAGGCACTGGAGCCGCAGGGGGTGGGTGCCGCCCGAAGTGACGGGTGGCAGCACCGACGGCAGCGCGGACGCGGGTTCCTCCTGGCGGAGCTCGGGCGCCACGGAGCGACCGAGCGTGAGCAGGGGCGCGAGGCACCTGGTCGCCGGACCGGGGGGCGCCTTGCGCCAGGCCAGGAAGACCAGCCCTGTCTCCCGAGCGTCGTCGAGCAGGGGAACACCGATCACCCGGGCATAGCCCCGGGGCAGCGTGCAGCAGGGCGCCGGCCACCTCGTGCGGCGGCCGCGCAGCACGACGCTGCGCTTCAGGTTGGCCGATCCCTGGCAGCCCTCGGGCCCCTCGGAGGTCAGCTTCTCACAGATGATGTGCTTCTGGCCGGTGGACGCGCAGCGAGCCACTCCCCGCCCACCTGGGCCGAGCATCACCAGGCTGGCCACGTCGGCGCCGCTGAACCTCCGGAAGCGCTCGGCCAGGTCCGTCAGGTCCTCCTGGGAGCGCTGGCCGGGATGGCTCGACGGTCCCGCGAGGTCGGCCAGCGCAGCGGACAGGCTCGTGGCCAGCACGGGGGCGGCGGCCTCGAGCAGGCGGATCCCTCGCTCGATCGCGGGCCCGGGACGCTTCCACGCCAGGTGGAGTGTCCCGATCAGGCGGCCGTCCCGACGCACCGGCACCGCGACGAAGGTGTGGTAGCCGAGGGCCTGGACGTCTCGGCGCAGGTACCGTGGATCCCGCTGGAGCTGTCGGGTCGTGAGAACAGCGCCACCCGCCGCGACGATGCCCGGGTAGCCACGGCCCACGTCGAAGCGCTCCATGCTGCAGAACGCCGCCACGTCGGGACCTGTGCAGCCGGTGAGCAGCAGCTCCGCCCCGAGGGGGTCCAGCAGGAAGAGCTCGCAGGCGTCGGCCTCCGCACCGACCCGGATCACGTCGAGCACGTGATCGATGCGTTCGGGGAAGGCCGCTGTGCCGCTGAGCAGCGCGACGCGCCCCAGCACGGCGAAGTCTGCGGTGGTGAGCGGTACACCGTCCAGCGTGGAGGCAGCCGTCGAATCGCCGGGAATCATGGGCCAAGCCACCTGCGATCTGCGTGCCCCATGGCGTAGCTCATTGCGTCAGCGGGAAGTGTGCCAGCCAACATCCCCTGTGTTGTTGAAGATCACGCACCCGGACACGGGTGGAATGCACCGGACCGGGGAGATCCGCTTTACACGCCGGGCGGAACGAGCCATTCTAGTCTACCGCAGTTCCCCAGGAGGGGTGATGCTGGTCTCTGCCCCGCTCCTCTTCGGCTTCCTCGCCACGACCGCCTGCCGCAACGGTGGCGGACCGGAGGACACCGAGGGCGAAGTGGGGCCCGAGCTGACCCTGGTCTTCTCCCTGGAGCTTCCCCTGAGCCGGGCCGGTGAGCCCGTGGGCTACAGGGCCTACATCGATGGCTACGCGGAACCTCTGTTGGTCCAGCCGGAGATCACGAGCGACGCCCAGGAGCACCTGTCCTGGGACGACCTCGCCCTGACGCCGACCCTCGCGGCGACCCACACCATCGAGGCCACGGTCTTCTACGACGGGGAGGAGCTCTCCGCGACAGAGGTGCTCGAGGTCGAGCCCAACATGCCGGACCTCGTCGACCTGACCCTCGCCGATCTCGCCACCCAGGCCGGCCTGCCGTTGCCCTACGAGGTCCACGTCTGGGACGCCTGGGACAACGTGATCGACAGCGAGGTCGCCACGATCGCCACCGACAGCACCGACGCCAAGATCATCGAGGGCAACCTCGTGAGCACGCTGCCCGGCGTCTACCACGCCACCGCGACAGCCGATCTGGCGTCCGACACCGAGGCCTTCGTCGTGGTGGCCGGACCGCCGGCCAACCTGGACCTGATCCTGGAGGACGAGAGCCTCGAGCGGGACGAGACGACCCTGGCGACCATCGAGGTCACCGACACCTACGGCAACCTGGTCGACGAGGCCTGGG
>CAZCVP010000268.1:0-9059 GCA_964501915.1 uncultured Enterobacterales bacterium
CCCCCGCCCCCCCCCCGCCCCCGGCCCCGGCCGCCCGCCCCCCGCGCCGCCGAGGACGACCCCGACCGCCGCCAGGCCGCCGATCACCGGATGACCGCACCACAGCGGCAGGTCCCAGAGCACCCCCACGGCGTGCAGCACCAGGTCCCGGATCTGCCCGACCGAGGGCGGCAGGCCGCCGCTGCTCGCCCACCAGCCCCCTAGCTGGCCGCCGCCGGCCGGGGGTGCTAGCTTTGGAGCTTGGACCTCGTGGCCGACGGCCAGGGTCGCGCCGGCCGAGACCAGGGAGAGGCCGGCGGAGGGCGTCACCAGGAGCAGCGGCAGCAGCGGTAGGGTGATCGGCTTGGCCCACACGCTGGCCGCGGCGAGGAAGCCTCCGACCAGGCCGCGGCCGCTGGCCGCCAGGGCCAGGCCCACCGTCGCCAGGGCCATCGCCAGGGCGTCGCCGCCCGCCAGTGCGGAGGTGTAGACCAGCAGCGGTGCGGCGGCGGCCGCCAGGCCCGGCCCCCAGAAGCGGTCGCCCCAGCGCAGCCCCAGGGCCGCGCAGCCCAGGACCGTGAGCGTGCCGGCGACCAGCGACAGGGGCCTGGCGCCGAAGAGGCCGATCAGCGCCGGGTGGAGTGGGTAGGGGTGCCCGCCGAGCACGGCGGCGGCCTCGGCACCGGGCCCGTCGGGACCCAGGGGTCCGGGACCGAGCCACCAGGCCGCGAGCACCCGGAGTGCCAGGGCCAGGCCACCGAGCAGGACCCAGCGGTTCACCACCTCACCTCGTAGACCAGGCGCGGTCCACCCGGGAGCTGGAGGACGCCGATCGGCTCGAGGTCATAGAGCGTGTGCATGCGCAGGGCGCGGTCCTGGAGGCCGCGGCTGGTCCAGGCCCGGTGGATGCGCTCCTCGCCCCAGCAGATCCGTCCCGCGGGGGGGCTGAGCCGGTGGGCCCAGTGGCTGTCGGCGTGCAGGGGATCGTCGAGGATCTCGGTGCAGGCGGGGGGCTCGCCCAGCTCCGGCAGGCTGGCGGTGAAGTCCTCCATCGGCAGGTAGTAGTCGCGGGCGACCCGGGAGGTTCCGAGGGCCAGCAGTGCCAGGGCCGGCACACACAGCCAGCGACGCCAGCCCTCGCCGGTCGCCACCAGGGCGGCCAGGCAGGTGCCTGCGAACAGGGCGTGGCGGTAGCCGTAGTCGTCGAAGGCCGCGGCCGTGAGGTGGGTCCACAGGGCGGCGAGAGCCAGGGGCCAGGATCGCCGGGTGATGGCCAGGGCCACCAGGACCAGGCCCAGGGGCTCCCCGAGGGGGCCCGCGTAGGCCGTGAGCCAGGCGTTGCCGGACCAGACCAGGCTCGGCGGATGGAAGGTGGCCGTGTGCTCGAGCAGCGGCCAGGCCACCGCCGCGCCGACGGCACCGACCGCCACCTTGCGCTCCCCGAGCAGGGCGATGGCGGGAGCGAGCAGGGCCAGCTCGATCCTCGTCGTACAGGCCAGGGCGTAGGCTCCGGCGCCCCGCCAGCCGCCGAGGGCGAGACCGGCCGCGAGCAGGACGTGGGGAATGGCCACGTTGTAGGCGCTCGTGCTCCAGAAGGCGTGCACCGGACTGGCGGCCAGCAGGGCGGCGGCCAGCCAGCCCTCCCGGCGGCCGTAGCGGCGGCCGATCCACCGACCCACCAGGAGCACGGTGGCCACGCCGGCCACGACGTTGACGCCGAGCAGCAGCCAGGGCTCGGCCCAGGCCCTGCCGAGCAGCGCGTACAGCCCCGCCAGCAGCGGGTAGAGCCGGGTGGAGCCGGTCCACGACGCGCCGAGGAAGGCCGAGAGGTAGTCCGCCTCGTGGCCGTCGAAGACGTGGCGTCCCACGGGGATCCAGACCACCCGCACGGCGAGGGCCGCCAGGGCGAGGGCGGTCACCGCGAGCAGGTGCAGGGGGCGGGGGCGCGGCACCCGGCGATCCTGGCACAGGGACAGTTGAAGGGTCTCGCTCCTCCTCACACCCAGTGACTGTCGCCCGGTGAGGGCCATTCCGCCCGACCCGAAGCGACACCCGGTTCCTGCCCGAGCCGGGGGGTCGCCCAAGCCCCCCGGCTCACCACCGGCCGTGCCACGATGGCCCCGTGCTCCGGCGCCTGCTGCCACCGATGCTCGCCGTCGCGCTGCCCCTGGCGGTGCTCGGCTGGGGTCTGCGGCGGGTCCTGCCGACCCTCGGCAGCGGCCTCTGGGGGCCAGCCGATCCCTTCTTGAACGGGGACTTCAACGGGGGCTGGTGGCTCTGGTGGGCTTCCTCGGAGGCGGCCCGTGGCGGGGCGGCCGGCTGGTCGCTGCTGGACTGGCCCCACGGCGCGAGCCTGGCCCCGGTGATCCCCAACCCGGGCGACATGCTGCTGCTGGGTCTGTCTGGACCGCCGACCGTGGCCGCCTGGAACGGGGTCCAGGCCCTCCACCTCGTGCTCCTGCTCGTCTCGACCGTGGTCCTGGCCCGTGCCTTCGGGGCCCGCTGGTGGGCAGCGGGAGCGGCGGCGAGCCTGGTGGCGGCGTCACCGATCCTGCTCCACGAGGTCGCGGGCGGCCGTCCCTCGAACCTGGTCGTCTGGCCGGGACTGCTGGCCCTCGCCTGCCTGGTGCGCGGTCGGGGGGTCGCCGCGGGGCTCCTGGCGGCCCTCCAGGGCGTCGCCTATGCCTGGCACGGGCTGGTGCTGGTCCTCGTCGGTCTGCCGCTGCTGCGCTCCAGGCGGGTGATCACGATCGCGGTGGTGGTCGGTGCCCTGGCGGTGGCGCCCTACGCGGCCTGGCTGGCCCGGGGCCTCAGCGCCGTGCCCACCGATCTGCCGGCCGCCGGCTACACCCACCTGCCGCTGGCGGGCCTGGTGGGGCTCGACGCGGTGCCGCCTCGCTTCCGGCTCCACCCCTTGCTCCTCGTGCTGGGACTGGTGGGCCTGCGTGCGGGCTGGCGCCCCCTGCTCGCCGGGGGGATCGGCCTGGTGCTGGCGCTCGGTCCCGAGATCGAGACCACCCTCGGCCATCCGCTGGCGACCGGCCCGCTGGCCTGGCTGGCCTGGGCCCTGCCCCCCGTCAACCGGATGCATCACCCCCTGCGGGCCACGCTGCTGGCCCTGCCGCTGATCGCCGCCGCGCTGGCGCTGGGCCTCTCCCAGGTGCGCGGGGGCCGCTGGCTGGCGGTCGGCGTGGTCGTCGCGGGCCTCTGGAACCACGGGCCGATGGACGAGGCCACGACCTATGATCAGCGCGGTGGGCCTCCCTTCGCCGAGCTCGACCTGCCGTCCGGACCGGTCGTGGACCTGCTGGGCATGCACCACCGCACCGTGCTCTCGCTCCAGACCGTGCACGGTCAGCCGGTGCTCGAGCCCCTGTGGTTCCAGCGCCCGCGGACCGGCGCGCAGGGGCAGGTGGAGAGGCTGGTCCGGACCGGACGGGCGGATCCGGGGCTCTGGGACGAGCTGGCCGCCGGTGGCTTCGAGCACGTGCTGGTCCTCGATCGCTTCGGGACCGGAGAAGGGGTCCGGGTGACGGTCGAGCGGGCGCTCGGTCCGCCCGTGGCCGAGGGGGTGTACGCCCTGCCGGCGGCGGACCCCTGACCTCGATGGGAGGGTCCGGCAGGCTCCCGCGTTAGGCATCCCCCCCGAGGATGATCTGTACCGAGGTGGAGATGACCCTGATGCTTCCCTGGATGCTTGGCCTTGGCGCCGGCTGCATCCTGCCGTCCGAGGTCGAGGCGGCCAGCGAGAGGCCCAACGTGATCGTGGTGCTCGGCGATGCCTTCCGAGCCGACAAGACCGGGCCCTATGGCTACACGGCCCGCGACACCACGCCCAACCTGGACCGCTTCTCCAAGCGGTCCACCGTGTTCACCAACGCGATCGCGCCCAATGCCTGGACCGTGCCGTCGGTGGCGTCGCTCTTCACCCAGGTCGAGCCCCAGGCCCACCGGGTGCTGCGCTACCAGGTCGGCGAGCGGGTCGAGATGGACACCATGTCCCTGGACCACCAGACCCTGGCCGAGCAGTTCCAGGCCTCCGGCTACACCACGGCCTCGCTGCTCAAGTCGATGGTGATCGACTCCAGTCGGGGGTTCAGCCAGGGCTTCGATCACTACGAGGTGGTCGAGGGCGTGCAGGCCCACGGCGTGAGCGGCGCTCAGCTCACCGACCGCGCCATCTCCTGGATCGAGGCCCAAGAGGGGGACGAGCCCTTCTTCCTCTACCTCCACTACATGGACCCCCACTCCCCCTACGTGGCGCCGGAGCCCCAGTACAGCAAGTACGCCGCCGGCTACACCGGCAGCCTGACCGGCCTGCACAACGAGGTCGTGCCCTTCCAGAAGGGGGAGCGAGAGCCCACGGCGGCGGACGTCCAGCACCTGCGGGACCTCTACGACGCCGAGGTCGAGTACTGGGACCTCCAGTTCGGCCGCCTGATGCGTCACCTCGTCTCTTCGGGGATCGACGACAACACCATCGTGGTCGTGACCGGGGACCACGGCGAGGCTTTCTACGAGCACGGCCAGTTCTTCCACGGCAACCTCTACCAGGAGAACCTGGTGGTGCCCCTCATCGTGAAGGTGCCGGGCCAGCAGGGTCGTCGGGTCGACGACTACGTGGCGGTGATCGACCTTGGTGCCACGGTCGCCGACCTCGCCGGTGTCGAGCGCGTCGACTACTGGCAGTCCCACTCCCAGGCCGCCGCCGTCCGCGGTGGCAAGGCCATCGCCGACAACGTCTACGCCGAGTACGCCAGCCAGAAGGCGGTCTACACGCCTCGGGGCCTGAAGCTCATCCTCGGCGACGGTCCGGTCAAGCTCTACGACCTGCGCGAGGACCCGCTGGAGCAGCGCGACCTCGCCGAGGCCCGGCCGGCCGATGTCGAGCGCCTGCGCAAGATCGCCGTCGACCGCTTCCAGGCGGGCAAGGCGCTGGCGGTGCGGTTCGAGGCGACCGAGACCCAGGAGCTGAGCGATGAGCAGGTGGAGGCGCTGCGGGCGTTGGGCTACATCGAGTAGGGTCGCCATCTCGACTCCCCTCGGCCGACTCGCCCCGAGGCGCCCTGGGTCCGCCCCGGGGGGGGCGGGGGCGCTGAGGGTCACCGGGGGGCATGGCACCTGGCCGACCGCTGGTCGCCGGCCGCCGACCGCTGCCAGAATGGCGCTCTGGAAGCTGCCCTGCCCTCGCTGGTGCCCTGGGTCTCGCCCATGCTCCTCCGGAGCCTCGGCGAGCCCCTCGAGACCCGCGCCTCGCCCCGGGTCGAGGTCTCCGCCTGTGCCCTGATCGATGTCGTGGGCTTCACCCAGAAGGCCGAGTCCATGGCCGCCCTGGGCCCCCAGGCTCCAGAGGCCCTCAGCCGCCTGGTGAACCAGACCTTCGACCCGCTGGTGGCGAAGGTCCAGGCCGCCGGGGGCGAGGTCCTCCGCTTCCCGGGCGACGCCATGATCGTGCTCTGGCCGGCCGGGCCGGAAGACGAGGGCCTGGCAGCCCAACGGGCGGCGGCCTGCTGCCTCGACCTGGTCGCCGGGCGCGAAGAGGGGGCGCTGCCCCTGAGCTGCGGGGTCGCCCTCGGCCCGCTGACCAGTGGCACGGCCGGCGGCGTGCTGGGGCGCACCGAGCACGTGGTCACCGGACCGGCCCTGGGAGAGATGGGCGCCGCCCAGGGACGTGCCCGGGAGGGTGAGGTCGTCCTCGGGCCCTCGGTCTGGGCACAGCTCGTGGGCTGCGCCGGGCTCGAGGCCGTGGACGCCCACGGGTTCAGGCGGCTGCGGGCCTGCCCGGTACCCACCGCCCCCCTGCGGGCGGCAGCTCCCCCCCGCGGGGAGATCGACGAGGGGGCGCTGCGCTCCTACCTGCCCCGAGCCCTGCTGAAGCGGCTGGAAGCGTGGGGGGAGCACTGGCTGTCCGAGGTCCGCCCGGTGAGCGTGCTCTTCATCCGGCTGGTGCCTCTCGAGGGAGCACCGCCGCTGGACCTTCCGCAGATCCACACCACCCTGTGCGGCGTCCAGCGGGTCGTCTACCGCTACGAGGGCGCCCTCGACAAGCTGAACCTGGACGAGAAGGGGATCTCCGTGCTCGCCGCCATGGGCCTGCCCCCCTTCGCCCACGAGGACGACCCCCTGCGAGCGGTGCTCGCCGGGCAGCGCCTGGAGACCGAGCTGCGAGCGTCGGGCATCCGGGCCGACATCGGCGTGTGCACCGGCCGGGCCATCTGCGGGCCCATCGGCGGCTCGGCCCGCCGGGAGTACTCGATGCTCGGCCAGGTCGTGAACCGGGCCGCCCGCCTGATGCAGGCCGGCGAAGGCGTGCTCTGCGACCGGTCCACGATGGAGGCCGCGGGGGCCCTGTCCCTGCGGCCGGCGGGGTCCCGGGAGCTGAAGGGCTTCTTCGAGCCGGTAGAGGTCTTCCGGGCCGCGGGCCTGGGGCGCGGTCTCCAGGCCGGGGAGCCGCCCGAGGCTGCTCGGGACCCGGACGTCGCCCCTCCGCCGCCGACCCTGGTGGGTCGCCGCGAGGAACGACGCCTGCTCCGGGGGCTCCTCGATGACCTCGCCCAGGGCCTCGGCGGGGCGGTCGTGCTCACGGGGACGGCGGGGGTCGGCAAGACCGCCCTCGTGCAGACCTTCGTCGCCGAGGCCCGGACCCGTGGGGCGTCGGTCTGGACGGTGCAGGCCGACCCTCACCGCCGCCACGTGCCCTTCGGCACCGTCGCTTCCCTCTACCGTGCCCTCCTCGCCGACCCCCACGTCCTCTGGGTCGCCACCCAGACCCCCGAACGAGCGGCCCTGCTGGCGGACCTGGTCGGTGACGCCCTCGTCCCCCCCGAGCTGGACCCTCCCGTGGACGGGGACGCCCGGCGGGAGAGCACCATCGACGCCCTGCTGGAGGTCACCGAGGCTGCGCTCGCCGAGTGGCCCGCCCTCCAGATCCTGGTGGCGGAGGAGCTGCACTGGTTCGACTCCGCCTCCCTCACCTGGCTGGAGCGGCTGGCTTCGCGCCTGGAGGTGCTCGGCACCGGCCTCGTCGCCACCTCCCGGTCCCGGGGCTCGGAGCACCCAAGGGTGGAGCGGCTGCTGGAGCGGCCCCGCACCATCTCGCTCCCGGTGGAGGGCCTGGAGGCCGCGGATCTCGAGGACCTCGTCCTGGATCTGCTGGGGGCGTCGGAGGCCGACCCGGCCCTGCTGGACCTGGTCACCGCCCGCGTCGGCGGCAACCCCCTGTTCTGCCGCGAGCTGATCAAGGCCCTGGTGGGTCGGGGACTGGTCACGGTGGACGATCGGGGTCGGGCACGCCTGCTGGACCACGAGCGGGCCGCCGCCGTGCTGCCGGACAGCCTGCTCGCAGCGGTCGCCGCGCCCCTCGACCGGCTCGACCTCGACCTCCAGATGACCCTGAAGGCGGCGAGCGTGTTGGGCCACGTCTTCGACCCGACGCTGTTGGAGGTCATCCACCCCGGGTCGCCGGGCTCCACCGGCCTCCAGGACCAGTTCGAAGCGCTCCAGCGGGAGGCCGTGCTCATCCCCGAGGGCTCCTCGAGTCGAACCCGGCTGCGCTTCCGGCACGCCGTGGTCCACCAGGCCATCTACGGTCGCATGCTCCAGGAACAGCGCCGGGAGCTCCACTCCGCGGCCTTCGAGACCCTCAGCGCCCTCCCCCGAACTCCTCCGGCGCTGCTGGCCCAGCACGCCTGGGCGGCCGGTCGGGTCGAGGAGGCCCTGGACTGGACCGGCCCCGCCGCGGAGGCGGCGGCCCGCTCCGGCAGCTACCGCGAGGTCCAGGGCCTGCTGCGGGAGCGTGTGTCCCTGCTGCCCCGGGGCGATGCGCGGGGCCCCGGGTGGCTGGTGCTGATGGGGCGGTCCAGCGTGGCCCTCGGGGACCACGTCGCCGCCCGTCGCTTCCTGCACGGGGCACTGCGCGCCCTGGGGCGGCGGGTCCCGGAGGGCCGAGTCGGCCACCTCTGGGCGATCCTCGAGCAGGTCCTGGTCCACCTCTGGCGGCGAGTGGGCAGCGACCCCCCCGCGTCCGGGGCCGAGGTGAGCATCGCGGCGCGGGCCTACGAGGAGCTGGGCTACGTGCACTACGCGAGCGGGGAGACCGCTCCGGGGGTGCTGGCGGCCGTGGCGATGCTCAACCTCTGGGACCGGGTGGGTCCCAGTGCAGGCCAGGTGCGGGCACGGTCCTCGGCGGCCCTGGCGATGGCGATCCTCGGCTTCGAGCGGCTGTCGCGCTTCTACGAGGCGTCGGCCTTCGACATCGCCGCGGGCATCGACCTGCCCAGATCCTACGCCTTCGTGGGCTGGGTGGCGGCCATCTGTGCCGCAGGCCGAGCCGAGTGGACACGCCTGGAGAAGATGGGTCGGATGGCCCGATCGGCGGCGGAGGCGATGGGGGACCGCTGGCTGACCTCGGCAGCGCTCCAGACCCTGGCGGCGGGCCGGGTGCTCCGGGGCGACCTGCAGGGGGCGACCGACGCCGCCATGGCCCAGTTCCGTATCGCCGAGGAGCAGCAGAACGTGCTGTGGGAGGCCTGGGCGCTCAACGCCCTGGGCGAGGTGTCCCTGCGTTCCCAGGACCCGGCCCTGGCCCTCCAGCACGCCGAGGGCGCCCTGGCCCACCTCGAGCAGGTGGCCGACCCCACCGAGCAGGTCCGTGCGCTCGCGGTCCTGGCCCGGGCCCACCTGGCCCTCGGGGCCCCCGGCCGCGCCGGGGCCGCGGCTGCTCGCATCGCGGCCGGCCTGGAGACCACCGGACCGACGGCCTTCTACCTGGCGGGGGCGCTGACTGCCCTGGTGGAGACCGAGCGGGCCAGCGGTCGGTCGGGGCGGGGGGCCCTGCGACGCCTGCGGCGCTTCGCGAGGGTCTTCCCGGTGGCCCGGCCCGACCTGGAGCGGCTCGCGGGGGCTCGCCCCACCGGTTGACTTCTGCATCGTCAACCCGGACCATGTCGCCGAGGCACGGTAGATGGACGGGTCCGGTGAGAGGCGTCGGAGGGTCTTCGCGGAGCTGAGGTCCTGGCTCGGGACCCAGGTCTTGCCACCTCCCTTCCTGGCGCGGCACCTCGCTCTCGTGGACCGGGCCG
>CAZCVP010000269.1:0-9049 GCA_964501915.1 uncultured Enterobacterales bacterium
CACCCCCATCACACGGGGGCGGTGGCAGCGCGGCTGGGGAGGAAACGGGGGTTACCCTGGAGCCGGTAGCCGACCTCCGCGGTGATCCAGGAGGCCGGCTCGAGGGCCTGGCTCAGCCGGAGGTTCGTGCCGAACGCCCTCAGGTTCTCGTAGTCCGAGCGCTGCGGGGCCCGGCGATAGCCCGAGGCCGACAGGCGGGTCCGGGTCCAGGCCGCCTGGCGCCAGGCCGCGCCGGCGTAGAGCTCCTCCACGTCCAGGAAGAGCGTCCAGCCGAGCCAGGAGATGCCAGCCCCGACCCCGGCCCAGCCGGAGATCCGCTCGCCGCTCCGGCTGAGCTCGACCCGTGCGGTGACCTGGGCCAGGTCGTAGGCGGTCGCGTCGCCGCTGTGGGCTCGCATCGACAGGGTCGGAGCGAGGTAGAGGCGGGTGGGGCCCCTGCGCCACAGGAGCTCCTCGCCCCGGACCTGGGTCTCGGCGGCGGGTGAGCGCTCGCCGGTCGGCACGTAGGAGCTCTCCGCGACGAAGGCTGGGTTGGTGTCCAGGCCCGCGCCGGCGCTGAAGCGCCAGGAGCCCGGATGTCGCCGCGGCCTGGGGGCTGTCTCGCCGAGGGCCGGCGGGCTGGGGTCCTGGAGGCGGGTGAGGGTGTCGCGGGCCTCGACCGCCACCTCGGGATCCTCCGAGGTGGTCAGCGCCTCCAGCTCCGCCACCCAGATCGGGTCCCCCCCCACGTCGGCCAGGGCCAGGGCGCGCATGTAGCGCCCCCACTCGTCGCCTGGGTCGAGCGCCAGCAGGGCATCGAAGTGCGCGAGCGCGCGCTCGGGCTCGCCCTGGTGGTAGGCGACATAGCCCTGGTAGTAGGCGAGCCAGGCGGCGTCGAGGGGGTCGGCCTGCAGCGACGCGAGTGCCTGCTCCGCGGCGGAGAGCTCGCCGCGGGTGATGGCGGCCAGGACCGCGTCCTGGTCGTCCGACCACTGGATCCGCACCACGTACCGCGCCGCCGAGACGCCCAGCTCGCCCACCGGATCGAGCTCCGCGGTGCGCTCGAAGTGCGCTCGGGCGGCCTCTCGATCCCCTCCCCGGTACTCCAGCAGGCCCGCCAGGTAGAGGGCGTCGAGGTTGTCCGGGTCGAGCGCCAGGGCGGCCCGGGCGAGGGGGAGGGCACGCTCGGGCTCCCCTTGCTTGTGGTCCACGTAGGCCCGCCAGAACAGCGGCTCGCTGCGCTCGGCGTAGCGGTCGCCCAGCGCGGCGAAGGTGGCCTCGGCCTCCTCGAGATCGCCGGCCGCGAACGCCGCCTGGGCAGCGAGGAAGTCGGGGTCCTCGTCGAGCTCTCCAGCGCTGGTGAGCGTGGGCGTGCTCGCGCAGATGAGCAGCAGCCCGGCCAGCAGGACCCGGCCGCGGCGCGGCGCGGGTCCTGGACCGGGCGGGGAGCTGCCGGGTCCCGGCGAGGGGCCTCGCCTCATCCGCCCATGTTGCCTCCGCCGTGGCCGCGCTCCTCGTCGGTCTCGTCGCCGCCCATCATGCCGCCGCCCATGCCGTGGCCGGTCTCGTCGTGCATCGAGCCGCTCTCGCTCCCCATGCCCATCGTCCCGCACTCGCCCTCCATGGCGCCGTCTCCCTCGACCATCATGCCGTCGTGGCCGTCGCCGTGGTGGTCCGCGTGGTGGTCCTCCACCGCGGCCTCACCGTGGTGTCCCGTCACGTGGTCGTCGTGCAGGCGGTCCATGTCGCCCCGGTCGTGGTCTTCCATGTCCTCCGGCTCCATGCACATCTCGTGCCCGGTGTTGGAGCTGGGCGAGTCCTCCGTGGTCTCGGAGCTGTCCATGCCATGTCCCTCGTGCATGTCCTCCCCGTCGCTGGTCGCGGCGTGGTCGTGCATCGGGTGGTGATCCTCGCCCTCCTCCTCCGTGGTGGTGAGCATGGCGCCGTGGGAGGCGCCGTCGGTCTCGGGCGCCTCCGTGACGTGGGCGTGCTCGCAGCTCTCGCTGTGCACGTGCTCCTCCGTCTCCTCGTGCGTCATGCCGCCGTCGGACATGCCCCCTTCGGCCAGTGCTGCTCCCGGTGCGGCGAGCAGGACCACGACAGACAGGGTTCCCAGGTGTCGCTTCACGTCGTCCTCCTGTGGATGGCCCGACATCGGGCCGTGTGAGATCTCGAGGTCCGGGCTCACCCGGATCGGGACTTCGGCCGTCCCGATGGGGGTGTCGCCCGAGAGGGCCTGGACGCGGATGGTGCCCACGCCGGGGCGCTTCGCCTGCACGGTCAACGCTTCGAGCTCCTCGGCAGGCCAGTCCCAGGGGTGGACCGGATCGAGCCCGGGCTCCCCGGCCAGGACCACCTGGGGGGGGAGCTGGAGGCGGACCTCCGTGGGGTGGCCGAGGTCCGAGGGGAGTTCGACGGCCAGGAGGAGCTCCGCGGGCTCGCTCGGTCCCAGGAGAGCCAGAGGCGTGCCGCTCTGTGACAGGGTGAGCAGCAACGCGGCGGCCAGCCCGACGGCCCCGAGGGCGAGGGGCCCGGGCCGGAGCCAGCCGGTCCAGCCCGGAGCGGTGGCTCCCCGCGCGGGGTCGGCGGTGGCCTCGAGCAGCCGCTGCTCCAGGCGAGCCGCGAAGCCCAGCGGCGGGTCGGGCGTGCCCACCGCGGCCAGGCTCCCCAGCAGGGACTCGAGGGCGGCCAGCCAGCGCTGGCAGGCCGCACAGCCGGCCCCGTGGGGGTCGTCTTCCCGCCGCGCGGTTCGCGGATCGCGGAGGCTCCCGGCGTGGGCACGGTAGCGCTGGCAGGACTCGCCGGGGACCGCAGGCATCATCACCTTCCGTCCTCTCTACGAGATGGGGCCGAGCGAAGTTCCCAGGGGCTGTGCTGGTTCGGAACTTGCATTGCGAGCAGCCTGCCCCGACCTGGAGAACGACCTTGGACACCGCCCTGCCGAACCTCCACCCCGCGCTGATCCACCTGCCGCTGGCGGCGATCCCGCTCGCCTTGTTCCTGGACTTCGCGGCCGTGGCCTGGCGCCAGCGCTGGCTGGACCTGGCCGCTTGCCTGCTCTGGGGGGTCGGCGTCGTCGGTGCCGCGGCGGCCGTGGTGTCGGGGAGGCAGGCCGTCGCCGGCCTCGAGGCCGTCCCAGCGAGCGTCGAGCCCTTGGTCGGCGCCCACTCGGACCTGGCCCACCAGCTCCTCTACGGCCTGCTGGCGCTGGTGGTCTTCCGGGTGGCGCTGACCTGCTTCGAGCTCCCACCCCGACGGTCCGTTGGCCGGCTCGCCCTGCTGGTCGCAGCCTGCCTCGTCCAGGCACCGCTCGTGGTGGCGGCCGACCGGGGCGGTGAGCTGGTCTACGGTCACGGCCTGGCTGTGGCGAGCGCCGAGCCGGCTCCGGCTCCCGTGCCCGTGCTCACCACCCTCGCCGATCCACCGTCGAGCCGGCTCATCGAGGAACCGCAGGGGGGGCTGACCTGGGCGCCCGCGGCGGGCGACGGCGGAGCCCTCGGGGACCTGCTCACCGCGCCGGAGGGCGGCAGCCTGGCGGCAGTCCAGGCCCTCGATCCGCCGACCCTGGAGGGACTCTGGCTCCGCGTCGACGGCCAGGCCCTGCTCCTGCTGCCGGGGCTCTGGGGTGACGTGGAGGTCGAGGCCTTCGTGGACCGGGGGAGCTTCGAGGGCACCATCGGCCTCGCCCACCACGTGCACGGCCCGGCCGACCACGATCTGCTCACGGTGTCCACCGACGGCATCACCACCCTCGCCCAGACCCTCGCCGGCTCGTCCACCGAGCAGGCGGCCACGCGGGTCTCGGCGGAGCCGGTGATCCAGCTCGCGGTCCGGGCCTCCGGGAGCCACCTCAAGGGCCTCGTCGGCGGCAAGCTCGCCGTGCACGGGCACGTGGCACCGCGTGCGCCGGGCGCGGTGGGGCTGTTCCTCTCCGGTCGGGGAGAGGTGCGCGTGGACCGTGTGCGGGTCACCCCCCTGGGGCCCCGCCCGCAGCAGCCCTGAGGGCCCGGGTGGGGTG
The DNA here is from genome assembly GCA_964501915.1 of uncultured Enterobacterales bacterium. Classification (GTDB taxonomy): domain Bacteria; phylum Myxococcota_A; class UBA796; order UBA796; family CAJQPC01; genus CAYFPX01. Next base: position 3,998 of record CAZCVP010000269.1, read on the forward strand.
AGGCTCAGGCTAAGAATATTCTGTAGCATTGTAGAATATTCTAGGACCCTGGGGACCCCGTCCAGCCCCGCCCCCCGCTTCCCCCCTGGCATAGCTCCTGCACTGGAGCGCCCCGATGCTCACCACCCTGCTCCTGCTCACACCCCTGCTCGCCGCGGAGGGACCCGACCCCCTCGTCGAGGCGGCCCTGGCCACCCACCCGGACCTCGCGGCCCTGTCCGCACAGGTCGACGCCCTGGAGGCCGCGGCAGCCGGCGCGGGGACCTGGATGGACCCGATGATCGGCCTCGAGGTCTCGAGCCTGCCCCTCTGGACCTTCCGGCTCGGGGACCACCCGATGGCCGGCGTCCAGGTCAAGGCCCAGCAGACCCTGCCCGCCCCGGGCACCAACGCCGCGGACGCCGAGGCCGCGCTGGCCCGGGTGCCGGTCGGCGAGCAGCGCCTGGAGGAGGCCCGGGACGCCCTGACCCGCTCGGTCGAGCTGGCCTGGTGGGACCTCGCGCTCTCCCGCCAGCTCGAGGCCGTGACCCAGGCCCACCTCGCGCGCACCGAGGAGCTGCTCCAGGCGGTCATGGCCCGCTACGAGGTCGGCGCTGCCGGCCAGCACGCCGTCGTGCGGCTGGAGCTGCTCAGGGATCGCCTGGGGGACGACCTGGGCAACTTCACCGCCCGCCAGGCCGCCCTGACGGCCGCGCTCGCCGCGGCCACCGCCCACAGCCAGGAGCCCCCCTTCGAGACCCCCGCCGAGGTCACGCCCCTCGCCGTGGCGGGCACGGCGGCCACCTGGCTCGACCTGGCGGTCGAGAGCCGCCCCGAGCTTGCCCGCCTGGCCGCCGAGGCGCGGGCGGCCGAGGCCGAGGCCGAAGCCGCGCGGCTCTCCGCCCGACCCGACGTCACGGTCTGGGCCGGCTACCGCCTGCGCACCTACGACATGGATCCCCGCGACCTGGTCACCCTCGGGGTGTCGATGCCCATCCCGATGGGCAGCCGCACCCGGGCTGACGCCAGGGAAGCCTCGGCGCTGGCCATGGCCCAGGCCGCCCGCTCCCGGCTCGACGGTCGCACCGAGACGCTCACGGGCCAGCTGGAGGCGCTCCACGCTCGCTGGACCCGCGCAGCCGACAAGGCCCGCACCTACCAGGAGAGCCTGCTGCCCTCCGCCCAGGCGTCGTTGGAGACCACCCTGTCCGACTACACCGTCGGCCGCGCCGACTTCGCCAGCCTCTACGAGGCCGAGGTCACGCTGCTCACCCTGGAGCGGACCTGGCGGACCGCCACCCTCGACACCTGGCGGATCGCCGCCGAGGTCCGCGCCCTGATCGGCGCCGAGCCCACTGGAGACACCCCGTGAAGCGCATCGTGATCGCCCTCTCCCTGCTGCTGCTCTCCGGCTGCCAGACCGACCCGGTCCCGGGCACGGAGCCCGGCGGCGACGACCACGCCGAGCACGCCGCCCAGCAACTCTACACCTGTGGCATGCACCCCCAGGTGGTCCAGGACGGCGCGGGCACCTGCCCGATCTGCGGCATGAACCTGACGCCGATGGCAGAGCCCGGCGCTGGCGCCGCCCCCTCAGGCGAGCGGGAGATCCTCTACTGGGTCGCCCCGATGGACCCGTCCTACATGCGAGACGAGCCCGGCAAGTCTCCGATGGGCATGGACCTCGTGCCGGTCTACGCCGACGAGACCGCCTCCTCCGGGACCGCCGTGAGCATCGACCCGGGCGTGGTCCTGAACATGGGGGTCCGCACCGAGCGGGTCGAGCGACAGACGATCTTCCGTCACCTGCGCACCATCGGCGAGGTGGATGTCGGCGAGGACGAGATCTCGGTGGTCAACCTCCGCTACTCCGGCTGGGTGGAGCGGATCCGCGTGGACCGCACCGGCGACCCGGTGAAGAAGGGACAGGTGCTCTTCGAGGTCTACAGCCCCGAGCTGGTCGCGGCGCAGGAGGAGCTGCTGCTCGCCCAGCGCACCCAGGGCGCCGACAGCCCCCTGGCCCGGTCTGCCCGACGCAAGCTGGAGCTCTGGGACCTCTCCCAGAAGGACATCGACCGCATCGCCACCAGCGGCGAGGTCAAGCGCACCTTCTCGGTGCGCGCTCCCCGCAGCGGCTTCGTGCTCCACAAGAGCGTGGTCGAAGGCGCCCGGGTCAACGCCGGCCGTGACCTCTACCGCATCGGCAACCTCCAGCGCATCTGGGTCACGGCCGAGGTCTACGAATTCGACGCCCCCTGGGTCGAGGAGGGCCAGCCCGCCCAGATGGAGCTGTCCTTCCAGCAGGGCAAGGTGATCGAGGGCAAGGTCGCCTACATCTACCCGACCCTGAACCCCAAGAGCCGCACCCTGACGGTCCGCCTGGAGTTCGACAACCCGGGCATCGCGCTCAAGCCCGGCATGTTCGCCACGGTCTACATCCAGTACCGCCGCGCCGACGACACCCTGGCCGTGCCCAGCGAGGCCGTGATGCACTCGGGCCGCCGCGAGCTCGTCTTCGTGGCCCTCGGAGAGGGTCGCTTCGAGCCCCGGACGGTCACCACGGGCCTGGTGGGAGACCGCCACGTGACGGAGATCGTCGAGGGCCTGCGAGAGGGCGAGGAGGTGGTCGCCAGCGGCCAGTTCCTGCTCGACTCCGAGAGCCAGCTCCAGGAGGCGATCCAGAAGATGCTCGCCACCCGCAGGGGCGAGGACGACGGCTCCGGCCACGACCACTCCGGCGCCGCCACATGGACCTGCCCCATGCACCCGGAGGTCCAGGAAGACGGTCCGGGCCGCTGTCCCGTCTGCGGCATGGACCTCGTCCCTGCCGACGACATCCCGGAGGGCTCGCCGCCCCCCGTGTCGGGGGAGGAGTCCGCCACCGGCCACGAGGGCAAGGACCACGGCTCCAAGACCCAGGCCGAGGAGCCCTACTACACCTGCCCCATGCACCCCGACGTCCACGAGAGTGAGCCCGGCCGCTGCCCCGAGTGCGGCATGTTCCTGGAGCAGGTGACGCCGTGATCGCCGCCCTGATCGAAGCCAGCGTTCGCAACCGCACCTTCGTACTGCTGGCCACCCTGATGCTCACGCTGGCCGGAGGCTGGGCGCTCAAGACCACGCCGGTCGACGCCATCCCCGACCTGTCCGACGTGCAGGTCATCGTGTTCACCGAGTTCCCGGGACAGGCCCCCCAGGTCGTCGAGGACCAGGTCACCTACCCGCTGACCACGGCCATGCTCTCGGTGCCCTACGCCTCGGTGGTGCGCGGCTACAGCTTCTTCGGCTTCTCGCTGGTCTACGTGATCTTCGAGGACGGCACCGACCTGTACTGGGCCCGCTCCCGGGTGCTGGAGTACCTCAACTACGTCCAGGCCCGCCTGCCGACCGGGGTGACCCCTCAGCTCGGTCCCGACGCCACGGGGGTCGGCTGGATCTACGAGTACACCCTGACGGACTTCAGTCCGCGCTCCGAGGTGCTGCGGGCCGCCCTCGACCGGGACGACTCGGGCGAGGTGGAGCCCGGGGAGCTGCCTGCCCCCTCCGACGAGGGCGAACAGGACACCCCGGTCTATGCCGAGGCCCAGCTCGCCGAGCTGTTCACGGTGGCGGACCCCGCCGTGGGCGGGAGCCCGGAGGCCTTCCTCGAGGACTCGCTGCGCTTCATCGTGGAGTCCTTCGACCGTGACGGCGACGACCACATCTCCGCCGAGGAGCTGGGGCGGGCGGCCAATTTCCGCGGCCTGGACCTCTCCGAGCTGCGCTCGCTCCAGGACTGGTACCTGCGCTACGACCTGATGAGCCTCAACGGCGTCTCCGAGGTCGCCTCCATCGGCGGCTTCGTGCGCCAGTACCAGGTCGAGGTGGATCCCGAGAAGCTGAGGGCCTTCGGTGTGCCCCTGGCCAAGGTGCGCAAGGCCATCAAGGACTCCAACCTCGACGTGGGCGGCCGCCTGATCGAGATGTCGGAGACCGAGTACATGGTGCGCGGCCGGGGCTACATCCAGTCCGTCGACGACCTGGAGACGGTGCCCATCGCGGTGGACCCGGAGACCTTCACGCCGGTGCTGCTGAGGCAGGTGGCCCGGGTGCAGCTCGGCCCGGAGATCCGCCGCGGACTCGTGGAGATGAACGGCGAGGGCGAGGTGGTCACGGGCATCGTGCTGCTGCGCTTCGGCGAGAACGCCCTGGAGGTCATCGATCGGGTCAAGGAGCGCATCGAGCAGCTCAAGCCCGGCCTGCCCGAAGGGGTCGAGGTCCACGTCTCCTATGACCGATCCGAGCTGATCGAGGACGCCATCGTCACCCTCGAGGACAAGCTGCTCGAGGAGATGTTGGTGGTCTCCATCGTCTGCATCGTCTTCCTGCTGCACTTCCGCTCGGCCTTCGTCGCCATCTTCGTGCTGCCGGTGGGCGTGCTCTCCAGCTTCCTGATCATGCGCCTGATGGGGCTCAACGCCAACATCATGAGCCTGGGAGGCATCGCGATCGCCATCGGGGTGATGGTCGACGCCGCGGTCGTGATGATCGAGAACATGCACAAGCACAAGGAGCGCTTCCCCGAACGCACCCACCTGGAGCACGTGGTGGCCTCGTCCAAGGAGGTCGGACCGGCGCTCTTCTACTCCCTGGCCATCGTCACGGTGAGCTTCCTGCCCGTCTTCGCCCTGGAGCAACAGGAAGGCCGGCTGTTCAAGCCCCTGGCCTACACCAAGACCTTCGCCATCGCCGCGTCGTCGATCCTGTCGGTCACCGTCATCCCGGTGCTGATGTACTACCTGGTGCGCGGCAAGGTCATGGCCGAGCACGCCAACCCGATCAGCCGGATCTCGATCGCGGTCTATCGACCGATCATCCGCGGCGTGCTGCGCTTCCCCAAGAGCACCATCGTCGGCGCCGTCCTGGTCTCCTGCCTCACGATCTTCCCGCTGCAGCGGATGGGCAGCGAGTTCATGCCGCCCCTGAACGAAGGCGACCTGCTCTACATGCCCACCACGCCGCCGGGCCTGTCGATCACCAAGGCCCGGGAGCTGCTCCAGCAGACCGACAAGATCATCGCCACCCACCCCCAGG
>CAZCVP010000270.1:0-9023 GCA_964501915.1 uncultured Enterobacterales bacterium
GGCGGCCGTTGTCGAACAGGGCGTCGACGGCCTCCTGCAGCATGCGCTTCTCGTTCCGGATGATGATCTCCGGAGCGTTGAGGTCCTGGAGCCGCTTGAGGCGGTTGTTCCGGTTGATGACCCGACGGTACAGGTCGTTGAGGTCACTGGTGGCGAAGCGGCCGCCATCGAGCGGCACGAGGGGGCGCAGATCCGGCGGGATGACCGGCACGACCGACAGCATCATCCACTCGGGACGGTTGCCGGAGGAGCGCAGGCCTTCGACGATCTTGAGGCGCTTGGCGTACTTGCGGCGCTGAGGCTCGCTGGTGGCCTCCTTCATCTCGTTGCGCAGCTTGTTGGAGAGCGCGTTGACGTCGATGCGGTTCAGCATGTCCTTGACGACTTCGCCGCCCATGCCGACCTCGAAGCTCCCGTAGCCGAAGGTCGCGATGGCCTCCTGGTAGTCCTCCTCCGCCAGGATCTCCCCTTCCTTCAGCGTGGACTCACCCGGGTTGGTGACGATGTAGCTCTCGCAGTACAGCACCCGCTCCAGGTCCTTCAGCGACACGTCCAGCAGGTTCGCGATGCGGCTCGGCAGGCTCTTGAGGAACCAGATGTGGGCGACCGGCGTCGCCAGGTCGATGTGGCCCAGCCTCTCCCGACGCACCTTGGACTGGATGACCTCGACCCCGCACTTCTCACAGGTGATGCCCCGGTGCTTCATGCGCTTGTACTTGCCGCAGAGGCACTCGTAGTCCTTGATGGGACCGAAGATCTTGGCGCAGAAGAGACCGTCCTTCTCGGGCTTGAAGGTCCGGTAGTTGATGGTCTCCGGCTTCTTGACTTCGCCGTGCGACCAGCTCCGGATCTTCTCGGGAGAAGCCAGGCTGATGCGAACCGCCACGTAGTTGAGCGGGTTCTTCGGCTTCTCGAACATGTTGTAGATGTCCTTCACGACGGACTCCGGGAGGCGGGAACGAGAGGGGGGAGATGAAGAAGGGGGGTGAGCTAGCTGCGGAGGACTTCCTTGTCCTCGATGAGCTCGACGTCGAGCGCCAGGGCCTGGAGCTCCTTGACCAGGACGTTGAAGGACTCCGGCAGGCCGGCCTCCAGGATGTTCTCGCCCTTGACGATGGACTCGTACATCCGCGTGCGGCCAGCGACGTCATCGGACTTCACCGTGAGGAACTCCTGGAGGTTGTAGGCAGCGCCGTAGGCCTCCAGTGCCCAGACCTCCATCTCGCCGAGGCGCTGGCCACCGAACTGGGCCTTGCCGCCCAGGGGCTGCTGCGTCACCAGCGAGTACGGCCCGATGGACCGGGCGTGGATCTTGTCGTCCACCAGGTGGTGGAGCTTCAGCATGTACATGATGCCGACCGTGACCTTGCGGTCGAAGACCTCGCCGGTGCGACCGTCGACCAGCGTCGACTGGCCACCCTCCGACTCGCCAGCGACCTTCAGGGCGTTCTTGATCTCGGCCTCGTCCGCGCCGGCAAACACCGGGGAGGCGACCGTGATGCCCTGACGGTACTTGCGGGCGAAGGTGACCAGGGCGTCCTTGTCCGCGCCCGCCAGGAAGCCGAGGATCGCCTCGTCTCCGGCGAAGATGCCCTGCAGGAAGGTCCGCAGCTCTTCGATGTCGAGCTGTTGGTCGAGGAACTCGCCGATCCTCGTGCCCATGCGCCGGGCCGCCCACCCGAGGTGGACCTCGAGGATCTGGCCGACGTTCATGCGCGAGGGCACGCCCAGCGGGTTGAGGCAGATGTCCACCGGGGTGCCATCCTCGAGGTACGGCATGTCCTCGATGGGCAGCAGCTTGGAGACGACGCCCTTGTTGCCGTGGCGGCCGGCCATCTTGTCGCCGACGCTGAGCTTGCGCTTGATGGCCATGTAGATCTTGACCATCTTGATGACGCCAGGCGGCAGGTCATCACCCTTCTGGAGACGCTCGATCTTGGCGGCGAAGCGCTCGCGGATCTCGTCTTCCTTCTCGCGGACGCGGTCCACGAGGTTCCAGACCTTGTCCTCGTGGGCGGCACCGTCCTCGACGGTGATCTTCTCGTACTGCTCGAAGCGGATGCGCCGCAGCACGTCCTCAGAGTAGGTCTCGCCCCGGGCGATCAGCTCCTCGCCGGTCTCGTCGTCGAGGATGCGGCTGCCCGCGGACTGGCTCTGCAGGAGCTGCACGAGCTGGCGGTGGGCCGACTCGCGGATGGTACGGAGCTGCTCGTCGCGGTCGCGCTCGATGCGGATGACGGACTGGACCTCGATCTCCAGGGCCCGGGCGTCCTTCTCCACACCCTCGCGGGCGAAGACCTGGGCGCTGATGACGGTGCCCTCGACGCCCGGGGGCACCCGCAGGGAGGTGTCGCGGACGTCGCCGGCCTTCTCACCGAAGATGGCCCGCAGCAGCTTCTCTTCCGGAGAGAGCTGGGTCTCACCCTTCGGCGTGATCTTGCCGACCAGGATGTCGCCCTGGCGGACATAGGCGCCGATCTTCACGATGCCGGAGTCGTCGAGGTTGAGCAGCGCCTCCTCACCGACGTTGGGGATGTCGCGGGTGATCTCCTCCTTGCCGAGCTTGGTGTCGCGGGCGGCGACCTCGAACTCCTCGATGTGGACCGTCGTGTAGTAGTCCTCGCGCACGAGACGCTCGGAGATGAGGATCGAGTCCTCGAAGTTGTACCCCTGCCAGGGCATGAACGCGACGACCACGTTCTGGCCGAGCGCGAGCTCACCCATGTCCGTGGCCGGACCGTCGGCGATGACGTCGCCAGCCTCGATCCGGTCGCCGAGCCGCACGACCGGGCGCTGGTTGATGCAGGTGTTCTGGTTGGACCGCGTGAACTTGGTCAGGTTGTAGATGTCGACGTCACCGCCGATCTCGCCGTCCTCGTGGAGCTCGTCGGTCTTGACGACGATCCGGGAGGCATCCACGCTCTCCACCACGCCGGAGCGGCGAGCGGTGGTGGTGACACCGGAGTCCCGGGCCACGACCCGCTCGATGCCGGTGCCGACCAGCGGCGCCTCGGTGCGGATGACCGGCACGGCCTGGCGCTGCATGTTGGAGCCCATCAGGGCGCGGTTGGCGTCGTCGTTCTCCAGGAAGGGGATCAGGCTGGCCGCCACGCTCACCAGCTGGTTGGGCGAGACGTCCATCAGCGTGACTTCGTCCTTGGGCACGATGGCGAACTCGCCGTTGCGACGCACCGCGACGTTCTCCTCGGAGAAATCGCCGTTGGGCTCCAGGGGCACATTGGCCTGGGCCACGATGTCCCGTTCCTCTTGCAGGGCCGTGTAGAACTCGACGCTGCGGGTGACGTTGCCCTTCCCCACCGTCCTGTAGGGGGTCTCGATGAAGCCGAAGCCGTTGACCCGAGCGTAGGTGGAGAGCGAGGCGATCAGTCCGATATTGGGACCTTCCGGGGTTTCGATGGGGCAGATGCGCCCGTAGTGGGTGGGGTGCACGTCGCGCACGTCGAAGCCGGCACGCTCGCGGGTCAGACCGCCGGGGCCGAGCGCGGACAGACGCCGCTTGTGGGTGACCTCGCTCAGCGGGTTGGTCTGGTCCATGAACTGGGAGAGCTGCGACGAGCCGAAGAACTCCTTGACCACCGCCGAGACGGGCTTGGCGTTGATGAGATCGTGGGGCATCAGGGCCTCGATCTCCCCGAGGCTCATGCGCTCCTTGATCGCCTTCTCCATGCGCACCAGGCCGATGCGGTACTGGTTCTCCAGCAGCTCACAGACCGCGCGGATGCGCCGGTTGCCCAGGTGGTCGATGTCGTCGACGTCGCCCTTGTTGTTCTTCAGGTCGATCAGGTACTTGACCACCCGGAGGATGTCGTCGCGGGTCAGCGTGGTCTGCTCCAGCGGCAGGTCCAGGCCGAGCCTGTGGTTGATCTTGAGCCGGCCGACCTTGGAGAGGTCGTAGCGCTCGGCGTTGAAGAACAGGTTCTCGAAGTGGTTCTTGGCCTGGTCGAAGGTCGGCGGGTCGCCGGGACGCAGGCGCCGGTAGATCTCGAGGATGGCCTCGTCGGGGCTGCCGATCTTGTCGAGCAGCAGGGTGTCCCGGAGGAAGGACCCGACCATGACGTTGTCGATGTAGAGCACGTCGAAGGTATCCACGCCACGATCGATGGCCGCGCGGACGTTGTCCTCGCTGATCTCCTCGTTGCACTCGACGAGGATCTCACCGGTCTCGGTGTCGACCACGTCGCGGGCGGAGACCGAACCGTAGATGGCGTCGTCGGTGATCGGGATCTCGACCACGCCGACGGTGACCTCCTGGCCCTCGACCTCGCGGACCTCCTCGCTGATGAGGCCGGCCTTCTTCATCTTGCGGACGTTGTTCTTGAGGAACTTCTTGCCCTCACGAACCATCACGGTGCCCTCGTGGACCACGTCCACGGTGGCCGTCTGGATGGACAGCAGATCGGTGGTGGTGCGCTTGGTCCAGCCGCTGCCGTTCCAGTTCAAGGTCTCGCGATCGTAGAAGTAGTTCAGCAGCTCCTCGGAGTCGTAGCCGAGGGCCCGCAGCAGCACGGTGGCCGGCAGCTTGCGGCGCCGGTCGATGCGCACGTAGAGGATGTCCTTGGTGTCGAACTCGAAGTCGATCCAGGAGCCCCGGTTGGGGATGATCCGGGCGCTGAAGATGTTCTTCCCGGTGCCCGTCTTCGCCTGGTGCTGGTCGAAGAAGATGCCGGGGCTGCGGTGGAGCTGGCTGACCACGACCCGCTCGGTGCCGTTGATGATGAAGGTCCCGTTCTCCGTCATCAGGGGGATCTCGCCGAAGTAGACCTCCTGCTCCTTGATGTTGGAGACGGTGCGGGTCTCGGTCTCGGGGTCGACGTCCCAGACCACCAGGCGCACGGTGACCTTCAGCGGTGCGCTGTAGGTCATGCCCCGCTCGCGGCACTCGTCGGTGTCGTACTTCGGGGTGTCCAGATCGTAGGAGACGTACTGGAGCGACGCCTTGTCGGAGAAGTCCTGGATCGGGAAGACCGACTTGAAGACGGCCTGCAGGCCGACGTCCTCGCGGTCCTCGGCCACGATCAGGCTCTGGAGGAACTGCTCGTAGGACTCCTTCTGAATCGAGATCAGGTTCTGGATGTCGATCGCCGGCCTGGCCTTGGTGTAGGTGCGGCGGTGCTTGAAGTTGTTGGCGAGCAGGTCAGACATGGAGTCCTCTCGTGTGAGGAGGAGGTCCGGACGTCAGGGCGACGTTGACGGCGCGGCGGGCGGGCCGCTGGTGGAGAGCCGGGCGAGACGCACGCGCAGCAGCCCGCTCTTCCCGATCGAGAATCGACCGAGGCCGCGCGACGAGTGCGTCCCGTTCCAGATGAACCATCCAGCGATGTGGTCTTTCTCCCGCATGGTGAGCGAGAGGAGGGGCAGGGCCCCGGGTTCCAGGCAGTGCGCGCGGCCGCCATCCAGAGGATGTCGGGACCGTGCGAAGCGCAGTGGATGGCCGCCTGGTGCGCCACCCACCACGGGGAGACCGAGGGGCGCTACTTGATCTCGACCTTCGCGCCGACCTCTTCCAGCTCCTTCTTGGCCGCCTCGGCGGCCTCCTTGTCGACAGCCTCCTTGACCACCGTGGGCGCACCCTCGACGGCCTCCTTGGCCTCCTTGAGGCCCAGGCCGGTCATGGAGCGCACGGCCTTGATGACCTTGATCTTGTTGGGGCCCACCTCGGCGAGCACCACGTCGAACTCGGTCTTCTCCTCCTCCGGCTCGGCTGCGGCGCCGAGGCCGCCCGGCATCGCGCCCATCATCACGGGGGCAGAGGCCTCGACGCCGAGCTCCTCTTCGAGGGTCTCGATGAGGGCCTTCACCTCGGAGAGCTTCAGGTTCTTGATGTAGTCGACCACGTCGGCCTGAGAGAGCGACATCGTTCCGTCCTCGGTTCTTGTATCTGTCGGTGCAGGGGGGGTGCCAGAGCGGGCGGCGCTTATTCGCCGTCCTCGCCTTCGGCAAGCTTGGACTCGTAGTTCTTGAGCAGGTAGAGCAGATCGCGGGCCGGCGCCTGGATGACACCCAGGACCTGGCGAGCCGGCTCCTGGATGGTCCGGAGCAGCATCACGAGGAGCTCCTCGCGGCTCGGCAGGGACGCGACGGCCTTGACGCCAGCGGCATCGAGGATCTCGCCGTCGAAGTAGCCGGCCTTGACCTGGATCGGGTTCTTGGGATCGAGGACCTCCCTCAGCACCTTGGCGGTACCGACGGGATCGTCGCCCGAGATGGCCACGGCGGTCATGCCGACGAAGTGCTGGCTGAGCCCTTCGAAGGGCGTGTCGACCAGGGCGCGGCGAGCGAGGGTGTTCTTCACCACCGTCCAGGTGATGCCTTCCTTCTCCAGCCGGCGACGCAGCGCGTTGGTGTTCTCCACGGAGGCGCCGCGGTAGTCCGCGAGCACGACCAGGGGAGCGCCAGCGATGCGATCGCTGAAGGAGGAGACGAACTCGGCCTTGTTGGTGCGGTCCATGGTGTTCCTCCTCAGGTCGCTGCGCGAGCGAGATCGTTGAGGTCGAGCCGCACGCCGATCCCCATCGTCGAGGCCAGGGCGATGCTGCGCACGTAGGTTCCCTTGGCGCTCGCTGGCCTCAGCCGCATGAGCTCCTTGTACAGGGCCACGACGTTCTCGCGGACGGCGGCCTCGTCCATGGACTTGCGGCCCACGGGCGCATGCACGATGCCCGCGCGCTCGACGCGGAAGTCGATGCGACCGCGCTTGAGCTCCTTGACCGTGTAGGCCACCTGGTCCGGCGCCACGACCGTGCCCACCTTGGGGTTCGGCATCAGGCCACGTGGGCCGAGGATGCGGCCGAGGCGGCCGACCTTGCCCATCAGGTCCCGGGTCGCGACGGCCTTGTCGAACTCGAGCCAGCCGCCCTGGATCTTCTGCACGTACTCATCGACGCCGACGTACTCGGCGCCCGCCTCTTCGGCGGCCGTCGCAGCCTCGCCCTGGGCGAAGACCAGGACCCGCACCGGCTTGCCCGTGCCGTTGGGCAGACTGACGGCGCCGCGCACCATCTGGTCCGCGTGCCGCGGGTCCACGCCGAGGCGGACAGCGATGTCGATGGACTCGTCGAACTTGGCACTCGCGCACTTCAGCGCGAGCGCAACGCCCTCGTCGAGACCATAGCGATGCTGGCTCTCGACCGCTTCACGGCCGCTGTTCCAGCGCTTGCTTCTCTTTGCCATGCTTCCTCCTGTGCCCCGACTCCGCGGAGTCGAGGCGGCCTCACGGGTCACCGGAGCGGCGGCTCCCCTTCCCGGGAGGTCCTTGGATGCGGGGTGGGTGCGGGCGTCAGCCGCGAGTGATGACTCCCATGGACCTGGCGGTACCTTCGATGATGCGCATGGCCGCCGCGATGTCGTTGGTGTTCAGATCCGGGAGCTTCTGTCGAGCGATCTCCTCGACCTGGGCCTCGGAGAGCTTTCCCACCTTCTCCTTGTTGGGCTCGCCGGAGCCCTTCTCGAGGCCGGCCGCCTTCAGGATGAGGCCGGCCGCCGGTGGGGTCTTGCAGACGAAGACGAAGGTGCGATCGGAGTAGACGGTGATGACGACGGGGATCAACAGCCCGTCGGCGGCCTGGGGCTGCGTCCGCGCGTTGAACTCCTTGCAGAACATCGGGATGTTCACGCCCGCCGCACCCAGGGCCGGGCCGACCGGCGGGGACGGGTTGGCCTTGCCGGCCATGATCTGCAGCTTGATCTGGTTGACGACCTTCTTGGCCATGACGTCTTCTCCGAGGTGCCGGGCCCGGGCGGGCCGACGCCGTCAGGGGGTGGAAAACGGGGGGGTCAGAGCTTCTCGACCTCGGTGAAGTCGAGCTCCAGGGGGGTGGGACGACCGAAGATGTTCACCATGACCCGCAGCTTGCCGCGGCCGGCGTTGACCTCTTCGACGTGGCCCTTCATGTTGGCGAAGGCACCGCCGACGACGCGGACCTCCTCGCCACGCTCGAAGTCGACCAGCGGCTTCGGCGCAGCCTCGTCCTCTTCCTCGAGCTGGTTGGTGATGCGCCGGATCTCATGGTCCGGAACGGGGGGCGGGTTGCGCGTCCCGCCGACGAACCCGGTGATCTTCGGGGTGTTCTTGACCACGTGCCAGGTCTCGTTGTCGAGCACCATCTGCACGAGGATGTACCCCGGGTAGAACTTCCGCGTCACCGCCCGCTTCTTGCCGTTCTTGACCTCGAAGCCCTGCTCCGTGGGCACGAGGACCTCGCCGAAGCGCTCCGCGCAACCCATCGTGCTGATGCGTTGCTCGAGAGCGAGCTTCGCCTTCTGCTCGTAGCCCGAGTAGCAATGGACGACGTACCAGGCCATGGCCATTTTGACGGTGCTCCTGCCCGCGGGTGACCGCGAGGTGACCAGCGCTTTCGCTAGCCGGTGGTGAAGATGATGACGTCGGTGACCTGCGCCCAGATGTAGTCGCAGAACGCCAGGAAGGCGGCCGACCCGACCGCAGACAGCACGACGACCGTGGTGGAGCGCATGGTCTCCTCCCGGTCGGGCCAGGTCACCTTGTACATCTCCCGGATGACCTCCGTGGAGAAGGTGACGGCCGTGCGATGTCGCATGAGGATGAAGAAGGTGAGGATGGCCGAGCCAAAAGCGGCCACGACCGACAGCGAGAACGGCCCGATCAGGTAGTCGGGAATGCCCGCCACGCCGAAGACGTTGACCACTGCGCTGCGCATGGTGACGCCCACGCAGAGCGCCCCAAACAGGAAGGCGAGCACCAGGTAGCGCTGGACGGTCACTTCAGTCGACTCTCTGAAAGGGGGGCTCCGGGTGGACCCCGGACGGCCGCCGGGGCTTATCACCAGCCCCGGGACCGATCAAGCACGAAGTGTGCCGACGGCCCGAGACCGAAGCAGGACGGCCGCCCGGGAACGCCCAGGCGGCCGTCTGTCTTCCGATCCGTGAGGCTAGATGCCCCCGGCACAAGTAGTGCACGGTTGCGCGGTCATCTAGTCGATGATCTCGGCGACAACGCCCGCACCGACGGTCCGACCACCCTCCCG
>CAZCVP010000271.1:0-8882 GCA_964501915.1 uncultured Enterobacterales bacterium
GACGGGGTCACAGCACTGTACGCCTGGGTAGACGACCACTACGAGGTCGCCACCGGCGTGCAGCGGGTGCTCCAGCGCTACAAGGACCTCCAGGACATCATCGCCATCCTCGGCATGGACGAGCTGAGCGACGAAGACAAGCTCGCCGTCGAGCGGGCCCGCAAGATCCAGAAGTTCCTCTCCCAGCCCTTCTTCGTGGCCGAGCAGTTCACGGGCCTCGAGGGTCGCCTGGTCAGCAAGGAGGACACGGTCCAGGGCTTCAAGGAGATCCTCGAGGGCAAGTGGGACCACCTGCCCGAGCAGGCCTTCTACCTGGTCGGCACCATCGAAGAGGTCCAGAAGAAGGCGGAGAAGCTCTCCGCGGAGGCCTGAGCACCATGTCGATCCACGTCGAGATCGTCACCCCCACCGCCACGGCCTGGAGCGGCGACGTGCGCGAGGTCCAGGCCCCCGGCTTCCACGGGGAGTTCGGGGTCCTGCCGGACCACGCCCCGCTGCTGAGCGTGGTGCGGGCCGGCGTGGTCACGCTCTACGCCGAGGAGGGCGAGGAGCGCTTCGTTGTGGGCTCGGGCTTCGTCGAGGCCGGCCCCGACAAGCTCACGCTGCTCACGGACACCTGCGAGCCAGCAGGCGAGGTCGAGCGTGGACCGGCCCAGGAGCTGCTGGCGGAGTCGGAGGCCGCGCTGGCGGTCGCCGAGGCGGGCAGCGGCGAGGCGCTGAACGCCGAGCGCAACGCCGACCTGGCGAGGGCGCGCCTGAGCGTCTGAGCGATCAGTCGTGTAGCGAGACGATGGCCGCCCGCGCCTGCTGGAGGCGCTCGAGATCTTCGCGCGCCAGGCCTTCGGAGCTCCGCCGGGCGTGGTCGAGGGCCTCGAGGTGGGAGTTGGCGAGGCGGAGCTGCCCGGACAGGGACTCGATGACCGCGCGGCGCAGCACCCGGCTCGCCAGCTCGTCGCCTCCGGCGATCTCCCGGAACAGCAGCCCCCCGACGCGCAGGAGCCAGCAGGGCGTGGCGGCGACACAGGTGGCCGTGCGAGCCTGGCCGTCGATCAGGGCCGCGAGGCCGAAGAGCGAGCCCTCCCCGAGGGTGGCGAGCTTCTCGTAGCGCTCGTCCCGAGTCGCCCGGTAGACGGCGATGCGCCCCTGGGCGAGGACATAGGCGTCGCCGCCCGGCCTGCCTTCCTCGACGATGCACGCCCCTTCGTCGAAGGGCACGACCTCGAGGAACCGAGCCAGCTCGGCGGTCCCCTCGGCACTCTGCTGGCGGAAGGCCATGGAGCCGGCCAGCACCTGGCTCGGATCCGGGGCGGGTCCCCGAGGCGATCCACCCCGACCGGTGAACGCGGCCGCGAGCCGCTGGAGGAGGCCCTGGGGCCGACCGAGCTGGATAGGACTGCCCTCGGCCAGCTCGGCGATCTTCTCGTCCGTGGCCCGCAGGCGCCCCGCGAGGGAGCGGAGCGCGGAGATCTCCAGCCGAGCGACCAGCGGGTTGTGCTGGCGCCGGAGGTGCCGCAGACCCGCTGCGTCGAGGATCAGCAGGCGGCTGGCGGCCACCGACCGCACCGTGGCTGCGCGACGGTCCAGGATGCCGAGCAGGGTCATCTCTCCGACCACCTCGCCCCGACCGACCCGCGCCAGCTCCGTGGGCGGGTCGCCCACCGTGACCGCCAGCTCACCGTCGAGCAGCACGATCATCGAGCGATCGGACTCCCCTTCGGCCAACAGGAGCTCGTCGGGCCCCACGACCGCCGGCACGAAGACCGCCAAGGCCTCCTCGGCCGCTCGCCCACCGATGCCCTGGAAGAGCGGAAGCCGCAGGGCCTCCTCGAGCTCAACGACCATCGGTCAGGACCTGTGCACGTGGAGACCAGGTGCCGCTGCCGGACAGCGGGACACCGAGGTCGAGCCCCTCCAGCGAGGGGTCGAACATCGCCGCGGGCTGTCGGGACGGCCACGCGCGACCCGCCGCTGCCCGGTGTTCCAGCTCGAGCTGGTGCAGCCGGGACCCCCCGAGCGCCGAGGCGAACCAGGCCGCGGCCGTGAAGGCCACGGTCCCCGACGAGACCATCCGCCAGGTGAGGTAGAGGTCGCCGTCCTCGGAGTCGGCGTAGCGGTAGACCTGTGACGTGGCGACGGCGGTGGCCCCGATGCCGATCACCTGGAGCCCGGCGAAGAGCGCTCCCATGCCCGGTCGACCGTGGACGAACTGGGGGACGCCGAGGGGGAGCGCCAGAGTCCAGCCCGGGGCTGCCGCGGCGGGGGCGGAGAGCAGCCAGAGAGAGAGGAGCAACGGCGGGACCCCCGTGAAGTCAGCGGCGAGGAACGGCCTTCACCCGAGCCTTGCCGTTCTCGACGGTAACGCGCAGCTTCACGGACGTGCAGTTGTACTGGGACTTGATGGACTCGACCTGGGCGCGCAGCGCCTTGCGCACCTGCCGGAACTCGAGGTCGGACTTCTGCCCGCACTGCCTTCGCGCCGCCACGAACTCCGAGAAGACCTCCCGGTAGTGGGTCTCCTCGTTACGCTGGCGGTCGACCATCTGGCGTCTCACCGCCCGCGCCTTGTCGAGCTCCGAGCGGCGTCGGTCCCGCAGATCGGCGCGGAACTTGAACTTGGGGTGGGTGCCGCGCTCGATCATGATCAGGTTTCGGGTCAGGTACTGCTCCAGCGAGGTGAATCGCGCCGACAGCGACTTGAACTTGTACTTCTGCACCGCGTTGGAGAACTCGCGCTTCTGGAACTCGCGCATCAGCCGCCGGACCTGCTCACGCTCCCGGGTGGGCTCGTTGGGCTCGATGCCGTTGAAGTACTTGTCGTAGAAGATCTTCAGCAGGAAGAGCTTCTGCTCGAGGTCGTCCAGGTCCAGCTTGAGCTGGCGATCGATCTTCCCTCGCCGTGCCACGCGCGCTCCGAGACCGCCTTCACCTTATCATTGCCCTGAGGCTCCCCTCCATGCATGCCCATCGCCCCGACCGCGGCAAGGTCTCGATCCTGGTGGTCGACGACGAGAGCTCCATCCTGGAGCTGTTGCGCGAGTACCTCCGGGCTCGAGGGCACGCCGTCGAGACCGCGGCGAACGGCGAGCGCGCCCTGGAGCTGATCGAGGACCAGGCCTTCGACGTCGTGCTGACGGACATGAAGATGCCCGGCATCGGGGGGCTGGACCTGCTGGCGAAGCTCCGCGAGCACCCTCTGCCCGTCGCCACGATCTTGATGACCGGGTACGGCACCATCGACTCGGCCATCCGCGCGATGAAGGACGGCGCCCACGACTACCTCCTCAAGCCGTTCAAGCTGCGGGAGGTCCACGCCGCCATCACGCGCGCGGTCGAGCGCATCCGGCTGGAGCGGGAGACCGTGCGGCTGCGTCAGGCGGTCTCGCTCTACCAGGCGGTGCACGCCATGGAGGACGCGACGGCCCTGCCGGACATCTACGCCCTCCTCAGCGAGGTCGCCCTCCGCGAGTTCGGCGGCATCGGCGCCCTGGTGGCCTTCGAGGAGCCGGAGGCCGGGGAGTGGGTCGAGTTCCTGCGCACCCACCGTGCGCCCTTCCGCGGACATGATCTCCGGGCCCTGGCGGCTCGGGTCCGCGGAGAGCCCACCGCCGACGCCCGGCTCTGGTTCCGCGCCGATGGGGATCCGGTCCTCGTCGCCGGCATGCGGGCCCAGCTCAGCCCCCGAGGCTCGTCCCACGTGGTGGGCCTGGTGGCCGTCGCCAGGCCGAGCCTGCTCTCGCCGGAGGCCGTCTCCGCGCTCGAGGTCTACGCCTCGATCGTGGGAGACGCGCTGTCCCGCCAGAACCTCGCCGCCCGGCTGCGGGCCCATGAAGGAGAGCCCGATCGCCGCTTCCCAGGGCGCACGACGACCGACCCGGACGCCCATGTCCTGCGTGTGGCCGCGCTGGTCGAGGCCACCGCGAGGACCGTGGGCCTGGCACCCGACCAGGTCCAGCTCGCGAGCTGCACCGCCCGGGTGCACGACCACGCCCGCTGGGGCCTGGGCCTCCGCGACCTGCTCGACGGCGCCCCCCTCGAGCCGGGCTCCCTGGTGGACCGGGAGATCTCTCCGGAGCTCTTGGAAGACGCCCGCCCGATCCTCCTGGACCTCCACGAGCACCACGACGGCTCGGGCAGCCCCCGCGGTCGATCGGGTGAGTCGATCCACCCGGTGGCACAGCTCGTGGCGGTCGCGGACCGCTACGACATGCTCACCGAGGCCCGGGCCTTCGCTCCTCGCCTCGGTCCCGAGGAGGCCGCCGACGCCCTGCGGTCGGAGACCGGCACCCGCTTCCGCTCAGACGTGGTGGAGAGCTTCCTCGACACCGTCGAAGCCGGGGCTCTAGAGACCTGAGAGCCCCAGCGCATGCCGTAGCGTTCGACCCGCGAGTCCGAGGGCCTCGATCGAGACCTCGGCGAGGGCCGGGAAGGGCGCGACCGCGACGCCGGGCAGGAGCTGGCGCAGGTCCTCCAGGTTGTAGGTGCCGGAGCGATCCTCGGCGGCCACACCACCCGGACCCCGATTCAGCACCACGCCCGCCAGCGGCAGGCCCCGGGAGCGGATGGCCGCGACGGTGAGCAGGGTGTGGTTCAAGGTACCGAGACGGTCGGCCGCTACGAGGAGCACGGGCAGCCCCAGGGCCTCCGCGAGCTCCGGGACGCCGAAGGACCAGGCGAGCGGCACGGCCCAGCCCCCGACGCCCTCGACCAGCACCTCCTCGGCATCCTGACCCCGGATCCACTGCACCAGGGGGCCGAGCTCGAGGCTGCGCCCCTCCAGGCTGGCCGCTCGGTGCGGCGAGAGCGGGGCGACGAGCGCCGAGTGGACCCGTGGCTCGTGTCCCGCCGACCGACCGAGCAGCTCCGCGTCCTCACCGGCGGACCCGAGGGGCACGCCGGAGGCCACGGGCTTGAGCGCCGCGACAGGGACCGGCGCCGAGGCCGCGAGGGCCGCCGTCACCACGGTCTTGCCGACCTCGGTGTCCGTGCCGGTGACGAAGAGACCGGTCAGGGCCCTACTCCTCTCCGAGCGGCGCGGCCTCGTCGGTGGTGGCCGTCGCCACGCTGGCCAGCAGCTCGCTGGTGGCGGCTGTCAGCCCGCGCACGAACGATCGGGCCCCGTGGACCAGGGGCGTCTCGGCCTCCTCGTCGGCTTCGAGGGGCTCCTCGCCGGACGATCGCTGGAGCTGATCCCCCGCCGCCATCAGGACCCGCCCGAAGGCCGCGCCAAGCTCCGAGATCGCCTGGTCCACCGGCTCGCCGAAGACCGGCTCGTCGGGGTCGAAGCGACCGCTGGTGACCCCGGGGCCCAGCAGCCGTCCCGCCACGCCGTCCACCATCCGGCCCAGGTCGTCGATGCCCTCTTCCAGCAGGGACTTCTCGCGCTCTTCTTCCTTCACACCATCCTCCAGGTCTCCCCCGAAGTGCACACGACGTCGCGGGCGGCAAGGTCCTGCAGGTGACAGAGGACCTGCCGAGCCGCGACGCCCAGGAAGAGCTCGGGCAGCTCGACGTAGACCCGCCGGGCGAGCTCCAAGGGCCCTGCAGGCTGGAGGCTCTGGAGCGCCTCGAGGACCTGCTCCGTCCGCTCGTGGCGGTGGGCGATGTAGTAGGACAGCAGCGCCTCCGGCTCCTTCAGGGCCGGACCGTGGGCGGGGAGCAGCACCCGACTCCCCAGGTCCCGGAGGCGGGCGAGAGAGGCCAGGTACTCGGCGAGCACACCCTCCGGCGGATCGAGCACGATCGTGCCCTCCCCCGCCACCATGTCGCCGGCGACCACGACGCCAGCCTCCTGGTGGTGGAGACAGAGGTGACCGGGCGCGTGGCCGGGGGTGTGGAGACAGCGCCAGGATCCCGCGTCGGTGTCGACGATCGCCCCCTCGTCCAGCCAGGCGTCGATCCTCACCTCCCCTGCGAGCTGTTCGGCCGTGTAGCGATGTGCGACCACGGGCACCTCCAGGGCCTGGGCCAGCGCCTGGGCACCGCCGACGTGGTCGTGGTGGTGGTGGGTGAGCAGGATGCGCTCGACATGCCCAGGAGCCGCCTGGAGCCCTCCCAGCAGCCGCGCCTGCTCGTCGGCGAAGGGGCTGGCCGGGTCGACGACGGTGATGCGCTCGTGGCCGAGCAGGTAGCAGTTCGTGTGGGTGGCCGGTGGGAGCGTGGGGCTCCGGACCGGGACGACTCGGACCATGGAGTCAGCCGGCGACAAAGGCCCAGAGGGAGACACAGCCCACCAGCGACAGCGCCCAGAACAGCCCCCACTGCCAGCGCGGCTCCGTGGTGGCGAGCGGCTCGGAGACCGTGCCGAGGAGGGGGTTCCGCTGGAGGGAGGCCGAGTCCATGCCGAAGGCGTCGGGGTCGATGTCCAGGTCCGTGGGCAGCTCGGTCTGGCCGGCACGTACCGCGCGGACGACGCCCGGATCGGTGGGTGTCTCCTCCCAGTCCAGGGGGCTGAGGCCACCCGGCCCGCGGGAGGAGGATCGGAAGAAGTCCAGCTCGGGGCCGCGCCTCAGAGTCGTGGGCTCGAGGTCGGGAACCACCGCCTCGACGTCGGGCTGATCGAGCTCGGCGGGCTCCGTCGCCGCCAGTGCGCCGCGCTGGGGCGGCTCCGTGCCCTCCGGCTCGACCCGGACGATCGACAGGCTCGCCGCCCCCCGACTCGGAGCTGGTCGAGAACCCCCGCCCAGCACGTCCCGAAGGTCGTCTACCCGGGCCTCCTCGGCCTCCAGCGACACGGTCGCGGGCGGATCCTCGACACCGGGAACCACCGTGGGCACCCGGCGCGGGGAGCGTGGCCGATTGACGGAGCGATCGGGAGTTGGCGACGGCGGTGTGCTGACCTGGACCCGGGCGGGCTCCGGCGGGGAGAAGACATCGGGCAGGGGCGTGCGGTCGGACTTGGGCAGGTCCACCCAGGCCATGCCGTCGTCGCCCTCCGTGCCCGCCATCTGCTCCGCCAGCTCGTACTCCGAGTGCTCGTCGTGGGCGAGAGGGTTGAAGAACAACGGGCCACCGGACTCGGCCTGGCTTCCCACCCGCGACCAGCCGGACGGGGCGACCTCCTCGTCGTCGGAGAGCGCAGGGTTGCGGATCGGCTCGATCCGGGCCGCCTCGGCACCGAGGGTGCGGCGACGGCTGTTGCCGGGGATGGAGCGGGAGGCCGTGAGCAGCGAGCGCAGGAAGGTGCTCTCGACCTGGTAGCGATCGGCGGGCCGCACGGCGAGCACCTTGCGCAGCACGGAGGTCAGCGACGGGTAGCGCCCCTCGATGGCATCGAGCTGCCGGGTGACGTCGCCCCTCTGCGCGAGCTGCCGGGCCTCTCCCCAGGAGCCCGGGTAGAGCGGCTGGTGGGTGATGAGCTCGTAGAGCAGGGACCCGACCTGCCACTGGTCCGTGCGCTCGTCGCGGGGCTGGCCGTTGGCCAGCTCAGGGGCGCTGTAGCTCGGGTCCGCCTCGTCGGGTGACACCCCTATGCCGAGGATCTTCACCTCCCCGGTGTCGGTCAGGCGGACCTGGTTCGGCTGGAGGTGGCCATGGAGGATCTTGCCCTCGTCCCGGACGATGGAGTGGGCGTGTCGGAGTCCATGGGCGACCTCGAGGATGATGTCCACGGCCGTGCAGGCATCACAGAGCAGCTCCCCGTGCCGGATCGCGGCCAGGAGATCCTCGAGACTGGTGCCCTGCACGTACTCCACGACCAGGGCGCGCTGGGCTTCGTAGAAGGCCAGCACCCGCGGGATCCGAGAGTCCCCCAGCACCCGCAGGTGCTCGTGCTCCCGCCGCAGGTGGTCCAGACCGATCATGTCGTCCGGGTCGTCGACCAGCCTCAGCACCACGTCGGTGGGGCCGGACAGCTCCGGGTCCACCCGCTTGGCGCGCCACAGTTCCGTCCCCCGAGCGTCCAAGAGGCGCTCGACGAGCCGGTAGGCCCCGATGCGCAGACCGGCTTCAGCCATGGACGTCCAGGCGAGGGTACGCGCCCAGTGTAGCCCCAGTCCGTCGATCTGGAGGGTTCTCAGATGTTCCGGCGGTACCGACCACCCACCTCGTAGAGGGCCTGGGAGATCTGGCCGAGGGTCGCGACACGGACCGTCGACATGAGCTCGGCGAAGAGGTTGCCACCGTCGAGCGCGACCTGCTTGAGCCGCTCCAGCGCCGGCCCCGAGGCCTCGGCGTGGGTCTGCTGGAAGCGGCGCACGCTCTCGACCTGGGCGTCCTTTTCATCGTGGGTCGAGCGACGGAGCTCGATCGGGGCGGGCTCCCAGTCCTCCCCCAGGGTGGCGGGATCCTCGAAGGTGTTGATGCCCACCAGCGGCAGGTCCCCGGAGTGCTTGAGGTGCTCGTAGTAGAGGGACTCCTCCTGGATGCGGCTGCGCTGGTACTGGCGCTCCATGGCACCCAGCACGCCTCCCCGGGCGTCGATGCGCTCGAACTCCTGGAGCACGGCCTCCTCCACCAGGTCCGTGAGCTCGTCGACGATGTAGGCACCCTGGAGCGGGTTCTCGTTGCGCAGCAGCCCCATCTCCTTGGCCAGGATGAGCTGGATGGCCATGGCGCGGCGCACGGACTCCTCGGTGGGGGTGGTGACCGCCTCGTCGTAGGCGTTGGTGTGCAGGCTGTTGCAGTTGTCCTGCAGCGCCAGCAGAGCCTGGATCGTGGTCCGGATGTCGTTGAACTGGATCTCCCGGGCGTGGAGCGACCGGCCCGAGGTCTGGATGTGGTACTTCAGCTTCTGGGCTCGCTCGGAGGCTCCGAAGCGGTCCCGCATCACCACCGACCAGATGCGGCGGGCGACCCGGCCGATGACCGTGTACTCGGGGTCCAGCCCGTTGGAGAAGAAGAAGGACAGGTTGGGACCGAAGGCGTCGACGTCCATGCCCCCGGCC
>CAZCVP010000272.1:0-8876 GCA_964501915.1 uncultured Enterobacterales bacterium
CCCCCGCGGCGGTGGTGGACGCCGCCGCCGACAACGACTGCGACGGCACGGTCGACGAGCCCGAGCCGGTGTTCGGGGAGGACACCGACACGGCGGACACGGCCGACCCGGAGACCACGCCCCTCTGGTACATCGACCACGACGGCGATGGCTATGGGACGACCGACTACGTCGAGCTGAGCTGCGAGGCGCCTTCGGGCTTCGTCGACAACGCCGACGACTGCGACGACACCAACGCCGAGGCCAGCCCCGCCGGGACCGAGGTCTGCCTCGACGGCGCTGACAACGACTGCGACACCTACGGGGGCTGGTGCCTCGGTGGGGAGCTGGATCTCTCCGAGCTCGCCGACGTCACCTGGGTCAGCAGCGAGGTCAACGCCTACCTCGGGCGCTCGGTCACGGTGCTCCCGGACGTCGACGGGGACGGCCTGGACGACGTCCTGCTGGGCGCACCGGACGCCACCATCAGCGGCTCCGGCGGCGGGGCCAGCTTCCTCTTCCTGGGTCGACCCGACGGCGAAGTCCCGGTGTCCCGCGCCGCTGCGGTGTTCCACGGGGAACGCTCCGGCGACCGGGCCGGCGCGGGCCTCGCTGGCGTGGGAGACGTCGACGGCGACGGGCTCGGGGACATCCTGATCGGCGCCCCGTTCTACGACACCAAGGGGCGGGACGACGGCGCCGCCTACCTCTTCCTGGGGGTGCCTTCGGGCTCGACTTCGCTGGGCTCGGCGAGCGCCAAGTTCCTGGGCATGAACACCGGCGACTACACCGGCAACGCCGTCGCGGGGGTGGGCGACTTCGACGGCAACGGCCACGCCGACTTCCTGATCGGCGCCCACGGCACCGACCGCGGCGGGCTGGACGCGGGCCGAGCCTACCTGGTGGCCGGGCCGATCACCGGCGTGCTGGAGCTGACCGACGCGGCGCTGGTGATCGAGGGCAGCGAGGCGGGAGAGGAGGTGGGCTGGTCCCTGGACGGGGCCGGCGACCTGGACGGCGACGGCCACCCGGACCTCGTGCTCGGTGCGCCGGGCCACTCCAGCGACGGCGAGGACGTGGGCGCCGTCTTCGTCTTCCAGGGTCCGCTGGACGGCAGGGTGCCGGTAGAGGACGCGGACGCGGCGCTGATCGGGGGGCGCAGCGGCGACACCACGGGCCACAGCGTGGCCGGGGCGGGCGACGTCGACGGCGACGGCCACGACGACCTGATCCTCGGCGCTCCAGGACTGGAGACCCCGGAGGAGAACGTCGGGGTGGGGGTGGCCTACCTTGTGCTCGGGCCGCCTGCGGGTCGCCTGGAGCTGGAGGCCGCCGACGCGATCTTCCTCGGCGAGGAGCAGGGGGATCGGGCGGGCCTGGCGGTGGCCGGTGCGGGCGACGTGGACGGGGACGGTCACGCAGACCTGCTCGTCGGCGCCCCCCGGAACGACGAGGGAGGTGCCAACGCGGGGGCCGCCTACCTGGTGCTGGGCCCTGTCAGCGGCGCCCAGAGCTTCGGCGCCGCACACACCCGCCTGCGCGGCGGCGCGGCCGACATCTACGTCGGCAACGCCGTGGCCGGAGGCGGGGACCTGGACGGCGACGGCTACGACGACCTGATCCTCGGGGCTCCCCAGGACTCCCAGGGAGCCCTCCAGGGAGGCACCGCCACCGCGATCCTGGCCCAAGGCCTGGGGAGGCTGTGATGACACGCTGGCTCTTGTGGTTCGCGTTGCTGCTCGTCCTGCCGGCCTGCAACCCGGAGGACCCCGATCTCCTCGACGAGGATGGCGACGGCTTCACCCCCGCCGAGGGCGACTGCGACGACGCCGAGATCCGGGTCAACCCGGTCGCTCCCGAGCTCTGCGACGGCCTCGACAACGACTGTGACCTCCTGATCGACGAAGGCGACGACGTGATCGGTGCGGCCACCTGGTACCTGGACGTCGACGGCGACGGCTACGGTCGCCTCGACCAGTCCAAGCTGGGCTGCGAGGCGCCCGAGGCCTACGTCGACAACAGCGACGACTGCGACGACATGGACGAGAGCATCCATCCCGGTGCCGACGAGCTCTGCGACGGCGTGGACCGGGACTGTGATGGCGTCCGCGACGACGAGGCCGTCGACGCCCCCACCTGGTACATCGACGACGACGAGGACGGCTACGGCTCCAGCGACTACACCCTCGCCTCCTGCTTCCGGCCCGATGGCTACCGCGAGGACGACACCGACTGCGACGACCTGCACGCCACGGTCCACCCGGACGCGGCGGAGATCTGTGACGGCCTGGACAACGACTGCGACGGTGTGACGGACCCGGACGACGCCGAGGACGCCGGCTCCTGGTACGAGGACCTGGACGGCGACGGCTACGGCGCCGAGGCGACCCTGGTGGTCTCCTGCACGGCGCCATCCGGCAGCGTCGACGTCGCGCGGGACTGTGACGACGGCGACAGCGAGGTGCATCCCGACGCCGACGAGATCTGCGACGCCATCGACAACGACTGCAACGACCTCGTCGACCTCGATGACCCCGGCCTGGTCGACTCCTCGGTCTGGTACGCCGACCTGGACGGCGACACCTACGGCGACCCTCTGGTCAGCGAAGTCGCCTGTGCCCAGCCCTCCCAGTACGTGGCCGACGACACCGACTGCGACGACGGCAACTCCGCGGTCCACCCGGACGCCACGGAGGTCTGCGGCGACGGCGTCGACAACGACTGCGTGGCCGAGGCCGAGGGCTGCCTGAGCGGCACGATCGACCTGGCCGATGCCGACGTCAAGGTCTGGGGGGACACGGCCAACGGCTCGGCGGGCTTCGCGCTGGAGAGCGCGGGGGACTTCGACGGCGACGGCACCGAGGACATGATCATCGGCGCCTGGGAGACCGACACCAGCGGGACCTCCTCGACGGGCAAGACCTTCATCGTGCTCGGTCCGGTGACCAGCGGCAGCCTCGCCGGCGCCGACCTGGCCTTCGACAGCAGCTCGATCAACGGGTACTCCGGCCGCAGCGTGGCCGGCCTCGGTGACCTGGACGGCGACGGCTTCGACGAGATCGCCATCGGCGCCGATGGCAAGGACCGGGCCCTGGACGACCAGGACCTGGGCATCGTCTACGTGATCTATGGACCGACCACCGGCTCCCACGGGGTCCAGGACTCCGACGCCCTGCTCTGGGGCGACGCCGCCGGCGACCAGGCCGGCTACGCCCTCGCTTCGGCCGGGGACGTGGACGACGATGGCGTGCCGGACCTGGTCGTGGGCTCCTACGGGGCCGACGGCGCCGGCTCCGGTGCGGGGGCCGTGACGCTGATCCTGGGGCCGATCAGCGGTGAGCAGACCCTGAGCGAGGCGGGCTACACGCTGAACGGCGAGTCCAGCGGCGACGACGCCGGGATCGCCGTCGACGGGGCCGGTGACGTCGACGGCGACGGCTACGACGACCTGGTGGTCGGCGCTCCCGACGACGACGACGGGGGCTCGGACTCCGGCGCGGTCTACCTGGTGCTGGGCCCCGTCACCGGCCCGGGCGACCTGGTCGACGCGGCGGTCAAGCTGTCCGGCGTGAACTCCAGCGACCACGCGGGCACGTCGGTGGCCGGCGTCGGCGACACCGACGGCGACGGCTATGCGGACTTCCTCGTGGGCGTGCCGGACTCGGACTTCGGCGCTTCGAACGCTGGGGCCGGCTTCCTCGTGCTGGGCCCCGTGACCACCTCGGGGGACCTGAGCAGCTCCGATGCGGCGCTGATCGGCGAGAACAGCTCCGACGACCTGGGCACCCGGGTCGACGGCGTCGGTGACCTCAACGCCGACGGCCGGGACGACTTCGTGGTCAGCGCGCCGTACCACGACGCGGGGGGCTCCAGCTCGGGAGCGGCCTACCTGGTCTTCGGCCCGCTGGTGGGCATCGTGGACGCAGGGGAGGCCGACCTGAAGCTGGTGGGCGAGAGCGCCAGCGATGTCGTGGGCGGGGCCGCAGGCCTCGGTGACCAGGACGGCGATGGCTACCGGGAGCTGCTCGTGGGCGCTCCAGGCGACGACGACGGAGGCACCGACGCCGGTGCGGCCTACGTGATCTTCGGCGGGGAGGGCCTGTGATGTCTGGACTCACCCTGCTGACCCTGCTCACCGCCTGCGATCTGGACCCCGACTGGGGTCGCTCGAGCCCCTACGACGAGGAGACCAACGAGTGCTTGTTGGAGGTGCTCAACTGCGACGAGGAGCTCTACCTGGTGTACCTGGACGGCGAGAACATCGGCACCCTCGCCGAAGGTGACCCCATCGAGACCGTGCCGGGCATCGAGTCGATCCACGAGTGCGACGACTTCGAGTTCGAGGGCACCCGACACAACCTCGACATCCGCAGGACCGCCAACACCCCCCACGCTTCGGTGAACTTCCAGTACAGCGTCTGCAGCTCGATCGTGATCTCCGGTGGCGAGCTGCACGTGGACTGTGAGCACGTCTACTGTTCGTTCTGGAGCGAGTGAGCGGCTCTACGGCTCGACAGGCGACCCCAGCAGCTTCTCCCGCACCAGCGACAGGGGGATCAGGCCCTCCGCCAGCAGCGCGTCGTGGAAGGCTCGCTCGGAGTACGCCTCACCCTGCTGCGCCCGGACCTCTTCGCGCAGATCCAGGATCTGGCGCTTGCCGGCGTAGTAGCCGATGAGCTGGGTCGGCCACTGGATGGCCCGGAGCACGTCGCGGTCCACCTCGACGCCCTCCTGGCCGGCTCGCCACTCGGCGGCCTCCTGCAGGGTCCAGCGCTCCATCTCGGCGTTGACGTCGTAGAAGATGCGCCGGATGCGGCCCCGGTAGCTGCGCAGCATGTACCACTCGGCATCGGTGGTCTCGCCCATGCCGCCGTGCTCCCAGAAGAGCTGCTCGGCGTACAGCCCCCAGCCCTCGACCGAGGAGAAGTCGGTGAGGATCGTGCGGATCGGGTTGGCGATCCGCCGGGCCAGGGAGAGCTGGAGGTGGTGGCCGGGCACACCTTCGTGCACGGCGTAGGGTCCGAACCAGTGGGTGCGCTGTTGGGCTGACCGCAGCAGGATGGCGGTGCGCTTCTCCACGGTCCAGTCCGGCTCGTAGCGCTCGACGTTCCACCAGCCGACCCGGGCCGGCCCGAAGAGCGGGGGTGGGTTCATGCTGCCGCCGTTGCCGGAGAGGGGCACGATGGCCGCCGGGGTCTCCCGGGCTCGCATGGGGGGCAGATCGTCGGGGATCGTGACGAGGTCCAGGGTCCGGAGGGTGGCCAGGTTCTGGGCCACCGCGTCGTCGTAGGTCGCCAGGAAGGCGGCCTGGTCGAAGGTCTCGACCTGGACGAGCAGCTCGGCGTCGGGCTCGTGGGGGGCGCGCTCGGGCAGCGCCTCCATCGCGGCCTGGACCTCGGCCAGGTCGCGCTCGGCGAGCGCCAGCAGCTCGTCGGGCGTCCAGGGCAGGAGCATCGCGTGCTCCAGGCGCCAGGCATAGGCCTCGGCGCCGATGACCCGGTAGTCCTGGCGCTCGACCTCGCTGCTCTCGAGTGCGGTGGCGTAGGCCTCCAGGGCGGCGATGGCCTCCTGCCGCGTCGCCGAGTCAGCGGCCTCCAGGAGCGCGACGATCCCCTCGATGAGCTCCACCGCCGTGGTCACGTCGCGCCGGGTGGGTGCTGTGCAGACCGCCTCCATCTCGGCGACCATGCCCGGCAGCAGCGCCGCGAGGTCGTCGATGAGCTCGGGCCGCTCGGGGGCCATGGTGGCGTGGGCGATCAGGGTGTAGGCCGTGGTCTCGAGCCACTCGGCGGGGCGGTGTTCCCAGCGGCGCTCGACCCGGAGCTGGTGCAGGGTCAGCGCGGCGTTGGCCTGGAGCCAGCGGCGGTCGATGGTGGCGTCGATCGTGGGGTCTCCCAGGGTCGGTGCCGTGAGCGCGTCCAGCGCGGCCTGGGCGCGGGCGTCGAGGGCGGTCACGGCCTGGGGTGTGAACGAGGGCACGCGCACGGCGTCGTCGAGCAGGCCGGCCTCGGCGAGGATGCTGGGCGCGATCCACCCGCGAAGGTCGATGACCTCGCGGGCCACGTCGGCGTAGGGCGCGGGGAAGACCAGCTCGGCGAGCCGTGGCGGGGTCGGGGTCGCCGGCTCGACGGTGGGCGGCGGTGCTTCGGCCGTGGCGGGCACGGCGGGCCGGGCGCAGGCGACGAGGGTCAGGGCCAGGAGCCAGAGCGATCGACGGCGGAGGACGGGGAGGCGCGGCATGGGGCCAGCTAACGCAGGATCCCGACCGGCCGGGTCGGGCCCGAGCCTGTCCGGGGCACCTGGAGAGGCGGAGGACGGGCCGTGTCTCCCCCTCTCCGTCGGGAGGCTCCGTCAGCGGATCCCGACGTCTGATGAGAATGTCCCCATCCGTCAACGCCCGCGACGCGATGCCCGGCGGTGGGGCGCTCCGGATCTCCGCTCGGCGCGAGTGCGAGTCGTCGCAGGCGGGCCGACGCACCTGCTGGGCCTGGCTGGCGGTGGAGGACGACGGCCCGGGCATGGACGAGGAGGTCCAGCGGCGGGTCTTCGAGCCCTTCTTCACGACCAAGGGGGAGGGGGGGACGGGCCTCGGGTTGGCCGTCGTGCACGGCATCGTGCAGCAGCTCCACGGCTCCATCGAGATCGACAGCGCGCCCGGCGAGGGCACCTGCGTGCGGATCCGGTTGCCTCTGGTCGAGGTCTCCGGTGGCGCCGCGGTCGGCGCGAGCGCGGGAGGCGGTCGGCTGGAGGAGTGCCGGGAACCGCTCGGAGTGGCCGTGTCCGCGGACGCCACGGCGAGCGCCACCGGCACCTGAGCCTCCTACTCGGGGTGCTCGGACCGCTGCAGGATCATGCGGGCCTCTCCAGCGAACCAGGTGGTACCGGAGGGCGAGACGGATGCTCCGTTGGACTGGGAGGTCACCCCACTGGTCGGAGCGTAGACCGACGACCAGGAGGACCCGCTGTAGTAGGCCATGCGGCTGAAGGACCCGACGGCCCAGATCTCACCCGTGTCGCTGCCACGAATCACCTGGTAGCTGTCCGAGCCGGACTCGTACTCGTCGACCAGCCCCCCGCCCTGGGTCCAGGACCGCACGTCCACACCGCTCCCAGCGACGAGGTAGACCTTCTTGCCGTTGGCGGTCCAGACGCTGCGGAAGTCGTCCGTGGTCCCGGTCTGACGCTCCTTCCAGGCCGATCCGTCCCAGTGGAGCAGGCCGCCGTCCTCCCCGGCGATCCAGACGTCGTCTTCGCCCGTGCCCCAGACGTCCCGCGCCGTCCAGCCGATGCCCGTGCTCTGAGGAGACCACTCGCTCCCGTCCCAGCGGAGCACGGTGCCGCTCTTGCCCGCTGCCCAGGCCGACGTCTCGCTGTGGACCCAGACGCCGTAGACGTTGATGGTCGTCTCGAGCTCGTGGTCGGTCCAGGTGGCACCGTCCCAGTGGTAGAGGTGGCCGTAGCCGGTGACCCAGATGTCGTCCGGCCCGCTCCCGTGGATGGCGTAGAGGCTCCCGACGCCGGCCGGAAGCCCGTCCCACGAGGCCCAGTCCTCGCCGTCCTTGCGAAGCACGGTGTTGTAGCCGACCGCCCAGAGATCCTCGTCGGAGGCTGCGAAGATGGCCTCGAGCTCCTCCAGCTCGCCGGGAGCCCCCAGGAGCTGCGTGGCGCCGTCCTCGTCGAAGCGCCGGAAGTCGTTGTCACCCACCGCGTAGGCCTCTCCGGTCGGCGCCACCCACAGCTCGCGGAGCCAGGTGTCCTCCAGGTCGGCCCAGGTCCAGTCCTGCCCGTCGAAGTGCCCGACGGTGTCCCAGGTGAGGGCCCAGACGTCGTCCTCGGCGGTCGCGTGGATGTCCGAGAGGTTCTCGAACGAGTCGTAGAACAGCTCCACGTAGGCCTCACCGTCCCACTGGTAGACCCCATGACCCGCGGCCACGAACAGGGATCCGGTGGAGGTCAGGCTGACGGCGTTCACGTCGGCGCTGAAGGCCTCGCCGACCTGGGCCCAGGTCGTGCCGTCCCAGCGGAGGACCGTTCCTTCCGTGGTGCCCGCGACCACGTCATCGACGGCTCGCCCGGCCACCGAGATCAGGTAGGCCTCGTCTTCGCTGGGCTCGGGGTGGGCCTGGGTCCAGGTGCTGCCGTCGTAGAAGGCAGCGCGGGGCTCGTAGGCGCCGTCGACCTTCTCGTAGCCCGCGATCCAGATCTGCTGGTCGGCGACGTTGGCGATGTCGGCGATGTCGGCGATGTTGCCCGAGTCGAACGCATCGCCGTGCTGGGTCCAGCCGCTCCCGTCGAATTCGTGCACCGTCGACGTGCTGACCGCGAAGACGCTGCCGCCCAGGCCCGCCAGCTCACCGAAGACGTCCCCGTTCTCGGCGTGGTGGGCGGTCAGGCTGGTGCCGTCCCAGTGGAGGAGGGCGTGCTTGGCCCCGGCGATCCACACGTCCTCGCTGGAGCTTCCCCACACGCCACCGAAGTCGGCACCTGCGGGCTTCGGGTGATCCCAGCACCAGCAGTCCGAGTTGCAGACACGGTCGGAAGGAGAGCCCGCTCCCGGCTCCGCGCAGCCCTCCGGTTCGGTGTCGGTGTCCGTGGTGGTGCCACTGTCCACGATGGGGCCAGAGTCCCCGGTCTCGCCGGTGGTGCCGCTGTCGATCGTGTCGCCGGAGTCCCCGGAGTCCAGCAGGGTCGCGCCGGAGTCGGACAGCCAGCTATCGTCGTTGGAGGACTCTCCCCCGCAGGCGCAGGCGAGGATGAAGAAGGTGGCGGCAAAGACCCAGACACGCAGCAACATCAGGCTCTCCTCACAGGATCGTGGAGGGATGTTCAGTCGGGGCTCGTGCTCGACCTCGAACACCGAGCTCCAACCACTCCGGCGCCCTTGACCGCGGCGCTTG
>CAZCVP010000273.1:0-1078 GCA_964501915.1 uncultured Enterobacterales bacterium
TGTCCTGGCGTATCGGCCTTCGGTCAGGCCGCCGATCTCGGGTCAGGCCTGGGGTAGCCCCCGGAGAAGACCGTCTCCCAGAGCCCCTCCGGCGGCGCTTCGAAGCGTCGAAGCTCGTCGAGCGCCAGGGGGTAGAGGTGGGCCACACCGGTTCGACCGGCCAGGCTCTGGGAGACCGAGGCGCTCAGGCCGAGGTGCTGGGAGCCGCTGAGCACGAAGCGCCCCGGATCGGGCCGCTCGTCCACTTCGACCTGCAGGTAGCCCAACAGCTCGGGGACGTGCTGGACCTCGTCGAGGATGGCCCCCTGCCGGACCTCTGCGAGGAAGCCCCGCGGGTCCGTCCGCGCGAACTCCCGGACATCGGCCTGCTCGAAGTTCCGGTAGTGCAGATCGGGGAAGAGAGAGCGACAGAGGGTCGTCTTGCCGGACTGTCGTGGCCCGGTCACCGTGACGACCGGGTACCACCCGGCCAGTCGCAGGATGTGTGCGGCGAGGTTGCGTGGCACCGGCATGCACAAATCCTAGATTGAATCTTGAATCCTTGCAACCGCGGCCCGGACAGCGGCCGGCTGATCTCGCGAGGACGGGCTCACCCGCCCTCGCGGCGAGGCCAGGTCGGTCGCCAGGGCTGTCGTCGCTCGCTGCGCTTCCGGCTTGCCGATCACCGAGCGGGGCACGCTGTGGAGGGCGCGATCCCTCGAAGACGGCGCCATGCCGGAGCGGTCAGCGGTCAGCGGTCAGCGGTCAGCGGTCGGCCTGCAGCTTCCGGAGGAGAGACGCCAGCATCCGCTTGACCTCGGTGGTCTGCGCGTGCAGGCGCTCATGCACGTCGGCAGTCAGCAACCCGAGGTCGTGCGCGAGGAGCAGATGGTACTCGACCTCGCTGGCCGAGCCCATGGCGTAGTCCAACAAGCGCGCGAAGTCGTCGTCCGTGCGGCGACCGCATCCCTCGGCGATGTTGGCAGAGATGGACACACCAGCACGACGGACCTGGCTCGCCAGTCCAAAACGCTCGTCTGAGGGGAACTCTGCCGATGCCCGGTGGATCGCGAGGACCAGGGCGTGTGCCTTGTGCCAG
>CAZCVP010000273.1:1178-8869 GCA_964501915.1 uncultured Enterobacterales bacterium
GTGCCTTGTGCCAGACCTGCAGCCTCCGGAAGTCCTTCACAGCCACTCCTCTGCGCGCTGCTGACCGCTGATAGCTGACTGCTGATGGCTCGGCCCGCCGGCTTTGGAGTATCGCGCCCGCCTCACCCCCCTGCACACAACATGCCGAGCAGCGTCACGTCCGCCACGCCCACCGAAGACCGCACCATGCGCGAGTCCATGCTCACCTCCTCTCCGGCAGGATGGCACCGATCGAGCGCCGAACACAAGACCGACGACTCGGTTCGTCCTCGTCCGGACTTCCCGGAGTTCGCAGACATCGCCCGCTCGAAGTTCCGGTCGTGCAGATCCGGGAACAGGGAGTGGCACAGCGTCGTCTTGCCGGACTGCCGTGGCCCGGTCACCGTGACCACCGTGACCACCGTGACCACCGTGCAAGGCGCAGGACGTGGGCAGCGAGGTTGCGTGGAACCGGTATGCACGAATCCTGGATTGGATCTCGAGTCCGTGCGATCCAGGCGGGACGGAAGACCGCCCCACCTCCACGATCGCTCAGCCGCCGCCAGCCGCCTGCCAGACCGCCGGGCGACGCTCCAGGAACGAGCTCAGGCCCTCCACGGAGTCCGGGTGGCCCATGTTCTCGAAGTAGGCGGCCTCGAGCTGGTCGAGGTGCTCGCCCAGGTCCCGGATGATCGGGGCCCGGGACGCCCGCCAGGCGGCGGACAGGCCGGCCGGCGAGAGCTTCGACAGGCGCTTCTCGTACCAGTCGAGGCAGGCCTGGAGCGGGTCTTCGGCCAGCTTGTCGGCGAGACCCATGGCCACGGCCTGCTCCGCCTCGACTCGGCGACCGGTGAGGATCAGGTCCGAGGCCCGGTTGCCGCCGATCCGCCAGTGCAGCACCAGGGCCGCGATCGGCGGGAAGACGGCGAGCTGGACCTCGGGCACGGCGAAGGTCGCGGTCTCGTCGACGAACACGCGGCCGCACCAGGTGGCCAGCTCGAAGCCGCCGCCCAGGCACTGGCCGCGCACGACCGCCGCCGTGGCGATGCCGGTGGCCTCGATGTCCCGGAAGAGCGCGTGGAACTCCGGGATCATCTGCTCGTAGCGACCGGGCAGGTGCTCCTCGACCGACGCCCCGAAGGAGAAGTGCGGGCCCTCCCCTTCGAAGATCAGCAGCCGCAGTCCCGGGCTGTCCGCCAGGGCCTGGAGCTCGGCGCGGATCTCCGACCCCATCGCCCGGTCCAGGATGTTCGCCTTGGGGCGACTCAGCCGGATCCGGACGACGGAGTCGACGGGGGAGTCGACGAGGATCGACGCCATGCTCAGCCCCTTCCTTCCTTCATGGCCTTGGTGCCGACGGCGCGGATCAGGTCCTCGTTCCACTTCTCGCCCTGGGCCAGCCGCCGCCGCAGGTCGGCGAAGTCGATCTCGCGCTCGTGGCGCTCGCCGGAGTTGAAGGTGCGGAAGCCGGCGTTGGCCTCGGTCATCATGTTGAGGCCGAGCCAGGAGCGGTTGCTCTCCTTGTTCCGGTTCCAGTGGTCCAGCTTGTGCTTGCGCAGGGACTCGATGGACTTGGACACGCAGCCGGGGAAGGTGAGCAACAGCGTGGTGGCGAGGCGGTCGACGGCCTCGTCGAGCAGGGAGAGATCGAGCTCACCGGCCTTGAGCAGGCCCTTGGCGGCGTTGCGGTCGGCGCCGGTCTTGTACTCGCCGTGGCGGGGGCGGCCGTAGGCGTCGTAGCCGTCGAGGTGGACCATCGGGTTGGCGACCCACTCGCCGTCGACCTTGAGTGCGGGGACGCACTCGGTGATGAGGCCGAGGTTCATGGCCTTGTGGGCGCTCCAGGGCACGCACGCGGCCACGGAGAGCATCGACTGCTCCATGCCGACGAACAGCGGGAGGAAGTCGGTGGAGCCGCCGTCGGGGGCGCTGCCGTGCTTGGGGCCGGCCTGTCCGAACCGGGCCATGTCCTGGGCGACGGTGAAGTCGCAGGCCATGCCGATCTCCTGGCCGCCGGCGAGGCGCATGCCGTTGACCCGGCAGATGACCGGCTTGTCGCAGTGCAGGATGCCGGAGACCATGTCGTTGAAGAGCCGCATGTACTGGCGGTACTCCTCGGGGTCGCCGGCGTAGTACTCGGCGTACTCCTTGGTGTTGCCGCCGGTGCAGAAGGAGCGGCTGCCGACCGCGGTGAACACCACGCAGGCGCAGGCGCGGTCGTTGCTCGCCTTGCGGAAGGCGAGGATGACCTCCTTGACCGCCTTGGTCGTGTACGAGTTGAGCTGCGTCGGGTTGTTCAGGAGGATCCAGATGTTGTGCAGACCCTCGACGGGGTTGCCGTCGGCGCCCAGCACGGGCCGGCGCTCGTAGAGGATGTCGGTGAACTCGTAGTCGGGGACCAGGTCGTGGTTGTGGAATTCCATGGTGTCGTTCTCGGTCAGGGGGTGAGCACGACGCGGCGGGAGACCTTGTGGCTCCTCACGTCGTCCAGGGTCTCGGGGAGCTGCTTCAGGGGACGCAGCTCGGTCCAGGGGGTGAGGTCGAGCTTGCCGTCGAGCACCATCTGGACCAGCTCCGGGTAGAGCGCGGGGTCGCAGCCCCAGGTCCCGATGGCCGAGGCATCGAAGGCCATCAGGTTCGACAGGCGGAGCTCGATCTTGTCCATCGTGTAGCCGACCACCCCGAGGGTGGCGCCGTGCACGAGCATGCCGAAGGCCGTGCGCTGTCCAGCGGCCGACCCGGAGCACTCGAGGATGATCCAGCGGGTCAGCGGGGCCCCGTTCTCCTTGGCCCAGCCGCGCACCTGCTTGCGCAGGTCTCGGGGGGACATCGTGGAGGGGTCGAGGCAGAGCGCGGCGCCACGGGCGGTGCCGGTCTCCAGCTTGGCCGGGTCGACGTCGAGGCCGATGACGTGGGCCCCGACCGCTGCGGCGAGCTGGACGGCGAAGCCGCCCACACCGCCCATGCCGACCACCACCACCACGTCGCCTTCCTTCACGCCGGCCCGCACCAGCGCGGCCCAGGGGGTGGAGACGGCGTCGGCGATGACCGCCAGGTGCCGCAGGGTGGCGCCGGTGCCGCCGGGTAGGACGGCGTCGGCGTCGGTGACGTCGGGCACCACGGCCAGGTGCTTCGCCGGTAGGACCACGTGGGAGGCGAAGCCGCCGTGGCGGTCGTTGCCGGGCATGACCTGCTTGGAGCAGATCATCGGCCGGCCGGCCTCGCACTCGGCGCACTCGCCGCAGGGCAGCACGGCGGGCACCACCACGGCCTGGCCGACCAGGTCCTGGTGGTTGGCGCCGGCCTCGCGGACGAAGCCGCTGATCTCGTGCCCGAGCACGAGCGGCATCGGGTGACGGGTGCGCACGCCGTCGTCGAGGAAGCCGAGGTCGGTGTGACACAGGCCACAGCCGACGACCTCGATCAGGACCTCGTCCACACCCGGTAGGTCCAGCTCGCGCTCCACCCACCGCAGCGGGGCTCGGGGTTCGACCATCTCGTACGCGACTGACCGCACTGTGACCTCCAGGCAAGGGGACACGGCACGATCGGCTGCACGGAACGTGCCGAATGCAAGATATTGCACCTAACCAGTGCACTACATCGCATCGACCGTCGTTTGGCGGACCCCGGTTGGGTGATCTGGTACGGATCCGGTGTTGCATATGGCCCGATCCGGTCGCACCGTCCGGGCGGGTTCTCCCGTCGTCCTTGACGCAACTTCACGTTGGAGTCGGGCCCCGGGTGATAGCTTGAGGTCCCCTACCCGGAGGTTCAGGATGAACCTCGCCAGCGCCGTCACGATGATGGCGCTCGTCGCCTGTCAGGCCGACGAGGCGCCCGATCCGCCCGAGCGGCGCGCCAACGCGGCGCCTGGCGCCCCCGTGGTGGAGATCCTGCCGACTGCGCCGACGTCGAGCGACAACCTGCTCCTCGACGTGGTCGTCCAGTCCGAGGACCCTGACGGCGACAAGGTCTACTACGCCTTCGCCTGGGATCTCGACGGCATGGCCCAGGGCGACCTGGAGGGAGCCGCCTTCGTGCCGGCCGACCGGACCCGGCTGGGGGACACCTGGGGGGTCACGGTCACCCCGTACGACGGCATGGCGGAGGGACCGCCGGCCCGGTCCAGCGCCGTCGTGGGCAATTCGCCCCCGGTCGTCAGCTCCCTCTCCTTCGAGCCCGAGGATCCGCGCACGGACGACCCGATCCGGGCCCACGTGGTGGCGGAGGACGCGGACGGTGACCCGGTGAGCGTCCGCCTGGAGTGGCGCGTGGACGACGTCGTGGTCGATGCCACCGGGACCGAGCTCGCGGGCGAGCGGTGGTTCGACAAGGGGCAGGAGATCCTGATCACGGCCATCCCGCACGACGGCCTCGTCGATGGGGAGCCACGGACCCTGGCGGTCGTGGTGGCCAACACCCCACCGAGCACGCCCCACGTCGCGCTCGATCCGACCTGGACCCTCGGAGAGCCCCTGGTCTGCGGGGTGCTGGTCGAGCCGGAGGACGCGGACGGCGACCCCGTGAGCCTCTCGTTCTCCTGGGCCTCCGCGGAGGGCGGCGTCGCGGGGCTGGCCACCACGCGCGCACCCAACGACACCATCCTGGCGGACGACCTACCGGCCAGCACGCGGTGGACCTGCCACGCCACGCCTTGGGACGGCGAGGACGAGGGCGACCCGGGCCAGGCCACGCTGGTGCGCACGCCGTCGCCCCTCACGCTGGTCCGGGTGCCTGCAGGGACCTTCCAGATGGGCTCCCCCGAGCACGAGCCCTGCCGCGAGTCGTTCGAGACCCAGCACCCGGTGACCCTCACGCGGGACTTCTGGATCGGCACCACGGAGGTCACCCAGGGCCAGTTCGAGGACCTGATGGGCTTCAACCCGGCCGAGTCCGTGGAGTGTGGGTCCGACTGCCCGGTGGAGCACGTGAGCTGGGGCGACGCCGCGGCCTTCGCGAACGCTCTCTCCGAGGCCTACGGACTCGAGCCCTGCTACGCGTGCGGCGAGGGGCCTGGGCATCCGGAGTGGCTGGACGGCGAGGCCACCGACACCGGCCTGCTCGGGTGCGCCTACGCCTGCGAGCCCCCCGAGGACCCCTATGCCTGCGAGGGCTTCCGGCTGCCCACCGAGGCGGAGTGGGAGTACGCTGCGCGAGCCTCCTCGAGGGGGCCCTTCCTGGGGGACCGCTACTTCCCCACCATGGGCTCGGCGGACGCCTGCGAGTCCTGCGCCGACCTCCAGCTCGACGACGGGAGCTGGCTCTCCGACCTGGTCTGGTTCTGTCACGACTGGAGCAAGGGCGGCCAGCCCGTGGCGAGCAAGTCCGCCAACGACTGGGGGCTGCACGACATGCACGGCAGCGTGGCCGAGTACTGCAACGACGGGTGGGATCTCGAGCCCTGGGGGCCGGAGGCGGTGGTCGATCCGGTCGGGGTGGTCGACACGGAGCCCAAGCTGATCCGTGGCGGCGCTGGCAGCAACGCGCCGGGGCAGATCCGCCTGGCCAGCCGCAACCAGGATCCGATGGATGCCTGCGCCGTCGTCCGGCTGGGCTTCCGGGTCGCCCGAACAGCCACGCGACCACCCTCTCAGCGGGATCCACTGGACTGACCCTGCTCGGTCTCAGCCCGCCAGGGCGGAGCTCCCGAAGCCGGCTTCGGATGGGTCGCGCCGCACGAAGGCCTGGAGCCGGATGGCTCGCACCAGGGCCTCGGGCGGCGAGCGGCGAGCGGCACGGTGCAGGCTGCGCACGGAGGTGCCCAGCGCGGCCGCGAGCGCTGGCCTGGGCAGCGACGGAGCCGCCACCCGGGCCGCGGCCGCCCCGGCCCCGCCGCCCCCCCCCGCGCCCCCCGCCCCCGCCGGCCGCGCCGCGGCGGCCCGGGTAGCCGGTGTCAGGAGGTGGAGGGCCTCCACCCCCGGCACGGGGACCAGGTCCTCTTGACCCAGGTGCTTCAGCAGGGCCCCCCGGTCCACGCGGGGCAGCCAGCGGCGCACGTTGGCGGTGGTCCACGCCCCCAGCGGCCGCAGGCCCAGCAGGTCACCCAGGTTCGACGCTTCCCGGCTCGGGTCCGGGCACACCCCGTGGCGCTCCTGCTGTCGCAGGACGTAGTGGAAGGCGTTGCGGAGGTGGCGCTGGTCTTCGACCGGCTGGAGCCGTGCCCGGTCGAAGGGCCCGCCCAGGTCCAGACGCTTCTGCAGGGCGTCCTCTACGTCGCGCACGACGTCCCCCGCCGTCGCCCGATCGGTGACCAGCAGCAGGTGGCCGTGGGTGTCCGGCGAGTTGAAGGCCAACAGCCCGGCCTCCCTCGCCTGCTCGAGCACGACGCGGGCGAACAGCCGATGCTCCTCCGGCGACAGCAGCAGGACGCGGTCGCGCCGTAGCCGCAGGGTCACGTGCCAGCCGAGGGGGTCCATGGCGGGGACCGTAGGTCCCGCTCCTGGTGCGTCAAGGGTGGCCGATCGGTCACAACCGGCAGGACCCTGTCAGGGCCACCCGGGTTGTGACCGACGCGCCCCCCTGAATCGGTCACAACCGTGGGGTCCTCGTCAAGGCCACCGGCGTTGTGGCCGATCGGGGGCCTCCGATCGGTCACAGCCCCAGGGGCCTTGTCTCGGCCACCCGTGTTGTGACCGATTCCACCGGAGGGACCCTCCACGATCGACCGGCCGGTAGCATCGGGATCTCGCGGAGGTCTCGATGCGCACCCTCGTCCTGCTGCTCCTGCTCCTCTCCGGCTGTCGCACCAAGCCGGACAGCGCCGTCGACACCGGCACGGTGATCACCGACTCCGGCACGACGGCGGTCATCGACGCCGACGGTGACGGTTCCCCCGAGGGCGAGGACTGCGACGACGACGACGCCCTGTCCTTCCCGGGCAACTCGGAGACGGCCTACGACGGCCTGGACAACGACTGCGATCCAGCCACCCCCGACGACGATCTCGACGGCGACGGCTACGACCTCGACGAGGACTGCGACGACGAGGACGCCGCGGTCAGCCCCGACGCCACCGAGTCCTGCAACGGCGTGGACGATGACTGCAACGAGCTGGTGGACGACGCGGTGGGCGACGTCTGGTACGCCGACGACGACGAGGACGGTTTTGGCGACCCCGTTCGCAGCGTCCAGGACTGCGAGGGGGCCACGGGGTTCGTGGCCGACGACACCGACTGCGACGACACCGCGGCCGAGGTGAACCCCGAGGCGAGCGAGATCTGCAACGGCCTCGACGACGACTGCGACCTGCTCACCGACGACGACGACCCCGATCTCGACGGCGCCGACACCTGGCACCTGGACGCCGACGAGGACGGCTTCGGTGACGGGGCCAACGCGGTGGAGGCCTGCGGGGCACCCGAGGGCTTCATCGCCGACGGCACGGACTGCGACGACTCCGACGCGACCGTGTACCCCGGCGCCGACGAGCTCTGCAACAGCGAGGACGACGACTGCGACGGTCTCATCGACGACGAGGACGACTCGATCACGGACCAGGGCACCTGGTGGCTCGACAGCGACGAGGACGGCTACGGCACGACGGCCTACAGCGTGGTGGCCTGCGAGGCGCCGGAGGGCTTCTCGGAGACCTCGGATGACTGCGACGACACCGACCCACTGTCCTGGCCCGGCGCCAACGAGACCTGCGACGGCGCCGACAACGACTGCGACGGGGACGTGGACGAGAACGCCGACGACGCTGGCACCTG
>CAZCVP010000274.1:0-3087 GCA_964501915.1 uncultured Enterobacterales bacterium
TGACCAGCCAGGCTCCGCCGCCCCGGGTCGCGGTGTTGCGGCACACGCTCCCCTCCCAGGTGGAGATCTCCCCCCCGTCGTCGACGTAGAAGGCCCCCCCGTCCTCCGCTTCGTTGTCCTCCACGGTGGTGTTGACCAACACCACGTCCCCGGTGATGACCCGCAGGGCGCCTCCACGCTCGCCGGTGTTGCCGGTGATCTCCGAGCCGCGGGCCTCCAGGTGACCGCCGTTGAGCCCGACCCCCCCGCCGTCGTTGCCGCGGACCACCACGTCGATCAGCTCCACCCAGGGATCCACCAGGCCCTCGTCGCTCTGGATCCAGAGGCCGCCGGAGCGACCGTCGGCGTCGGCGGCTCCGTCGCGGATGCCCAGCCCGTCGAGGGTCACCACGGCGTCGATGATGCGGATCACCGGCCCGGCGCCGCCGCCATCGAGCCACACCGCCTCCGTGCTGCTCCGGGACAGGGTCACGTCCTCGGTGATCTCCACGAGCCCGCGGTACTCCCCGGCGCACACGGTGATGGTGGCGCCGGACCCGGCCCGATCGAGCTCCTCCTGGATCGCCCCCTCCCCGTAGGCCTCCCGCACGTCGCAGGTCTCACAGCCGACCAGGAGGGCGGCGAGCACCAGGGTCACCCTTCTTCCTCGAAGTAGGTGCCCGCCAGCTCGGGGGCGGCACGGGTCAGGAATTCCA
Source organism: uncultured Enterobacterales bacterium (assembly GCA_964501915.1). Lineage (GTDB taxonomy): Bacteria > Myxococcota_A > UBA796 > UBA796 > CAJQPC01 > CAYFPX01. The sequence continues at coordinate 696 of CAZCVP010000274.1, forward strand.
GGGTGGCGACCTTGGACAGGACGACCTGGGAGCCTACCCGCAGGGCACAGGACTCCCCCTTGCCGAGCACCTTGCCGTCGACCTCGGTGCGCCCGCGGCTGACGCTGCGCACGACCAGGCCCTCGGGGCGACGGTGCAGCTCGACGTGCCAGCGGCTGATGTGTCGGCAGCGATCGGGGTCCGGCAGGCGGAGCACGATGTCGTTGGCCGGTCGCCCTTCGAAGGTGTCGAGACGCCCGACGGTGATCACGTCCTTCTGCGGCAGCGCGAAGGCTTCGCCCGTCTCCTTCAGGACCACGGTGGTCGGGAAGGAGCCCGGGTCCCGCCAGGGCATCAGCATCACCGGCACCGGCTCCGGGATGCCCTTGAGTCGGAGCTCCGGCAGGTGGGAGCACTTCAGGCGCAGCAGGGTGGGGAGCTGCCAGAAGGCGCTCTTGGTCAGGCGGATCTCGCCGCCGTTGGCGGAGCTGCAGACGCGCGCGGCGGTGTGGACCGCATCACCGGTCACGGTGGTGCCGTCGGTGAGCACGCTGCCCCAGTGCACGGCGCAGCGCACCGACACGCGCTGGTGGGAGGGACGCTCGATGTTGTCCCGCAGGAGCTTCTGCTGGAGCGAGATGAGCGACACGGTCGCGGCGTGCACGGTGTCGAAGACGGTGAAGGCGCCGTCGCCAGCGGTGTCGACGATCCGGCCGCCCGTCGGGGTGGTCACCTCCTGCAGCACGGCGAGGTGTCGCTGGAGCAGCGCCCGTCCAGCGGCGTTGCCGTGGCGCACGAAGGCCCCGGTGGAGTCCACCACGTCGGTGAAGACCAGGGACTTGTCGCGCTGGAAGCGCCGCGCCAGGACCCGACCCACCTCCTCCTGGAGCTTGATCAGCTCCTGCAGGGGGAGGTTGTCGAGATCCAGCGACATGTCGGGCCCGTGCGTGTCGGTTGGAGTGAACCGCTATCCTACGTGGCCGCGTCCCAGCTACAGGTCACGGAGGAAGTCCAGCATCCTCTCGGCGAGGTCCCTCGGCCGCTCCATGAAGGGGCTGTGCCCATAGTCGACGGGCTCGTCGAAGGTGGCGTGGGGCAGCGCCTCGCGGAAGAAGGCCAGGTGCTCTCGGGGCAGGATGCCGTCGGCCAGGCCCCAGAGGATCCTCGTGGGCACCGTGAGGTCGGCCAGCTCGGTGTGACTCATGGTCTGGTCGGCGCTCAGGCTGTCCAGGAAGTTGCGGAGCTCGGGCCGGGAGATCTGCAGCTTGCAGAAGTAGGACATGACCGGGTGGAACCAGCCGGGCACCCGGTAGAAGACCCGGTCGATCATGTCCTGGGCATCGGCGAAGGTCTCGACCCGGTAGCTCCGGGCCAGCTCCCTCACCTCGTCGGCGGTCATCGAGGCGCCGAGGGGGGAGACCAGCAGGAGCCCTCGGACCGTGGCCGGGTGGGCCAGGGTGTGCTGGAGGGCCATCAGCCCGCCGACCGAGTTCCCGAAGATCGCGGCGGGTTGCTCGGTGAGCACCCGCAGAGCCTCCAGGACTCCGGTGCGCAGCGAGGTCCCCGTGAGACCGTCTTCGGGGATGTCGCTGTCTCCGTGGCCGGGCAGGTCGACGATGGTCACGCGCCGCACGTGGGGCAGCAGGTGGGGGGCCATGCGGGCGAAGTTGGTCGCTCGGCTGCTGAAGCCGGCCACCAGGACCACGGGGGACAGCGCTCCGGACCCCTCGCGCTCCAGGGAGTGGACCCGACCCACCTCCGTGGGGATCCAGCGCCGCTGGAAGCCGCGGAGCCGCAGGGCGGCGTGTCCCAGGTGGTCGAAGATGGTGGCCACGTGCAGGCCCTATCCCCCCTGTCGGGCGACCTCCTCCGCGGCCTCGGCCAGGGCGCCGCCCACGAGGGCGTCGAGCACGGCGCAGGGGCCGATGCCCAGCACACGGCGCAGCAGCTGCAGGTCGGCGGATCGATCGCCATCGGGCTCCAGGGCCTCCAGCGCCTTCAGCAGCAGGTAGGCGTCGTCGAGCAGGCCCAGGACCACCTGTTCGCCGGACGAGGGGATCAGGTCCTCTTCGAGCAGCAGGTAGCTGGTGACCATCGGGTAGAGCGCCCGGGCGAGCACGGGGGCGTCGTCTTCCCAGGTGATGGTGTCCAGGTGGGCCCACTCGCAGGGCAGCTTCCCCAGGATCCGACGCACCTCCTCGAACCACTCCGGGGGGTGACCGCCACCCGCCAGGACGGTGCGGAAGGCCTCGGCGCCGCCTTCGAAGCGGGCCTCCAGGCCGGTCCTGAGGGCACGGCGGATGCTCAAGGGTCCTCCGGGGGCCCGAGACTATCCCAGCACGAAGCGGAGCGCCCCCCCCCGGGTCGGGGCGCCCCCACCCGGGGAAACGACCAGGACTAACGCCCCCGTGTC
>CAZCVP010000274.1:3097-8781 GCA_964501915.1 uncultured Enterobacterales bacterium
GGGGTTGCGCCGGGGCCGGGGGGGGCCCCTACACTACCCCCCCCCCACGCGCCGCCCCCCCCGGGGGGGGGGGGCGCCCACTCCGGGGGAACGGACCTGGAGTCAGGCGCCGGTGTCTCCCTCGTCGCTCACGGAGTCGAAGAAAGGTGATCAGCTCTCGCGCCTCGCGTCACCCGGGAAGTGCCGGCCCCGATGTCGCCGGTCGGCCCGACCCACTCCCAGGAGGCCTGCCCATGCTCCGCACCATCGCTCCCGCGTCCCTCCTCTCCCTGGTCCTCCTCGGCTGCAGCGGCCTCGGGATGTCGGGGGCGAACATCGATCGGCTCCCCAACCAGGTGGAGGCGGGCACCGCCGTGGCCTGTCTGGGGTCTCCCCAGCCGGGTCTCGCGGAGGCCGAGCCCGGGGAGCTGATCACGTTCCAGGGCGTCGTGCGTCACCCGGACCTGCCCTCCGAGGAGATGCACGACAACGTGGCGGGGTGCCAGGACGAGGTCGACGTCGTGATCGCCATCGCCGACGACCGGGGCCGGATCTGGCACCTGGGCTGGTCTTGGCTCATGGGCTGGGGCTGGGGCGGGGGCGTCGACCTGGACACCGTCGAGGACGGCGACGAGGTCGAGGTGAGCTTCCGCCGGGGCGCCAACGGCGAGTCCGCGGGCTTCGTCGTGCGGCGAGACGGTGAGCTGGCCCTGGTCCTGGAGGCGGGCCTCGACGGTCCCGGACTGGAGGAGGAGGACCTCCCCGGCGAGCTGACCGTGACCCGCGGCGCCTGGTGGGCCTACGACCTCACCGAGGACGGGGAGCTGCGCGACCACTTCACGATCGACTTCACCAGCGAGTCCGACGAGGTCCGGGTCCCGCCCGACGGAGACGACGTCGTCGAGGTCGAAGAGGACAGCCAGACCGTGTGCACCATCGCCTCCTGGACGTCCGGCCAGGGTGAGGACGTCGAGGCCTCGGAGCTGAGCTGGGTGATGTTCTGAGCCCGTGATGGATCCGGTCGGCGCACACACAACGAGGGCGGGAGGTCTCCTTGATCGCAGCCTGGCTGACCTGGACGGTGGGTGTGGCGGTGGGCGCCGAGCTGGTGCTGCCCGCCGGCGCCGACACCTCCGCCTGGCAGGCTGAGCTGGTCCGGGTCCAGGCGCTCTCGGGAGAGGGCCTGGGCCCGGATGTCCGCGTCGACCTGGTCGACGAGGGCGAGCGGTGGATCGTGGAGGTCCACAGCCCGGGCCGCGCTACCGCCTCCCGGGAGGTCGCGGCGCCCCAGGACGGCAGCGATCGCCTCGAGGTCCTGCTGCTCGCGGTCGCCCTGAGCGGGCGCGACGCCGCGGAGCTCGACTGGCCTCTGCGAGCTGCCGGGGTCCAGCCGGCCCCGCCCGTGGTCGCCACTCCGGAGCTGGAGCCGGAGCCGCCCAGGCCGGCCCTCGCCCTCGCGCCTCGGACCTGGAGACTCGCCCCGGCCGCCCCGATCGATGCGATCACCGCAGCGGCCGGGCTTTGGGGCCGGCCGCCTGTGCCCGAGGTGGCGACCCGGCCCCGCCTGGACCTCGCGGCGCGAGGTGGGGCGTTGTCGTGGGAGACGCTCACCCCGTCCTGGAGCGTGCAGGCCGCGGTCGGGGCCTGGGTCCGACGGCGTCTGCTCGTGGCGCTGGAGGCGGGGGTGCGGGCCAGCTCGCCGGTGGTCCAGGCCGAGGTCGCCGTAGGCGACGGCACGGAGGTCTTCGACGCGGTGCGGATCCACAGCCTCGACGTGGCCCTCGCCACGCGGGCCACGGTGCAGCCCTGGCTGGCCGCCACGGCCCTGGTGGGCGTGGGCTGGCGTCGCTACGCCTTCGGCACCACGGGCCCCCGGGCGATGGCGTCGATCCCCTGGTTCGGAGCACGGCTCACCGCCGCCCTGGTGGAGGTCGGTCCCCTGCGGGTGGCGGGGTGGGTCGAGCTGACACGGGACCTGCTGCCCGTGCGCCTGGTCGTGGAGGACGGCACCGTGGAGCTCAGCCCCTGGCGTCCTCTCGCGGGTCTGGAGCTCCGGTGGTAGGCCCGGCCCGGCAGGCCTGGCCCGACCCGCTCCAGCGGGCCCGGACGCTGTGCGGGCAGCTCGGCGGCGTGTGGGTGGATCCCTGGACGCTGGCCCCCGAGGTCCTCACCCGCTCCGAAGAACGCGGCATCGACCTGGAGCGCGCGGCCCGGGACGTCGTGGGTGGCTCGCTCCTGAGACAGGCCGTGGACGGCACGACCGGAGCGCGTCGCCGGCTGCTCACCGTGTGGCACCGCGAGGTCCACCGCTGGTGCCGCAGCCTCGCAGGTCCCCGGCAGGATCCGGACGACCTGGCCCAGGAGGTCCTGCTGCGAGCCCTGCGTCACCTGGAGCGGGTGGAACACCCGGAGCGCTTCCGGGCCTGGCTCTACGGGACCCTGTTGCGGGTGATCCGGGAGCGGGAGCGCTGGGCGCGGGTGCGGCGTCAGGTGCCGGCGGCGGCCCTGGAGCACCACCCCTCGCCCCAGCCCGGTGTCGAGGAAGAGGCCCTGGCCTCGGAGCGCCGGGCGCGGGTCCGCCAGGCCCTGGAGAGCCTGCCGGCCGAGCAGCGGATGCTGCTGTGGGCCCACTACGTGGAGGGTCAGCGTCGCCGGGAGATCTGTGCCTGGTCCGGGCTGGCCCCCGGCACCCTCAACCGGCGGCTCACCCGTGCTCGTCGCGGCTTCGAGGCTCGCTGTCGCGCCCTGGACGTGGCGCCGGAGGAGGGCCCATGAGCGCGACCTTCGCCGACGAGCTCCGGAGAGCCTGCCAGACGGCGCCACCCCCTGGTGATCACCTCGCTCGCCACGAGCAGGCCACCTGGCTTCGGCTCCAGGCGGGGGCCTCGCCGCGGAGATCGGCGCCGCTCCTGGCCCTCGCAGCGGCCTTCGCGGCCATGATCCTGCTCTCGCTGGTCGGACCCCGCGAGGTCCGCTTCGTGCTCGATGACGCCGACGGGGCCACCCCGGTGTCGGGCCTCACCGCCTGGGGCTCGGGTCGGGCCACCGGCGTGGCCGACCGGGGGCGGGTGTCGATGGCCCTCGAAGCCGGCTCGCTGGAGCTGGACGTCGATCCGGCGCGGGAGCTGTCGGTCACCGTCGACACCGACGAGGCGCGGGTGTCCGTGCTCGGCACCCGCTTCACGGTGAGTCGGAGCGCGGTCGGCACCTCGGTCTTCGTCAGCCGGGGCCGCGTCGAGGTGGCCTGCCAGGGTCACGACGGGGTGCGCGTGCTCAGCCAGGGCTCTCGCACGACCTGTCTGCGCAACGCCGGCGTGGGGCTGGGCCTGGCCCTGGCCCACCAGCGGTCCGGTGCCCTGGACGATGGCCTGCGGGCCGTCGAGGAGGGCCTGGCCCACCCGGACGGTGAAGCCGCCACCCGGGCCGCCCTGGTGGACCTCCAGGTGGAGCTGCTCTTCGCCCTCGGCCGGGTGGAGGAGGCCCTCGCGGCCGTCGACAGCACCCTGGCCGGCCCGGTGGCGCTCCACCACGACACCTGGACCCGTGCGGCGGCCTGGGGCCTGGAGCGGGGTGACTGCGAGGCCGCGAGACCAGCCCTGGAGGCGCTCCATGCCGCCGGTGTCGCCGCGGCGACGGCCCACCTGGCCCGGTGCCTGGCACCCGAGGACCCGGAGGGGGCCCGGGCCCTGCTGCGGTCGGCCCTCGACGCGGGCGCCAGCGGGAGAGCGCGCACCCGCCTGGAGGCCGAGCTGGAGCGCTGAGCCGCTCCTCAGCGCTGTCAGGCCTTGCCGTCTTCGTCGCCGATGCCCAGCGCCCTCAGCACCCCGGGGAGCTGCCGGGCCTCGGGGACCTGGGCCAGCTCCGCCTCCACGATCAGCATCGCGATCAGGTCGGCCCCCGTGGAGGTCTGGAAGCGGGCCGGACGGCACCGGAGCACCTCGTAGTGCCCGTCGAGGTCGTCCCAGGCCACCATCACCAGGCCGCCGTTCCAGGGCCCGCAGGCCAGCACCACCGGGTGGGTGAGCATCGGGGGCAGGTTGGGGTTCCAGGCCTGGACCTCGCTGTAGCGGTAGCGACCGATCTCGGCGGTCAGGCCGTGGCTCATGAGGGCCGTGTGGGCGGCTCCCAGGGCCCGGTCGATGCGGTCGGTGAACAGGTCCCAGTCCTGCAGCGCCGACACCGGCAGCCAGCGGTCCTCCACCGGCTCGTAGAGCTCCGTGGCCAGCCGCAGCTTGTAGTCCATGACCGGGGCGCCGGGCAGGATGTAGCCCGAGTAGTGGTAGCGACGGCCCTGCTCCCTCGCCAGCCGGAGCTCGAGGAGCAGGGTCCCAAAACCGAGGCTCTCGGAGGCGAGGTCCGGGTCGTAGCAGCCCATGAGGCTCATCACCGAGCGCTCGCCGACGTCGAACCAGGAGAAGGCGGCGAGCCTGTCGCCCTCCCAGAGGGCGATCTCGCGGGTGTCGAAGGGTGCCGTCTCCTGGTGGCCGAAGAGCACGTCGGACAGGTCCTCGCTGCGCTCGCCGGGGGCCACGGTGAGGTAGCGGGCGTGAAGCTCGCGGTGGGCCTCGTCGATCACGGCCGGGCCGTTCTCGATGCGGAAGCGCCGATCGATGCGACCCAGGGCCTTGCGGTGCGAGCGGCGGAAGGTGAAGTCCTCCAGCACCGTGCGGGACCAGATGGCGGTGCGCAGGACCCCGTCGTCCAGCGCCGTGTAGCGGCAGGTGAAGAGCGCTGGACCCATGCGGTACCAGCCCTGGGCGAGCAGGTCGTCCAGCTCGGGGCCGGTCAGGGTCACGGGTCGGAGGACGTGGGTGTACATCGGGCGACGGGTGGGGGGCCCTGCAGCGGCCCCTCTCTGGATCAATAGCCGATGTCGAAGAACACGGCGCTCTCCTTCTTGTCTTCCCCCCGGTCAGGGCAGCGGGTGCTCCAGGAACCAGTCCACCAGGTCCTGGTTCGTCTGGCCGTAGGAGGACCGCCAGAGCCAGGTGTGGCCGGCGCCGCTCACCGGGGTCCAGTCGACCTCGAAGCCGCCGCGCTCCAGGGAGGAGGCCAGGTCCTCGCCATAGCTGAAGGGCACGTTGCTGTCCGAGGTCCCGTGGATCACCCAGAAGGGCCGCTTGGGGTCGGCGTCGGCGATCGGGATGCTGCCCTGGGCCGGGTCGTAGCCGGCGTTGACGCCATAGGCGGCGAAGGGGCTCGTGAAGCCGTACTGGCCGGTCGCGATCCCCACCAGGGCGGTCATGCCGGCACCCCTGGAGTGACCCGTCAGGTAGTAGCGGTCGGAGTCGACGCGGTAGTCCTCCTCCAGGTCGTCGAGGATGGTCTGCATCAGCAGGACGTCGTTGTAGAAGGAGCTGCTGTCGCTGTGGCTCCGTGGCCAGCCCTCGTCGTTCTGGACGAACCAGCCCTTGTTGTAGCCGTCGGGCGCGACGAGCAGCAGGCCGTTGTCGCGGGCGACGTCGTCGAGGTCGGTGGCGGCGATGAAATTGCTGCCGGTGTCTCCGGCGCCGTGCAGGGCGACGAGGACCGGGGTCGGCCCGACGGCCATGGCCGAGGTGGCGGACTCGGGCACCAGCAGGGTCCAGGTCCGTTCGATGCCGTCGAGGGTCAGGTCCTCCTGGAAGCGGCCGGCCGGACCGATGGTCCAGTCGGTGTCGGTGTCGGTGTCGGTGTCGGTGTCGGTGTCGGTGTCGGTGTCGGTG
>CAZCVP010000275.1:0-8634 GCA_964501915.1 uncultured Enterobacterales bacterium
ACCCCCATCACACGGGGGCGGTGGCAGCGCGGCTGGGGAGGAAACGGGGGTTACGCCCGGGACGGGCTCCGGCACATGCCGGCTGCGCCGGCACGTCATTTATCGAGTGGGCGTTCACCTCGAACCCGCAGCAGAGCTGCGAGCTGAGGGTCCACGAAGACGTTCTGCAGGACCAGAGTGCGGGTGTCCCGCAGGTATCCAGCCTCGGCGAGCATCTCATAGACCGTGTTGCGCAGCCCGCGGACCGTGCGCTCCCGCCACTGGGGCATCTCGGGGTCGCGGCCACGGCAGCCGGCGACGAAGGCGGTCCAGGTGCCTGGCCCCAGGGCCTTGGCGAAGAGGTCCCACTGCTCACGCAGGGCCAGGTCCATGAAGTCACCGAGGAGTCGACTCTGTCGGATGGCGCCGGCCAGGGTCGCCTGGACCGCCAGGTCTCTCGGGCCATCGCGGACCATGCGCCAGAGCTCGGGTCCCATGGGCTCGAGTCGGGCGCGGAGGAGCGCCGCGATCCGTCGGGCCGACTCCGGGCTGCGGAGCTGGAGCAGGTTGTCCTCCACGATGCGCTGGCGCCACGTGAGGGGATCGGGCTCCGTGAGCAGCAGGTCCGCGACGAGGCGGGTCTCTCGCAGGCGGAGCGCCGCGGTGGTGATGGTGGAGGTGTAGAGCAAGCTCTGGGCGTCTCGGCTGGTGCCAGGGCGGGTCGGTTCTTCCGTAGCTGGCTTGCGGGTGGCCCGCCGCTCGCGCGCGCCCGTCGACGTCTTCAGGCTGGAGTGGCGGGTCGGAGCAGCCCCCCTGGGCCTCTCCGGTGCTGGGCTACGTCGTGGGCTCGGTGTTGCTCATGGCGTTCCTGCTCTCCCTCCTTCCACGCCAGCACCATGCCCTCGTGGTCGTCGGTCTGTCCGGAGGTGCGGGCGGACCGGGTCGGCACCGTCCAGTCGATGAAGGACTCGTGGGTGCGCTGGTGCTCGGCCACCGCTCCCCGGATACCCACCGCGGTCTCTCAGGAGGTCTGCCGTGGCCGAGGTCTTCAACCTGGACAACCTGTTCACGCTGGCGATGTTGATCTTCCTCCAAGCCGTGCTGGGCTTCGACAACCTGCTCTACATCTCCATCGAGTCCAAGCGGGTGCCCGAGGACAAGCAGCAGCGGGTGCGCCGGGTCGGCATCGGGCTCGCCATCCTGCTGCGCATCGTGTTGCTCTTCGTGGTGGTGGAGGCCATCGGGGCCTTCCAGTCTCCCTTCCTGACCCTGCACCTGGGTCCGTTGCTGCACGGAGAGCTGACCGTGCACGCCCTGATCGTGCTCGCCGGGGGGGTGTTCATCCTCTACACGGCGATGAAGGAGATCCTCCACATGCTGTCCATGGACCACCTGGGTCAGCAGGTGGGCGAGGACTCCCAGCGCACGGTCGGCTCGGCGATCGCGTGGATCGTGGCGATGAACCTGGTGTTCTCCTTCGACAGCATCCTCAGCGCCATCGCCCTGACCGAGGTGTTCTGGGTGATGGCGGTGGCGATCATCGTGTCCGGAGTGCTGATGATCGTGCTGGCGGACACCGTGGCGGAGTTCTTGAAGAGGAACCGGATGTACGAAGTGCTGGGCCTGTTCATCCTCTTCATCGTCGGCGTGATGCTGCTCAGCGAGGGCGGCCACCTGGCCCACCTGAGCGTGGCCGGCTTCCCGATCCAGCCGATGGCCAAGTCGACCTTCTACTTCGTGATCGTGGTGCTGGTGCTCGTGGACGTGGCGCAGGGGCGCTACCAGAGGAAGCTCGACCACGAGCGGGGCCTGCCCGCGGGCTGAGCCGTTCGGTCAGCGGTCGCGTCGTCCGGAGGCCACCCGCACCAGGCGCAGCGTGCCCTGCCGGGTCACCCGCATGGCGTCGGGGCCACCGATGAGCACGGCGAGGCCCAGCAGGAGCCAGGACAGGGCGTAGACGCCGGGGGCTCCCCAGAGCGCCAGGTCCGCGTCGCCGGTGTAGGCCGCCGAGGATCCCAGCACGGCGACGGCCGGCCAGCCGAGCACCAGCTGCATCACGCCCAGGGTCACGCCGAGGCTGAGGCGCCAGGTCCAGGCCGGGTCCTCGTGTGGCGTTCTCGGAGGGTCTCGGTGCACGTGCTCCTCCTCTGCCCGATCACTGTAGCGCCGGTCAGCTGGCCCCGCTGGGTTGGATCGGCCCGGAGGCTGACCGGGCCTGGACCTCCTCCTGGATGAAGGCCAACAGGCGCTCGGCGAGGTCCTTCGGCTGCTCCAGGTAGGGCGCGTGTCCGTAGTTGCCGGGCCGGTCCAGGCGAGTGCCCGTCGGCAGGCTCTGGTGGAAGTGATCGAGCTGGTCCTGGGGAGCCACGCCGTCGGCGGTGCCCCAGATGAGCCGCACGGGCATCGAGATCCGGCCGAGTTCCTCGCCGGTGAGCAGGTAGTGCTGCTCGATGGTGTCGATGAGGTTGCGCGTGGGGGGCTTGCCGAGCTGGCGGCGGGTCCCCCAGGCCAGGATGTGACGCAGCCCGGAGTAGGTGCCGGCGAACACGTCATCCACCAGGGCCAGCGCCTGGCGGTGGGTCTCGAGGCGGAAGCGGTCGTAGAAGGGCCAGATGGCGTCCGGTTCCAGCCAGGCGCCGCCGGGCGAGACCAGCAGCAGACCGAGCACGTCCCCCGGGTGGTGGAGGGCATGACGCACAGCCATGAAGCCGCCCAGGCTGTTGCCCAGGATCACCGCGGGTTCCTCCTCCAGCAGCAGCCCCAGGGCCTCCTGGGTGCCCACCTGGAGGGAGGGCCCGGTCAGGCCGTCGGCGGGCACCTGGCTGTGGCCGTGGCCGGGCAGGTCCGGCAGGATCACGCGGCGGACGCGGGGCAACAGGTGGGTGACACAGCGGCGGAAGTGGCTGCCCCGGCTGCCCAGCCCAGCCATCAGGACGACCGCTGGCAGCTCTCCCTGGCCCTCTCCCACCAGGGCGTGCATGCGACCCTCGCTGGTCTCGTGCCACCGACGAGTGAAGCCCGCGCGCTGCAGGAGCCAGAGGTTGAGGCTGTCGTAGAGGGTGCTCAGAGGGGCTCCGGGAGGCCGCTGCCCCTAACGCCTGCGCGCCGGTCTCGTTGAACGACGCCACCGTGGAACGGAGCTCCGGGCCTTCTCGGGGCCCTGCTCACCCGAAGTCGGCGTGTGGGCCTCCCCGATCGCCACGTTCCGCCAGGCGTCACCTGGGCCCCTCCGGGCTTCCCGCCTGGGCCTTCACTGGTCCCGAGAAGTCCAGGAGCCGCCACACCAGGTGTTCGGGACAGCGCAACTCAGCGACGGTGCGCGAGTCCTGGGAGACCGTGAGCAGGCCGCCCCCTCCGAGCCGCAGGCTGTCTCCCAGCTCGAGGGCTTCGAAGAGGTCCTGGAACAGTGCGACATCGGCGGCTGTTCGGTTCGGGGCCCGATCCAGGTGGGTCGCCGGGTCGACATCGGTGAAGACGGCCTCGTAGGCGACGCGCTGCTCGTCCACGACCCCTCCGGCCAGCGAGAGGCCAGCACCGCACACATCGGTGAACAGGACAGGGGCACTTCCAAACACCCGGATGTGTCCTTCCAGCTCCGGCATCGTCTCGTGGAGGCTCCGCAGCAGCGTCTCGGCCAGCGCGAGGGTCGCTTCGCAGTGCAGGGAACAGGGGAAGTGCTTGTAGAGGTGGAAGGGTGACGTCCGCAGGAAGGGGTTCATGCGGAAGTCGACGCTGTCAGGAGCCGACCCGACGAGCTCCCCGAGGCGATTGGCGAAGTCGTCTCCTGTGGTCCGCGGACCGCGTCCACGGTAGGCATCGACGCAACAGCGCGGGTAGGAGAAGAACCGGCCCGCTGTCTGGGCCGTTCCGGCTCCGGGAGCCTCGCGCAGGCCTTCTTTCGAGATCACCGCCTTGTGGGCGCCACGTCGCTCGTGGACCTCGAGGGTCAAGCACGCTCGCTCGCAGAAACGCTGGAGGCGGGGGCCCTCCACCTCCCAGTCCGCGTCCTTGACGGTCACCTGCAAGGACTGCTTGAGGTCGTGGTGGACGGCGATCAGCTCGGGTACGTAGGAGGAGAGTGGACCAAAGCGCCGCTTCAGCAGGTTCTTCTGGCGGTCGAAGTCTGGAACCATGGGAACCTCCCGGCGGCCGCGGCTCAATTGCCGCTGCCGAACAGGAGGTAGACCTGCCCGGGAGCGGACCCGCCAGTGCCGAGTCCGATGTCGCTGGCGATCGCCAGGTCGTCGAAGCCGTCGCCGTCCAGGTCTCCCCTGGCCAGGGCGGTTCCAGCGAAGGCGGACTCCTCGTCCCCCGCGAGGAAGGCATCGTGGCTGTCGAAGTCGACGGTGCCGCTGGAGAGGGGGCCATAGAACACCCCGACACCCCCGGCCAGGGCCGTGGTTCCGTCATCGGACGTGGCCAACGGTGCGGCCAGCACCAGGTCCATGCGATCGTCCGCGTCGAGGTCCACGGGACCGACCAGGCTCACCCCGAGCCCGAGTTCCCGTTCCGACTCGAACACAGCCTCCGCCGAAGCGAGGGAGGACTGACCGCTGAAGGGGCCCAGCACCAGGTGCACGACGCCGTAGAAAGACCCTCCTCCGCGAAGGGGCGCACCCACCGCCAGGTCCAGGTGTCCGTCCTGGTCCACATCACCGACCACCGACAGCGCGAAGCCGGCTCCGTCTCCAGCGCTCTCTCCGACCAGCACCGCGTCCGCCGTGGCCAGGTCGTCGACGCCGGCGACGGGACCCTCCAAGACGTAGACCACACCCGATCCCGGGCCGCCCCGTCCAGATCCGCTCGCCCCGACCACCAAGTCGTCCAGTCCATCGCCGTCGAGGTCATGGCCGCCAGCGCAGGTCCCACCCGCCTCGTCTCCGCCGCTCTCACCGAATCGAACGGCATCGGGACTCCCGTCGTCGAAGCGTCCGGCGAGAGGCCCTGAGTAGAAGTGCAGCACACCCGCATCTTGTTCGCCGTGTGCCGAGCTGGTCGATGACCAGCCCGCGAAGTCGGCCAGGAGGTCCCCGTCGAGGTCGCCCGCACCGAAGACCTTGTCCACGGTGTAGGCCCAGCCTTCGCCGCCGAAGCTCCCCACGGCATCTGCGAGGCTGCTCTGGCCTGACAGGGGGGCCTCGAACACCCAGGCCACCGGACTGGTCTGGGCCGCGACCACGACCAGCGGTTGCGGATCCGCCCAGGCCGTGCCCGTCGCGATGGACCGCCCGAAGCCCGTCGACCCCGCGGCTCCGGCGACGCTCCAGTTCGCCTCGGCCGGTCCGATAGTGCCCGGAGAGGGCGCCTGGAACAGGTAGACAGCCCCGACATCGGCATCCTCCGGGCCGTCGGCCTCCGGGGCGCCCACCAGCAGGTCCGCGGTCCCGTCGAGGTCCAGGTCGACCTCCGAGGCGAGTGCCAGCCCGAAGCCGGCTCCAGACTCCGAGCCTGCGATCACTGTCGTCGACACCTCGCCGAGCCTCGCCTCGGCCGGCCACCGGCAGGCCGACGGGTCGTCCTGACAGTCGTTGTCCAGGCCGTCGCCGCACACCTCTGTCTGCGTCGGGCTGGCCTCTGGAGTCGTGTCGTCACAGTCCCCGCCGACCTGCACGTCAGTGTCCGCGTGCTCGCAGCCGATCGTCGGACCGGTGCCGTCGTCGCCGTAGCCGTCACCGTCGGCGTCGGCCCACCAGGTGTCGACCCCTTCGTCGACCTCGCCGTCGCAGTCGTTGTCGACCCTGTCACAGACCTCGTCGAGCCCTGGTGCGACCTCGGGATCCTGGTCATCGCAGTCGAGCCCGCCACGAGCCTCCGCGTCCACCCCGTCACCGTCCGCGTCGTCGTCGTTTCCGGGCTCGCAGTCCTGGTCGATGCCGTCGTACCAGACCTCGGTCGCGCCAGGATGGACCCAGGGGTTCTCGTCGTCACAGTCCACTTCGATGTCGAAGCCATCGGAGTCGAGATCGTCGTCGCCGCTGCCGGGATCGCAGTCGTCGTCCTTGTCGTTGTAGGGGACCTCCGGCATGCCCGGGTGGACGCTGGGGTCCTGGTCGTCGCAGTCGTCCGCCGGAGCAGCACCGGCCTCGCCAGCGTAGCGCTCGGCGAAGTGACCGTCCTGGTCGAAGTCCATGAGTTCCAGGCGGAGGGCTTCGTAGTCGGACCGGGTGGACAGGCAGGCGGAGAAGGTGCTGCTCAGCACGAGGGGGAGCAACCCGTATCGGCAGCCACGTGTCACCGGGCGGAGGATACCAGCGGTCGAGCTCCGGGGCCGCGGCCCCCAACCCCTACATCCCCGTCCCATAGAACAACCACGCCGTCCCCGACTCCCCCCCGTTGTCATCGTCGTACTGGGCACCCATCAACACATCGCCCACGCCGTCCCCGTCGACGTCGCCTCCGGCGTCCACGGCCCAGCCCAGGTAGTCGCTGCTGCCGGACCCGCGGACCTCGGCATCGGCGCTGGAGAGATCCACCAGGCCCTCGACCGGTCCGTAGACGATGTAGACGGCGCCGGCCGAGGAGGACACGCCGAAGCTGCCGATGACCAGGTCGTCCACGTCGTCGTTGTCGATGTCGGCCACGGCGACGTCGCAGCCGCTGTAGGTCCCGCTGCGCTCGCCGACGACCTGGGTCTCGGCACCTCCGAGGTCGTAGGTGCCCGACGGCGGGCTCTGGATGACGTAGACCATGCCGGAGTCGTTGCCGCCCTCGTCGCTGTACATGGCGCCGACGACCAGGTCCCGCTGGCCGTCGTCGTTGAGGTCACCCGAGGCCATGGACCAGCTCGCGTAGTCGCTGTCGTACTCGCCGATGAGCTTGGCGTCGGCCGAGGACAGGTCGACGTTGCCGGTGCCCGTGTCGCCGTAGACCAGGTAGGCCGCGCCGGCGTTGCTGCCCCCCGTGTCCTCGGCGTAGGCGCCGATCCAGACGTCGTCGAAGCCGTCGTCGTCGATGTCGCCGGCGTAGGCGACGCGGTAGCCGGCGTAGTCGCTGGAGTTCTCGCCCACGTACTGGCGGTCGGCGTTGTAGCCGTACTGGTCGTAGGAGCCCGGCGGACCGTGAAAGAGGTAGACGGAGCCGCTGTTGCTGCCACCGTCGTCGTTGGCATAGGCCCCGTAGAGCACGTCGGCGTAGCCGTCGGCGTCGATGTCGCCGGGCAGCACGACGCTGTGGCCGGCGTAGTCGCTGCTGGCCTCGCCGTAGTACTCGGCGTCGGCGTTGTAGAGCACCGTGCTGCTGGTCGGCAGGGGGCCGTAGAGCAGGTAGACGCTGCCGGCGTTGGTGGTGTAGTCGTCGCTGTAGATGGCACCGACCAGGGCGTCGTCGTAGCCGTCGTTGTTGACGTCCTGGCCGCCGTGCACGGACCAGCCGGCGTAGTCGTCGGAGGACTCGCCGTAGAGCTGGATCTCGCTGCTGACGGCGTAGGTGGAGCCGAGCGTCGGGTCGCCATAGATGAGGTAGGCGGAGCCGGAGTAGCTGCCGTTGTCGTCGTTGCCGTAGGCGCCCAGCAGCATGTCGTCGTAGCCGTCGGCGTCGACGTCACCGATGAAGCTCACGTCGCAGCCGACGTAGTTGCTCGAGGTCTCGCCGTACCAGTCGGCGTCAGCCTTGGACACGGCGACGGAGCCGGAGATCTGGCAGCCGCTGGCCGAGCCGTCGCAGTCGTTGTCGATGCCGTCGTTGCAGGTCTCGGTCTCGCCAGGGTTCGCCAGGGCCTCGCTGTCGTCGCAGTCGGTGTCGTCGCTGACGTAGCCGGTCGGGGCGTCGCAGTGGTCTTCGGAGACGGTGGACTCGCCGTAGCCGTCGCCGTCGGCGTCCTGGTACCAGGTCACGACGTCGATGGCTTCGTCCTCGTCGACCTCGGTGTCGCAGTCGTTGTCGACGCTGTCGCACTGCTCCAGGGCCGAGGGGTTGATCGTGGCGTCGGCGTCGTCGCAGTCGCTGTCGTCGCTGACGTAGTCGGTCGGGGCCTCGCAGGCGGTCTCGCTGGTGTCCGGGTCGCCGTAGCCGTCGCCGTCGCTGTCGGCGTACCAGGTGGAGGCATCGGAGGCGTCCGACTCGTCGGTCTCCTCGTCGCAGTCGTTGTCGATGCCGTCGCAGACCTCGGAGATGCCCGCGCAGGCGTCGGCCTACAGGTCGTCGCAGTCGTCGCTGTTGTAGACATAGACGGCGGGCTGCTCGCAGTCCGAGGCCGTGAGGATGCTGTTGCCATAGCCGTCACCGTCGAGGTCGATCCACCAGGTGTCCCCGTCGCTGGCGTCGTTGTCGACGTCGCCGTCGCAGTCCTCGTCGACCCCGTCGCAGGACTCGGGCGCCCCCGGGTAGATATCGGCGTCGTCGTCGTCGCAGTCGTCGTCGTTGGCCACGTGGTCCTGGGGCTGGTCGCAGGCCTCGGTCGTGCAGTCGGCGTCGCCGTAGCCGTCGCCGTCGCTGTCGGCGTACCAGGTGTCGAGGTCCAGCGAGGCGTCCTCGTCGACTTCGTCGTCGCAGTCGTCGTCGACCTCGTTGCAGGCCTCGGTGGCGCCGGGGTGGACGTCGGCGTCCGTGTCGTCGCAGTCGTCGGTGTTGTCCACCCAGCCCTCGGGCTGGTCGCAGGCCTCGTCGGTGAAGCTGTCCGAGCCGTAGCCGTCGCCGTCGTAGTCGATGTACCAGGTC